>DATLEB010000253.1:0-66154 GCA_035525615.1 Kofleriaceae bacterium | reverse complement strand
GAACCTGCAGATCGGTCTCGGCTTCACGTCGCAGGTCGGCACGCTGTTCGAGGCCGCGTACCACTGGACGCCGGCGCCCGTGGTGCCGGTGAAGCTCGCCGTGCAGGTCACCGACCTGCCCGTCACCACCGACTTCGGCGTGCGCCTCGTCAGCGATGTCGGCTGGCGTGGCATGAGCTGGGTCTACCCGTCGGTGCGTCTGTCGTATCAGGCGCGCGACATCGACCACGCCGGCTTCTCCGGCGGCCTCGGCCTCAACTTCGACTGGTGAGGATCATCATGAACAAGACGCTCACCACATTCATCCTCCTGGCGTGCGCCTCGCCGGCCGCGGCGCAGGTCGTCGATCCGTATGCGGCGACGGGCTCCGGCAGCAAGCCGGCGGTAACGCCTCCACGCGCGGCGGCGCCGGTCGCGGCCGAAGGCCCGGCACGCGCCACCGTGTTGCACGTCCCTGTCGCCGAGGCGACGCCCGGCGAGCCCGTCGAGATCGTGGCCGTCATCGACGGCGCGTGGGCCGAGCCCGCGCTGCTCGCGCGCTACCGTAGCCGCGGCGGCGCGTGGCAGGACGCGGCGTTCGAGCAGTCGTCGGCCGGCGGCTGGTTCGCCACGATCCCGGCCGAGGCCATCACGCCGCCCGGCGCCGAGTACTACATCGTCGGCGCCACCACCGACGGCAATGGCGAGGTCTCGCACTTCGCGTCGGCCGACGCGCCGCAGCCGATCCGCATCGAGCCGACGCTCATCGACCGCCTCGAGCAGCTCGACGACGTGCGTCTCGGCAACCGGCGCGAGTCGGTGGCGCTCGACGTCGATGGCCACGACTTCGGCAACCGCTACGGCAACGCCGATGCGTTCGTGCGCGCCGAGCTGCAGTGGACCCATCGCGTGTCGCGCACGTTGCACTCGGTGGGCTTCGGCTTCGGCTCGATCTGGGGCCGCACCCCCGACTCCGACGGCCTCGGCGCGCAGGAGCAGATCGCGCTCGGCCGCTACGGCTTCGCCGCGGTGCGGGTGCGCGCGTATCCGTCGGTCTTCGTCGACGGCAAGCTCGCGCTCGGCGTCTCCGACGAGGGGTTCCTGCGTGGCCTCGGCGGCGCCGTCATCCTGGGCAAGCCGTGGCGCTCGAACGTGTCGGTCGGCGGCGAGATGCTCGACGACCTCGGCCCGACGGCCTTCGTCCGCTTGCAGTGGGACACCGCGTGGCCGGTGCTCATGGGCGCCGCGATCGTGCGCACCGATCTTCCCGACGCGCAGGTCTCCTCCAACGGCCTCTACATCAAGTACGACGCCGGCTACCGCGCGACCCCGTCGGTGACCGTGCGCGGCGCTCTCTCGTACGGCTCGCGCGACGGCGCTGGCCGCTTCGGCGGCGGCCTGGGAGTGCAGACGGATTTCTGAGCGGCCCCGGAAAGGGGTCACTCTCCTGGGTCGCAACAGGCGAGAATTACTGACGAATCAGGAGGCATTGTGTCGGCGATCGCGGACTGCGATGCGGGCTGCGTAAGCGCGAGAAAGTTTCGCGGCGATCGCGGAGCGTAGCGGAGATGGGGACACTCTCCTGGGTCGCAACCGAGGAGAGTTGCTGGTAATCAGGAGGCATTGCGTTCGGCGATGCGGCACTGCGATGTGGGCTGCGTAAGCGCGAGAAAGACCTGCCGCGATCGCCGAGCGTAGAGTCGTCGGCGTGCGAGGGTCCGCCGCGAGCGACGCAGTGTGCGTTTGGGCCGCGCGAGCGGTCGAAGCGAGCACGTTCGCTGTGCGCGCGCGGGCAGCGCGTTCCTCCGAAGCGAGCACCTTTGCTGCGTGCGTGGTTGCTGCGTGCGCGCTCGTCGCGTGCGGCGGCGATGGCGGCGCCAGCGATGACGACGGCAGCGGCGTCGACGCGGCGGGCGAGGGCGACGCAGGCGGTGGTGATGCGGCAGGCGGTGGTGACGCGGCCGGCGGCGGGGACGCGGCGGGTGGTGGCGATGCGGCGGGCGCGGCCACGCTCGCCGAGCATCGCGATCGCCTGTTTCGCGGCAATGCGGCGCTCGGCACCGGCGCCGACGTGTGCGCGCGCTGGGCCAGCCTCGACGCGAGCCGCAAGGCCGTGTTCCTGACGCTCACGCACCGGCTGTGGATCTCGCATCTGGGCGACGGCACGCCGATGGTCGTCGAGGTCACCGCCACGAAGCTCATCCTCGGCGGCGGCGCGAACGGCACCACCTGCGGCGGCGCCGAGAACAACCGCCTCTTCCTCACCATCAGCCCGCGCCTGCACGCGGCGCTGGCCGGCACGTGGAACGGCACACGCACGATCACCGACGGCGCGCAGTCGACGTGGCTCCACACCGAAGATCTCGCCGGCCCGCACGACCCGTTCACGGCGAGCGACGAGACCGACACCGGCCTCTCGTGCCTCGGCCCCATCGAGCTCGGCGGCTCGAAGCCGCCCACCGCGCAGGGCCACTTCTTCCTCGCGCCCGCCGACGTCGTCCCGGTCCAGCGCGGCGCCGGCATCGACCTCCCCGCCGACCCGCTCATGTTCGAGATCGATCACGACTTCGACTGCCTCCATCAGTCGAACCCGCTCTGCCCCAACCGCGACTTCGCCGCGGAGTACGTGACGAACTACGGCGACTACGCGCCCACGTGGGCGCCTGCCGGCTGCTGATCCAGCGCCGTCACGGCGCTGACGTCAGGCCCGAGCTCGAGGCGCGACCTTGCGCGGCCCGGGCCGATGCCAGGGCGACAACAGCCCGTGCTTCTTCCACCCCTTCGTCAGCAGCCAGGACGTCGCGAACCGGAGCGGGAACGGACCGTCGTCAGGAAACGGCAGATCCTTGCGAAAGAACACCTGCGGCGGCGGTCCCGTCTCCCAGCCGTCGAAGACGGCCCGGTCGAGAACCGATCGGTGCGCGGCTGCGATCCCTCGACGCCACGACCCTCGCCGTGCTTCCGCCAGTTGCCGAGCACGTACGCCAGCACGCCAGCGCGTTCTTCACTTGTGCCGGCGTCTCGAGCCGCTCGGTGTGATAGCGGTCGGCGAACACCGTGCCTCGCCGGCCGAGCTCGCGGTTCAGGTTCTTCGCGAAGCTGATCATGAAGCGCTGCATCGCCCGTCCGGAGCCGCGGAAGGCCATCGACCAACCGCAACGTCACGTGCAACGGCACGTCCGGCGTCTGCCGCTCGCGCCGTCGATGCGGCACGCCCGCGCGCGCTCCGTCCTTCGGCTTCCGCCCCGCACCTTCGCGTCGCCCGCCGTGCCAGTGGCCATTCCTCGGCGGCCGATGCGGCACGCCCAGCAGCTTCAGTTGCCCCGCCCCGCCTTTCGCCGCGGCCTTTCCGGTGCCACGTGCCTTCCGATCCCGCCCCGCACCGCGCGTTCTCCCTCTGCTGACTCGTTCCTCCCGCGTCATCGCCCACCGCTTTCTCGACGAGAAACTCGAAAACTTGAAAAGGCAGATAACACGGTCGTCCGACAATCGTCGTCGAGAAACGGCGCGATCATTGCGAAGGGGGCACCGCTCGATAAGGGCGCCGGCGCGGCGCTCGTTCGCGAACAGCCTTTCGCTCGACGTGCGTCCGCTGATCGAGCGCGTGATCTGCGCGTGCTCGACGCGCGCTGGTGGTCGAGCGCGGGACCAGCGCGGGTGCCCACGACGCGGGCGGCTGACCCGCGGGCGACGGCGCGAGGGGGCGCGCTTGGCTCCCGCTCGATAGGGGCGCCGGTATGACGCGGGCGGCAGCACCGGTCCTCGTGCTTCGCTCGCAGGTCAGCCGGCGCGGGGATCGTGCACGCTCGTGCCCCGCGCTCGACGCGAGCCCGTGAGCCCGCGAGCCGCGCGCTGCTCGCGTGTGACAGTCTTCGCGGCGCAAGCATGAGCGACGACCTCGCGACCGTTCGACTGCGGCCGATGACGCCGGCCGAGCACGTCGGCGCGCAAGACGCTCTAGTGCGACCGCGCTGAGCCCGACGGCGCTCGGGTCTGCGAGCGGCGGCAGAATCCGCGGAGCAAGGGACGCACGGAGCGAGTCACGCGTCTTCCTCGCGCGCGTGGCCGTCCTGCTCGCTCACACGCACCAGCTTCGCGCCGCGGTGAAAGCTCAGCTGCAGGCCGTGCTCGGGCTCCCACTCGATCTCGCTGCTGGCGAGCACGTACACGTCGCGGTCGGCGCGCTTGCGGTCGCTGCTCCGCCGGACCACGCGGATCTCCATCGGCATCACGGACTTCCAGATCTCGCCGGCGCGCGACTTCGGCAGCGGGCCCAGCTCGGCGACGTCCCCGATGAGCTTCACCATCTCCACGTAGCTGGCGAAGACCGCCTTGGTCGCGCTCACCCGGTCGGCCTCGTCGAGCGCCAGGAACGCCGCGACCGCCGCCGCGACCTCGGGGCCGAACGCGTCGCCGCCGCTGGCGTCGTCGTCGACCTCGATCGAGAACGGCAGCCGCTTGCCGGCGAAGAACGCCACCGGCACCGCCGCGCTCACCCACGCCCCGTGCTTGAACCGGAGCGTCCCGAGGCCGGGGACCTTCCGCGCGGCCGCCTTTGGCGCGGCCGGCTTCGGCGCCGTCCGCCGCTTCGCGGCCACTACTTCGCCGAGATGCCGAGCTGCCACAGGATGAACGCGTCGACGTGCGCGGTCTGCCCGATGCGCTCCGACATCGCCATGCCCTGGCCATGGCCCGACGTGTTGCTCGTGCGCAGGAGGATCGGCGCGTCGCCGCCCTGCGCCGCCTGCATCGCCGCGACCATCTTGCGCGACTGCCACGGTGACACGCGCGGGTCGTTCGCACCCGTCGTCATCAGCGTCGCCGGGAACTTCGTGCCCTTCACGATGCGGTGATACGGCGAGTAACCGACCAGCGCGCGGAACTGCCCCTGGTCCTTCACCGTGCCGAACTCGGTCGTGTTGTAGAGCCCGTTCGGCGACAGCTCGACGCGCATCATGTCGTAGATGCCGACCTGCGAGACCACGGCCTTCATCTTCTCCGGGTGCTGCGTGAGCATCGCGCCCATCAGCAAGCCGCCGTTCGAGCCACCCATGATCACGGTCTTCTCCGGCGACGTGTACTTCTGCGCGTGCAGGTAGTCGATCGCCGCCGCGAAGTCGTCGAACACGTTCTGCTTCTTGGTCAGCATGCCGGCCTGGTGCCACGCCTCGCCGAACTCGGCGCCGCCGCGCGTGTTCACGAGCACGAAGCACACGCCGCGCTTCAGCAGCGGATAGCCGCCGCCCGCGAACCCGGGCGCCAGCGAGATGCCGTAGCCGCCGTAGCCCGTCACGAGGCACGGCACCGAGCCGTCCTTGGGCGCGCCCTTCTTCCACACGATGTTGACCGGCACCTGCGTGCCGTCGGCCGACGTCGCCATCTCGCGGTGCACCTCGAAGTCGTCGAGCGACACCGGCGGCAGCGGCGACACCGCGTCGATCGCGGTCACCTTGCCGGTCGCCGTCGCCAGCCGGTACCACTTGCCCGGCACCACGAACGACTCCGAGTACACGAGCATGTCGGCGCCGAGCGGCTTCGGGACGATGTAGTTGCCCGACACGTCCGGCAGCTGCGGCTGCTTCGCCGCCTTGCCGGCGTGCGTGAACGCGCGGATCGTCGTCGGGCCGCCGGTCTGGTACGCGAGGAACACGCGGTCCTTCGTCACGGCCGCGGCCTGGTCGCCGAACTCGGCGATGATCGACTCCTTCGCTTCCTTCACCACGACCTTCGCCTTGGCGAGCGTGCCGTTCGCCGGCATCCGCAGCAGCTTGCCGCGCGGCGCGCCCTTGGTGCTCACCATCCACAGATCGCCGGCCGGCCCGAACGCCACGTTCGTGACCTCGTCGTCCCAGTCGCTGATCTGGCGCCACGTCCCCGCCGCCTTGCCCTTGGCCTCCTTCACGTAGTGCTGGTAGATGCCACCGTCGCCCTTCTGCACCACGACCAGCGCGGTGCCCTTCTCGTCGACGTCGACGCGCACCTCGGCGATCTGCGGGAAGTCCTTGCCGAGCTCGTAGCGATCCTGCTCGACCGGCGTGCCGAGCTCGTGGAACCAGAGCTGCATCCAGAAGTCGCGCTCCTGCTCGGGCTTCTCGCCGGCGCGCGGATAGCGCGTGTAGTAGATGCCCTTCGAATCGGGCGTCCATGCCACGTCGCCGCCGCCGGTGCCGCGCTGCACGCCGTCGATCACCGGCTCCACGGTCTTGCCGTCGAGATCCACGATGTACAAGGACCCGGCCTCGCTGCCTCCGGTCGAGATCGACAGCGCCACGAGCTTCCCGTCGGGCGACGGCTCGAACCAGTCGAAGTAGCGCGTCTTGTCACCGCCGGCCGCGGGGTCGAGCACGAGCTTCGCCTCCGCCGCCTGCTCGGGCGCGTCCATCACCACGAGCTCGCGCTGCTCCTTGTCGGGCAGCTTGCGCGACGCGAAGAGCTTGCCGCCCGCCGGCGTGAACCCGCCGTAGCGCGTGATCGGCGCCGCGATGTACGCGCGGATCTCCTCGCCGAGCACGTTCAGCCCCGGCAGCTTGTCGAGGATGGCGCGCGCGTGGTCGTTCTGACCGTCGCTCCACGCCTTGGTGTCCGTCGACTCCTCCTCGAGCCAGCGATAGGGATCGGCGACGCTCACCCCGTGGAACGTCTCCGTCACCGGCTTCGCCTTCGCGACCGGCGGCCCCGCGGGGTCGCCCTTGTCGAGCGGCGCCGAGCGGTACGGCTCGTCGGTGCCGACCAGATCGCCTTCGACCTGATCGTTGGGCGGTGGCCCATCGGGCCCCTTGCTCTTGCCACCACAACCGACCACCAACGACGCGACGACGAGCGTACGAACCGGGATGCTTCGCATGCCCGGTGTTGTAGCGCTATTTCGCGTCGTCGTCGTCGGCGCCGAGCAAGCGCGGCAGCGGGTCCCCCTGCGACGCCAGCTGTCGCAGGCTCGACAGGTGGTGCAAGAGGAGGTCGCGATTGTCCCCGACCGAGAGGTTCTGCAGCTCCAGCGCGCCGATGCGGTCCTCGGGCGTGAACGCCGGCTCCTCGACGCGCTCCATCGACAGCTTGTCGGGGCCGTAGCTCATGTGCTGCGCGCGCGTCGACACCAGCGTGTAGTCGTCGCCGCGGCGCAGCTCGAGCGTGACCTCGCCGGTCACGGACGGCGCGACCCAGCGCGTCAACCCGTCCTTCAACAGACACGACTCGGGGTCGTACCACTTGCCCTCGTACAGCAAGCGCCCGAGCCGGCGTCCCATCGTCGCGTACAGGTCGAGCGTGTTCTCGTTGTGGATGGCCGACAACAAACGCTCGTACGCGACGTGCAAGAGCGCCATCGCCGGCGCCTCGTAGATGCCGCGGCTCTTCGCGTCGATCACGCGGTTCTCGATCTGATCGCTCATGCCGAGCCCGTGCCGTCCGCCGATGCGATTGGCCTCGACGAACAGCTCGTACAGCGAGTCGAAGCGCTTGCCGTTGATCGTCGCGGGCTGGCCCTGCTCGAACCCGACCGTCACCTCTTCCGCCGCGATCGCCACGCTCGGCTTCCAGAACGCGACGCCCATGATCGGCTCGACGATGCGCATCCCGCTGTCGAGGCGCTCGAGGTCCTTGGCCTCGTGCGTCGCGCCCAGCAGGTTCGCGTCGGTCGAGTACGCCTTCTCGACGCCGGTCTTGTACGGCTTGCCGATCTTCTCGAGGTACTGCGCCATCTCGGTGCGCCCGCCGAACGCCTTCACGAACGCGCTGTCGAGCCACGGCTTGTAGATGCGCAGCGTCGGGTCGACGAGGATGCCGTAGCGGTAGAAGCGCTGGATGTCGTTGCCCTTGTGCGTCGACCCGTCGCCGAAGACGTGCACGTCGTCGTCGACCATCGCGCGCACGATCGCCGTCGTCGTCACCGCGCGCCCGAGCGGCGTGGTGTTGAAGTACTTCTTGCCGCCCACCGACAGATGAAACGCGCCGCACTGGATCGCGATCAGTCCCTCGCGCACGAGGCCGTCGCGACAGTCGAGGATCCGCGCCGCCTTCGCGCCGTGCTCGGTCGCGATCGGCGGGATGTCGTTCGGGTCGGCCTCGTCGGGCTGCGCCAGGTCGGCGGTGTAGCAGTGGACGTCCATTCCCTGCTCGTTCAGCCACGCCACGGCACAGCGCGTGTCGAGGCCGCCCGAGAACGCGATCGCGAGGCGCGTCCCCTTCGGCGGCAGCGAGCGATAGATGCGGGACATGCGGATTGGTAACATGAGGGCCGCCGCGAGTTGGCCTCATGAACAGCAATGACCTCGAGCGCGAGGCTCTGCAGCGGGCGCTGGCCGAGGCGCGGCCGGAGACCGTCGAGCGCGAGCTCATGCAGCGGGCGCTGGCCGCGACCGGCGCCACGCACGGCGCGCTCTTCCTCTGGGACAAGAAGGCCGGCGGCCTCGTCCTGGCCCATCACATCGTCGAGGGGCTGACCGTCACGCTCCCCGACCAGATCCTCACGCCCGGATCGAAGGCCGGCATCGCGCTCCACACCTTCGAGAGCGATGAGCCGTACCTGTGCCGCGATAGCGCCAAGGATCCGCACTACACGCGCTACCTGCTCGACGTGCGCTCGATCGCCGCCGCGCCCATCCGCTATCAGAAGAAGCCGATCGGCGTGATCACGGTGTCGACGCGTGCCGCCGAGCAATTCTCGCGCGACACGCTGCGCGCGCTCGGCGACATCGCCGCCACCGCCGCGCCGTTCGTGCGCCGCGGCCAGGCCGATCGTCAGTCGCGCGAGGAGACCGGCCGCCCGTTCCTCATCGGCGGACTGTCACCGGAGTGGCGCGAGGTCGAGCGCCGGATCGAGCTCGCGTCGCCCACGCCCGCGCCGATCCTCGTGCGTGGCGAGAGCGGCACCGGCAAGGATCTGGTCTCGCGCGCGATCCACGGCGCCAGCCGCCGCGCCGACAAGCCGTACGTCACCGTCAACTGCGCCGCCATCCCCGAGACGCTGCTCGAGAGCATCCTCTTCGGTCACGTGCGCGGCGCGTTCACCGGCGCCTCCTTCGAGAAGGTCGGCGAGTTCCAGAAGGCGGACCGCGGCACGCTTTTCCTCGACGAGGTCGGCGAGCTCCCCGTCGCGCTGCAGGCGAAGGTGCTGCGCGCCGTCGAGCAGGGCGAGGTGCAGCCGCTCGGTTCGAACGCCGCGCCGACACGCGTCGACGTGCGTCTCATCTGCGCCACCAACCGCGATCTCGAGGCGATGGTCGCGAACGGCACCTTCCGCGATGACCTCTTCTACCGCCTCGGTGTCATGACGCTCGAGCTGCCGCCGCTGCGTCGCTACAAGGATCAACTCGAGGTGATGGCGTCGGTGTTCGTCGAGCAGACCGCCGCGCGTCACGGCAAGCCGGCGCCGCGCATCTCGCCCGCGACCATGGCGCGCCTCGCCGCGTACGACTATCCCGGCAACGTTCGGGAGCTGCGCAACGCGATCGAGCACGCCGTGATCCTGTGCGCCGGCCCCGAGCTCTTGCCCGACGAGCTCCCCAAGCCGTTTCACCGTGCGCCGGAGCGCGCCGACCGCATCGCCCGCAAGGGGCGAGTCGAGGCGCCGAGCCTGCGCGTCCTGCGCGAGCAGTGGCTGGCGCCGCTCGAGAAGCGGTACCTCGTGGACTTGCTCGCCGAACATCGCGGCAACGTGCGCGCGGCGGCGGCCGCGGCGGGCATCGATCCGGTGACGATGTACCGCCTGCTTCGCCGCCGCGGGGTGACCTTGCGTCGGACGCCTCACGTCGACGACGAGTAGCGATCCGGGCATTGTCTGGCATCGCCGTCACGAAGGGGGCGGAGGCGCCTCTGCCTCCGTAGGATGCAGTGATGCGGGACTGGAAGGAGCGCGACCCGTTCGCGGAGGTCGGCGAGGTCTACGAGACCGGCACCAAGCCGGGCGCGCAGAGCCTCACGCAGCGCTTGCCTGTCCAGCGCAAGGCGCGCGCACCCTCGACGGACGCGAAGTCGAAGGCGGCGCCGCCCGACGGCGACTACGGCTTCATCCAGGCGTACGGCGGCGAGACCGGCGCGAAGGGCCGAGGCGGCGCGCAGGGCGGCGCGCAGTTTCCCGACGAGTCGCCGACGTCGTGGATGGCGTCGGCATCAGGCGGCGGCGGCGGCGGCGCGCCCATGGCGGAGAGCGTGCGCGCGCCGATGGAGCAGGCCTTCAACGCCGACTTCTCGGCGGTGCGCATCCACCAGGGCGACCAGGCCACGCAGATGGGTGCGCACGCGTACGCGCACGGCGCCGACCTCCACTTCGCGCCGGGCCAGTACGCGCCCGACACCGACTCCGGTCGCTCGCTCCTCGGCCACGAGCTCGCGCACGTCGTGCAGCAGGCGCAGGGCCGCGTCACGGCGACCACGCAGCTGAAGGGCGTCGGCATCAACGACGACGACGCGCTCGAGCGCGAGGCCGACGATCTCGGCGCGCGCGCGGCACGCGGTGAAGCGGTCGGCGCCGGTCGCGCACCGGTCGTCGCCGGCGCGGCGTCGGGCGTGCAGCGCTTCGCGTTCATCAAGGGCGCGCAGGTCACGAACTCCGCCGGCGAATCGGCGGACAAGCAGGCCTTCATCAACGACAACCTCGTCCGCGACTACAACGACGACGCGGAATTCACCAAGCACGCCGGCAAGAAGACCGATTACCTCGGCAACCTGAAGGACGGCACGTGGGTACGGTTCGAGCCGACGGGCATCAATCTGGTCGGCGAGGACCACACGCTCGTGCGTGCGGAGGAAACCTTCACCGCCGTCAACAGCACGAGCTTCATCTACGAGCCGTTCGCGATGGACGATCTCTCGGCGAGCCCGGAGATGAAGGCCGCGTACGAGACCGAGAACGCCGATCGCTTCAAGGAGATGGGCGTCGACGGCGTCGCAGACAAGCAGCAGTTCGGCGCCGAGTCGCTGTATCCGAAGATCGGGTACGGCATGAACATCGCGCTGCCGTTCTTCACCAAGGCCAAGCCTCTCGACGAGCTGACCTCGTCGGATTACACCGGCCAGCCTGTTCAGCGCTACCTCAAGATCGCATGGGGCATGAGCGCGGACGCCGAGACCAAGGTGGCCGCCGACCGCAAGGCCGGGACCGCGGTGCAGCCCAAGTACGGGAAGATGGCGGACACGCACACCGCCGTGAAAGGCGAGCTCGATGCCTTCATCAAGGGGCTGGTCATCGACGGCTTCCTCGGCGACGAGCTCAAGAAACCCGGGAACGACAAGCTCCTCGCGCCCCTCGCCAAGTACGCCCTGGCCGTCGAGAACGCGATGATCGAGATGGCGGCCGGCGATCCGTCGAGTCGCCTCGACCCGGCGAAGCGCGACGAGCTGAAGAAGAAGGGCGCGAAGGACGAGGCCGAGAAGTTTCAGATCTTCTCCGACTGGCGCAACTTCAAGTTCGAGGACGCAGTGGACGCCGCGACCAAGAAGGGCGTGCGTTATGCGGGCATGGGGCAGAACCACCTCAAGCACCTCATCAAGAAGGGGCTGGCCGCCGATCAGCATCCGTTCAAGCTCGCCGACCTAGATCTGCTCAGGTTCCAGGGCGAAACCGACGCCCTCAAGGCCAAGGCCGTGAAGTCCAGCTTCGATGCGACACCACTGACGACGGCGAAGCTCATCGAGAGCCACGGCTCGACCGCCGACGCCGCCCAGAAGAAGGCGTACGAGGGCGAGCTGAAGAAGCGGAACCTGAAGGTCACCGTCAGCGTGAAGAAGGCCCAGGAGAACCCGGACGAGGTCTACGTGAAGGCCAGCTCCGGTGGCCGCGTCCACAAGACGGGCCAGCTCAAGATGAAGTCAGGGGACGCGCACGTGTTCCTGATCCCGCTGGCTGACTTGTGGCCGATCTCGGGCGATATTTCGATCCAGGTCTTCGACTACGATCAGCTCTCTGCCGACGACATGATCTCGAACTTCTTCATTCGATCGCCGTGGACGCCGTGGACCGACAAGCGGCCGTGGGACGGCGCCGAGTACGAGACCACGGGCGAATTCGAGAAGTGATGTGCTCGCGCGCGGCCATCGTCGTCGCAGCCGTCGTGTCGTCCGCCTGCGGTCGTGCGCAGACCACCAAGAGCCCCCCCGATCAGGGATCAGATGAAGGAGCGCACGTGAGCACCGACGCCAGCAATGACGCGAGCGCGGCCGTGAGCCGCGACGAGCTCCCCAACGCGCGCGTCCGCTTGCGGTTGCACTTCCATGCATCGTCGCTGCCCGAGCGTGACATCGAGCAGACCATCTGGCTGCGCGGCTCGAAGTTTCGTGTTCGCGACGAAGTCGGTCGCGAGCTCTACGAGATGCTCGGCGACGTGACGTACCCGCGCGGTCTCGGGCTGCCCGCGACGACCATGGAAGAGATCATGGATCGCAACGATGCGGCTCGCCGCAAGCCAACCGGCGTGACCGACGTGTACGGCGACCTCGCCACCGGCGCGGGCTGGGTCGGGCAGACCGGCGAAAAGCCGTCACCGGTCCCGGCGAGCAAGCTCGCCCCGCTCGCGCGCCAGGTGCTCGCCGCCGGCGACGACCCGCGCCTCACCGCGGTCGCCCGCGCCGGTGACGTGAAGCGGCTGGGCCGCGCCGCCGTCGAGTACAAGGGTGACGTCGAGGTCGACGAGAAGGGCGCCAAGCGCCGCAACGCCGTGGTGCGTGTCGTGGCGCCGCCGTATCTCCTGCTCGACGACGTGCGCAACGCCGAGCTCGCCGACCACTACTACGTGCGCGAGGTCGTCGCGCTCGACGAGGGCGTCGTGACCGACGCCGACGTCACGCCGCCATCGGCCCCGTCGCCCGTGCCCGCGCCCTGAGCGTCGAACGGACGCGCGGACTCCGAAAACGCCGCCGCGGCGGAGCGTCCCTCACGCTCTGCCGCGGTTCCTACCCGCACACTCTGGGCCGCGCGCCGCCTCGTGGCGCGGCCGATGCTGACAATCAAGGAAGCGATCATCGCGATCACAGGAGCGGGACGACCGGGAGGAGGGTGATGACGTTGTCGCGGCCGCGCTCGGCCGACTGCTTCGACGCGTACACCTCGCTCGTCGCCACGACCTGACCGTTGGTCGCGGTCACGTTGAAGTAGTAGCCGGTGCCGCTCGCCGTCGGCTGCACGGTGTAGCGCGTCTTCGAGAGACCGTTCTCGGCGGTCGAGAACGCGCCGTTGAGCGCCGACGCCTTGGAGCCGTACTTCTGCGACGTGAGCTGGATGGCGCCGTTGCGGGCGTGGAGGTTGAAGTACCACTGACCCGCCGCGTCCTGCTTGATCGCGAAGCGCGCGCCGGTCGCCGTGTCCCACGCCTTCTGGTAGCCGGTGACGTTGGCGAGCGCGAGCTGCACGTCGGCCTGCGCCGCGGCGGCGGTGGTGTGCACCTCGCCGGTCGCGATCACCGCCTTGTTGGCGGCGAGCAGGTTGAAGTAGCTGCCGCCGTTGGCCGCGGTGTTCACCGTGTACTGCGACGCCTGCTTGCCGTTCTCGAGCACCGAGAGCAGACCGTTGAGCGCGCTGGTGCGGCTCGAGTAGCCCTGCGAGGTGAACACCACCTCCTGGGTCTTCTCGAGCAGGTGGAACCGGAACTGACCGTCCGTGCCCTTCCACAGCTCCACCGACGGGCGCGACGCGAGGTCGCCCCACGAGCTCTCCTCGATCGACGTGATGTCCTCGGAGTCGAGGCCGTCGTTCTCCGTGGCGCAGGCGGCAACAGCGGAGGCGAGGGTGAGCGCGGAGAGGAGGGCAACGAAGCGGTTCGACATGATGGTCGCTGCCATGAGCAACCGCCGGGCCACAGGCACCCACATGTAGAACACCGCGAAATACCAAGAATCCGCAACCAGCGTTGTTGCGCCTGCGATACTAAAATTGCATCAGTGCAACTTTCGCATGACTCACAACAAGTGAGGTGGCAGGGAAGGGCAATGCGTTGGCGGCCGTACAATGCTCGACATGCGTGACCAGCGCGGCCGCCCCGATCCGTCCGAGGAAGTCGGCGAGATCTATCAGACCGGCGTGAAGCCGGGCGCGGTGACGCTCACGCAGCACCTGCCCGTGCAGCGCAAGGTCAAGCCCGACGCGCGGCACACGCCCACGCCGGAAGCACCGTCGCCCGAGGGCTACGGCTTCATCCAGGCCTACGGCGGTGACGTGAAGTCCGGCGCCGGCGCCTCGTTCCCCGACGAGCGTCCCACGACGTGGATGGCGGCGGAGCAGGGCACGAGCGGCAGCGCCGGTCGTCTGCCGTACCTCGATCAGATCCAGGGCTCGTTCGGCCGCCACGACGTCTCGGGCGTCCGCGCGTACACCGACGGCAACGCCGCCGCGGGCTCGCGCGCGATGGGCGCCGAGGCGTACGCCGTCGGCGATCAGGTCGCGTTCGGCGGCTCGCCCACGCTCCACACCGCGGCGCACGAGGCCGCGCACGTCGTGCAGCAGCGCGCCGGCGTCTCGCTCAAGGGCGGCGTCGGTCAGGCCGGCGATCCGTACGAGCGCCACGCCGACGCCGTCGCCGACAAGGTCGTGCGCGGCGAGTCGGCGGAGTCGCTCCTCGACGACATGGCGGGCTCGGGCGGCGGGAGCTCGCGCGCGATCCAGCGGGTGCCGGGCCAGGGTGGCCACGGCGCCGCCGATCAGCAGGGCGGCGCGCAGCAGCAGGGCGTCGGCCAGCAGCAGCAGCAGGCCGACGGTGCGAGGGCGCAGGCGCAAGGCGCCATGGGCGACTTCATGGCGAAGATCACCCCCGAGTGGGTGGCGAGCCTGAAGGGCCAGAACGACGTCCTCCTCGACATGCTGCTCGTCACCTTCGAGGCGAACTGGTTCAAGGCCAAGGACTGCCTGCTCTTCGACAAGTGGCCGGTCCCCAAGCCCGCGCCCGACAAGCCGCCGCACGCGGCGTGCCTCGCGCTCATGGACAACCTGGTCGCGATGCGCACCGTGATCTGCAAGCGGGTCGCGGACGAGGCGCAGAACCGGATGAAGGGCGCGCTGCGTGCCGAGCTGCCCAAGCTGAACCAGCAGAACCCGATCGTGCAGCAGGGCATGGGCGCGAGCTTCGCGTCCGAGGTCACCGGCAACGCGTCGGCCTCCGATCACTTCAACCCGCTCGCGCCCACCGGCGCCGAGAAGCGGACGTCGGACATCGACGTGGCGTCGAACGGGCTCAACACCGAGATCGGCGTGCGCGTCTTCAACGAGACGTTCCGCGACATGCTCAAGGTCGAGTTCGATCCCGCGACGGTGTTCGACTACAACGTCTACGCGATGGACTGGATCTTCCCGAAGAACTTCAAGGAAGAGAACAAGCAGACTCTTCACAACAAGAAGGACGACAAGGACGAGGTCGTCGCGCTCAAGGTCACGCCGATGCCGGAGCACGTCCTCGGCAAGGACGCCGGCGCCGATCACGCAGCGCAAGACGTCCAGGTCCAGCGCAACCGCGACGACATCCTCGACGACGCCGGGCTGCTCCACATCCGCCGCAACGTCAGCTCGGCCGAGTGGCAGACCTATACACAGACGCGCCTCGGCCAGGTCGATCAGGCCCAGAAGGGCGCGCTCGCCGAGAAGCTCCAGGCCGTCGACGCCAAGCACGACTCCTTCCTCGAGCAGATCAAGGACAAGGAAGAGGAGCTCGGCGAGGGGATCGAGCGCGCGCAGAACGCCGCGCAGAGCGCGTGGGACGACGACACGCACATGAAGGAGGCGGTCGACTCGCGCGCGCGCAACGCCCTCTACCAGGAGCGCCTGCTCAAGGTGAAGGCGCTGCGCCTCAACTACAACGTCCTCAAGGCCAAGCCGCAGAAGTCCGACGAGGACGTGCGCACGATGGCGCGCCTCGCCACCGAGGTGACGTCCGCGCTCACCGACGCCGTGTTCTTCGCGAACGAGGTGTACGCCACCGAGGGCGCGACGCTGCACGCGACGCAGGGCATCCAGTCCGTCGCCAAGGCCAAGGAGAAGTACGGCGACGACGTGAACAAGGAAGTCGTCCTCACCGACGCGCACTACATGCAGTCGTTCCACGAGAACGTGGGCGACTCGCTGCACAGCCTCGGGCACTTCGCGCACGACCCGAAGTACGCGGCGTATCGCGCCGGCAAGTACATCGAGCGCATGATCCTGGCCGCGAAGGCGCTCGCGGGCGAACAGCACGCCAACGTGCTCACCGGGCACGGCAACTACCAGGCGCTCTTCGACCTCGGCGTGAAGGCCGCGGCCGTGAAGGGCAGCAAGACCGGCGACGGCGACGACCCCGAGAAGATCAACCAGCACTTCGAGGCCCACGACGACGGCTCGATCGCGAGCCTGCGCACGTGGGTGATCTCGATGGGCGCGGAGTTCCCGGGCCAGCTCGCGCGGGCCAAGGAGCAGCAGGCGCAGGCGGCGCAGCAGCAGGCGCAGCCGGCGCAGGCGCAGCCGGCGCAGCCCGATCAGCAGCAGGCGCGCGTCGCGCAGGCCGCGCAGGTGCAGAACCAGGCGGCGCAGGTCGCGCAGGCGCAGCAGCCGCAGGCGCAGCAGCCGCAGGGTGGTGGTGGTGGTCAGCAGCAGGTGGCGCAGCAGGCGCCGCAGCAGGCGCCGCAGGCCGTGCCGGCGCGCGGCATGCTCGCCCAGGCGCTCGAGTGGCTGGCGTCGCTGGTCGAGGGCTTCGTGTCTCGATTCAGGCGATAGTATGGCCGTGCAGGATCCAGCCTCTCTCGCCGCGCTCCTTCGCACGGATGTCGCGGCGTTCAACGCCGCCGTCGCGGGCGCCGGGCGCGTCTCGCTGCGCGGCACCGATCTCAGCGGGCTCGACCTGCGCGACGCGAAGATCGAGGGCGCCGATCTCAGCGACGCCGATCTCTCGAACAGCCAGCTCGACGGCTCGTTCCTGTCGCGGTGCCGGCTGCAGGGCACCAAGCTCGACGGCATCGTCGTCGACGACTACTGGCAGCCGATCATCGAGCAGCTCCAGATCCTGTGGCAGGGCGCCGCGGTGTGGAACGGCCAGCGCACCCCGGGCGCACCCGTGATGCTGGCCAGCGCCGACCTGACGGGAGCCCGCCTGGCCGGCGTCGATCTGAGCGACGCCTTCCTGAGCGGTGCGCGCCTCGACGGTGCCGACCTGAGCGGCGCCACGTTCAAGAACGCGGTGCTCGAGGACGCGAGCCTGCGCGGCACGTCCTTCGAGCGCGCCACGATCAAGTTCACGAAGATGCCGGGCGCCACGCTCGACGCGGCGCGCTTCGACGGTGCGACCTTGCGCCACGTCGACCTGATCGACGCCGACGCGCGTGGAACCTCGTTCGCGCGCGCCACCATCACGGGCGGCCAGTGGCAAGGCAGCAACCTCACCGACGCCACCTTCGACGAGGCCACGCTCCAGAAGGTCATGCTGAACTCGGCCAAGCTCGCGGGGACGAGCTTCCGCCGCGCCAAGCTCACCGAGGTCTCGTTCGTGTCGACCGACACGAGCGGCGCCCACTTCGAGGACGCCACCTTCGACAACTGCAAGGACATGGCGACCCTCGAGGGCGGGCCACCGTTCGTTCCTCATCTGAACTAGGGTCGAATCATCTTCGGGGCGGGCGGCGGCTTGACGATGGCGCCTCTGTGGTGCACATCTACGGGCTCGAAGTTCTTCCGGAGTAGCTCAGTGGTAGAGCAGGCGGCTGTTAACCGCCTGGTCGGGGGTTCGAACCCCTCCTCCGGAGCCATAGTAGATTCGCGTTGATGGGGGCGAGCGCGCTATCGCGGATATCCGCCATCGACAACGCCGTCCCGGCGCCGGTGATCGCCGAGCTCAGGGGCCAGATCATCGAAGCCCAGGCGCGACGATCCCACCCGAGCGACGCGGGAACCTACTGGTACCCGCTCGACTCGCCCGCTCGACTCCTGTTCGAGCAGGTGATCCAGCACCTACGAAGCCTCGTGCCTCGGGGGCACGAGTTCATCGGCGCCGAATGGTGGTTCCGTGCGACGACGACCGATACGGAATTTCCATTCCACTTCGACAGCGACGAAGGAATCCGGAGCTCGATCGTGTCTCCAGGTCTGGCAACGATCCTCTACCTGAGCAACGCGGGTGGACCGACCGTCATCATCGACGCGACACCCTCGCGACGATCGGCACCGAGTGCGGGCCTCGCTGTCCGTCCGCGGCCTGGTCGTTTTGTCATGTTCCCGGGCACGCTCCTCCACGGCGTCTTGCCCGGACGACCGAGCCGATGGCCGCGCGTCACGATGCTCGTCAACTGGTGGCGGTCCGAGCCGCGACTGGAACGTGCGGCAAAGCCGCTCGATAGCACACCCGCATCCAGTCGCTGGCGCGTCGATGTGGAACGCGCCAAGACAACCATCGCGGCGCTCGAGTCAGTCGATCCGTCCAGGTTGCTATCCAAGGCGGCGTGGCGCGACGTCATCTCCAAGCAAACCACGTACAGATAGCTCGCCGGCTCACGGACTCGCGCGTCGTCAACCGACGCCGCCAACCACCGCCTCGACGTTGTGCCCGTCCGGGTCGTGGATGAACCCGGCGAAGTAGTCCTCGCCGTAGGCGGGCCGCGGGCCAGGTGCGCCGTTGTCACGGCCACCGGCAGCAAGTCCGGCGCGGTGGACCTCCGCGACCTGCTCGGCGGTGGTCGCCTTGAACGCCAGGTGAATGGCGCTGACGGTGTCGCTCACGTGGAAGTACAACGCCGGGGAGCCCGGCTTCTTGAAGCCGACGTACGCCCCGTCCCGAAAGCCGCTGCACCTCCAGCCGAGGGGGCCGAGGGTGGCCTCGTAGAAGTCTCTCGTCCTGGCTGCATCTCTCACGGGCACGCTGATGTGATCCATGGGTTGGTCTCCACACGCAGCATCAGGCCTCCCCGTGGAGGAGGGTCAAGCCCTCTGCACTTCCAGGCGACGTTGCAAGTAGGCCCTGGTGTGTTCCAGGCGTTCGCCGAGCTGCTGAAGGCGCGCGATGTGCTCGTTGATCGCGCGAAGTCGACGATCGACGACATCGAGCATCGCCTCCGGGTCGGGGCACGCGGGCCGGGCTTCGGCGAGGATCTGCAGCACTCGGCGGATCTCGGGAAGGCCGAATCCAAGATCGCGGCAGTGGCCGATCAACCGGAGCCGCGCGAGATCATCAGCAGAGAAATCTCGGTAGGACCCGTCGCGCTCGAGTACCCCCAGGAGCCCGACCGCCTCGTAGTGGCGGATGGCTTTCACGGTGACTCCAGTCTTGCTCGCCGCTTCTCCGATTCGCACGTTGGCTCCTCGCTGCGTCCAGATCGATCACTGCCGCGTCACGGTCGAGCGGAAGAGTACGTTCTCCTCGCCCTGCCAGGTGCTCGGCAGCTCGATCTTGAGCTTGTCGGGTGACGTGGCGACGACGGCCCACGCGAGGTCGGAGCGCCCGAGATTCTCGAGGTCGATCCAGCCGTCGTGCGTGGCGTGCAGCTTGCCGTGGACCAGGCCGTCGAACGGTCCCTTGCCGCACGACATGCTGCCGTACGCCGACGCGACGCAGATGTAGCGCCCCCAGAGGCCGCCGATGTCGCCGGAGCTGTCGAGCGTGATCTCGAAGTAGATGTCCGCGCTCACCATGGCGGCGTTGGTGTAGCTGACGTGCTGCTCGGACCACCACCGCCCCGCGAGGTTCACGTTGTAGGGCGACGCCGACGTCGATGGTGGTGGAGCCGCGGCCGGTGGATCCGTAGCGGCGGTGGACGCCTTCGGCGTGCTCAGCGCGGCCGCGAGCTCTTCGCAGCTCGTGCGCGCGATGCGGTCCATCTGCTCGGCGCCGAACCTCTGGTCCCAGCGGTCTGCACGACACTCGGCGAGGCACGCGTCGCGCGGCGCGAGCTCGCAGGTCGCGATCAGATCGCGCACGGGATCGCACGTGCGGTACGCCTGCTGCGGAGGTGCGGGTCCGATGGGCGGCCCCGGTGGCGGGATGACACAGCCCGCGGCGGCCGCGGCAGCGGCAAGGAGGATGGCTCCGACCAACGCGTCTCTCATGCTGGCAGGAGACGGCCGGCGCGTTCGGTCGCACGACAATCGCGCAACTGCTCGGAGGCGGTTGCCGGATCCGCGGCTGCTTACCGGCGCGCGGCGGGCAGCGGCGCCGCCGGCAGGTTCGTCTGCCACGCGCCGCGGCCGAGCGAGCCGACGGTGAGCACGCGATCGCTCGCGTCCCAGTCGAGGTCCCACACCGGCGCGTTCGGCAGGTTGGTGCCGAGCTCGAACCAGGTCGCGCCGGCGACCGGCCAGCCGAACAGCACCGGCGTCACCGAGACGCCGGTCAGTCCGCCGACGAGGACGTAGTCCAGGAACGGCAAGGCGCGGACCACGACCACCGAGCGCAAGCTGGCGTCGGTGAGGTTGCCGGTGATGTCGAGCCAGGTCGCGCCCGCGTCGGTCGTGACGTAGACGTGGTCGGGGTCGATCACGTACGCGGCACGCCAGTCGCGCGGCGCCAGCGCGATGTCGCGCACCTCGCCGCCGGGAAACGGCGTCGAGGTCGGCGCGGCGGCGACGCCGGGGGCGGTGCGCACCAGGACGGTGCTGGCGGCGCCGTAGTAGAGGACGTCGGGGTTTTCGGCGTTGCGCAGCCGGCCGCCGTACGCCATGGCGTTCTGGAAGCGCGGCATGCCACTGCCGACCATCGTCGTGGTGTCGCCCTGATCGGCGCTCTCGAAGACACCGTTGCTGCCGCCGATCACCAGGCGGCGCGGATCGATGACGTTGAGCTCCACCGGCGTGGTGAAGCTGCCGATGACCTGCACGCCGTCGAGGGGCCGCATCTCCGGCGTGACCTCGCTGACGAAGTTGCCGGTCGCGTCCCAGATCGAGCGCGACGCGATCGGATAGTTGGGATAGGCCGAGTAGCGGACCGACTGACCGGCGGTGGCCAGGGTCACGTCGTCGACCGCGACATCGCCGCCGTCGCCCTGGGTGTAGTCGCTCCAGATCGTGCTGCCGGCCGACTGCATCGGCGTGCCGACGTCCTGAGCGCCGCCGATCACCGTCTTCGAGACGCGATCGTAGGCGACATTGTGCAGCTCGGTGTTGCCGAGGTTGCCGACCATCGAGATCCAGTCGCCGCTGGCGTCACGCGGCGAGGTGCGACGGTAGATGCCACCGTCGTCGCCTTCGATCAGGCCACCGGCCGCGTCGAACGCGAGCTCGCGCGAATCGGCGTGGGGCGCGCTGGTCGACGCGGTGCCGCCGCCGGGGATGTCGGCGATGTCGTTGCGGTGCGTGAGGTGCTGCCACTGCGGCGACGGCACCAGCCCGGTCGTCGCGACGCTGGCATCGCCGCGGAACAGGCGACCCGAGTAGTTCTCGGCGCCGAGGTAGTTGAGCACCTCGCCCCAGAAGTTGAGGTCCTGACGGTCGCCACCGACGTAGACCACGTCGCGATCGAGCGGATCGGCAGCGATCGACAGGTGGATCGAGCCCTGACCGCCGGGACGGCGAATGCCGCCGAACGGCGACGGCGCGCTGCCGTTGGACTTGGCCTTGGGGTTCATGCCGGTGACCAAGCGCCACGTGCCGCCGCCGGTGTACGCGCCGGTGGCTTGGGCTTCGTACAGGTAGAAGCGGTCCTCGTCGATCGTCACGACGATGTACACGCCGTTGCCGCCGTTGAGGCCCGCGAGATCGCGGACCTCGACCTGCAACCCCGTGACCAGGCCATGGCCCGGCGACGTGATCAACACGCCGTACGAGTCGGGGACGGCGGCGGCGACGGACTGGAAGCCGCTCTCCGGCGTGAAGGGCAGATCCATCGCGATCCAGCCCGACGCGCCGCTGTCGATGTCACCTTCACCGTCGCTGTAGCCGAGGTACTCGAGGAGACCGTAGCGGGTCACCGCCGCGAAGAGGCGACCGCCGGGGCCGACGTCGAGCTCGGCGTTGCTCAGCCCCGGGTCGGCGAGCACCGCGGACAGACGCGGGTCTGCGCTGGACACGTCGCGCCACGTCGCGCCGGTGTCATCGCTGCGGTAGACGCCGCCCGCGGCGATCGCGAAGAGGCGCGCCGGATCCGCGGGATCTCCGACCAAGTCGTAGACGTCCACGGCGGGGATCTCGGCGACCTGAGCCCACGTGGCGCCGCCGTCGACGCTGCGCATCACGCCTCCGGGCTCGAAGGTCCCGTAGTAGCTGGTCGCAGAGGCCACCAGCACGTCGCCGCGCGCGGCGATGCCGCTGATCGAGTGACCGACCAGGAGCGGATCGGTGATGCGGCGCCAGTCGAGACCGCCGTTCTTGGTCAAGAGGATGCCGTCGAGCAGGCCGCTCTCGCCATAGCTCGATACGTTGCCGATGCCGGCCGCGAGCGTGCGCGACCGCGAGTCGGTGGGATCGAGATCGAGCGCGCCGATCGAGAGCGACGGCAGTTGATCGGTCAGCGGCTTCCACGTCGGATCGGCGGCGCGGGCGTTGCGCGTCTCCCAGATGCCGCCGTTGGTCGTGGCGATCCACAGGCGATCGGGATCGCGGGGATGCGGGACGACGGCGTGCACGGCGCCCGAGACCCGGTTGTCCGGCGCCACGTTCTCGGTCTGGCCGTCGCGGATGCCGTGGGGGCCGACCGAGCGCCACAGCGCGCCGCCGATCGTCGGCAGGCCAGCGCGCGGATGGGCGCGGAGGAACCGCGTGTCGCGCCGCGGCTCGACGCTGTCCGTGGGAGCTTCAGGTGAGGGCAGACCGGGAGAACCGGCCGGCGAGGGCGTGTCGTCGCACGCAGCGAGGCTGCCGGCGAGCAAGGTCGTGAACAGGGTGGTGCGGAAGAGGGACGAGCGAGCAAAACCTGGCACGCGGAGGCTCCTTGGTGGGCGAACGGGTGGCGCCCACCCTGCGCGACTCGCTCCGCGGTGCCCACGGCCAAGGTCGGCAGAAGGTGGCGAGCTCGTGGCGTGCGTATCGCCGCCAACGTCCCCGTCGAAGGAGAGTGCGCGACGACACGCGTGCCCATGACCCCGTGAGATGGGCGACTACGGCTTCGTGTCGGGCGCGGGGTGGCCGTCGACGCGCAGCTGGAACAGGAAGTACGCCGGCAGGCACGCGCCGTCCGGTTCGCCCGCGATCCGGGCGCACACGTAGTCGTCGCGGCACGAGCGCTGCGCGTTGCAGCGTCCGCGACTGGCGAGCTCGTTGAAGCGCTCGAGGCACTGATCGAACGTCGACCGACCGGCGAGGCAGTCGCCGAAACCGGCGCCGGCCGTCGGGCCGCAGATCTCGCCGGGACTGGCGATCTCGCTGCACTTGCTCGTGCACATCCCGCTCGGGAATCCACCGCCCGGCATGCGGCACGCATAGCCCGGGGCGCAGCCGAGCTCCGTCCACGGCATCACCATCTTGTCGAGCGAGTGGTGGTCCTGGATCACGGCGCTGCGCAGGCACGGGTCTCCGGCGCGATGCTGCTCGGGAAAGCAGTGGCCGGTCTCCGCGTCGCCGGCCGCCGCGGTGATGACCTGACAGGCGAGGCCGTCGTCGCAGACCCAGTCGATCGAGACGGCGCCGGGCAGCGCGCACGCGTCGCCAGACTCGGCGCGAGCGCCCGTCGGCGCGTACGAGAGCGGGCGGTCCGCCGCCGGCTCGTCACCGCGCTCGAGCGCCTCGAGATACGCGACGCGGCGGACCAGATCCGTTCGGAAGTGTCCGGAGCCCGCGAACCGGATCGCGTTGAGCGGGTGCGTCCCGGCGCGATCCTCGCCGAGGAAGTGAAACCCCGCGATGGTGCGGCCCTGGTGACAGCCGGCGCAGGTCAGATCATCGAGGCGACGTAGCACCGCTTCCGGCGATCGGACACTGCGCTGCGCCGCGAGGTCGAGCCCCGCGAAGTCCGCCGGGTCGAACAGCGCATCGAAGAGGCGGTTCTGCATCCGCGCCAGTCCGTGGGGCGCGAACGAGCTGACCCGGGTGGCGAGGAACCGCTCCGGGATCAGGATCGTGCCGCGATCGATCGCGCGCAGACTCTCCTCCTGTCGCAGGAACGCGAGCAGCTCCTGGCGGAGCGCGGGTTCGGCGGCGAGCCGGCGCACGTCCGGCGTGTTGGCCAGCGGCGCGCGCACGAGGTGACCGTCGCGAACGTGGAACGCGCGTAGCGCGTACTCCGACGAGCCACCGAGCTGGTTGCGGATCCCGGCGGCCGAACGAATGACCTGATAGTTGGTCTGGATCTGCTGCAGGCGCTCGAGGTTGCGTGCCTGCAGTGGCCCGTCGGTCGTCAGCCATTCGACCGACAACGGCGTCGGCAGCCGCCATTGCCGGACCAGCGCGCGGCAATCCCCTCCCACCGGCGCGAGCGAGTACACGACGTTGACGGTCAGCGGCAGTCGACTCGACAGCTTCGCTCCCCGGTAGGCGAGCCGGTAGATCAGGAGGAGGTCGCCACACGTCCCCGGTCTCATCGGCGCACGGTCCATCCGGTTCACGACCCCGACCAGGTCGTAGCTGGCGTTGGTGGCGCGGAGCCACCCGACATCGAGGTTCCGGCGCTTGGCGCGAAGCGTCGGGCCGACCGGCCCCCAGTCGGGCCGGTAGTGATTCTCCTCGGCGATGCTGGCGGCCACGTCCTCGACGGCGAACGCCACGAGCTCGCGGTACCACGCACTGGCCGCGTGCAGCTCGGCGTTGTTGCGCGCCGAACCCGCGCCGAGCCGCGCCTCCAGACGGAACCCGTGGCTCTCGAGCTCCGCGAGGGTCGCCGGATCGGTGATCGCCGGCACCAGCGGCCCCGTCACCGGCCCCGGCGTCGGCGTCGGCGTCGGCGTCGGCGTCGCGTCGCGGTCCCGCGTCGCGTCGGCGCCGGCGTCGTCGGAGAGATGCTCCGGCCGGGGCGGTCGCTCGCGTGTTCCGCCACACGCCGCTACTGCTAGCAGGGCGAGCAGCCACAGCCGTCGGCAGTCGGCGCCGCCGAGGTGCCGGCTCATACTACGGCTCGCGGTTACTGCCCGGACTTCGCGCGGCGCCGCTTGAGCAGCCTGGCGGTTGCTTGCTTGCGCAGGAGGTCCTGCTGCTTCTGCTCGGGGGTGAGGTCTTTCGTGGCCTTGCGCTTGGAGAACTTACGGTTGCTCATGGGGCGCAAGGTACCAGATCGCCCTTGCACAGCGGGTGTAACGACGTCGCCTGACGCGACTCTCTCCGTGCACAACATCGTTGCCCGAGGAGCTCGCCATGCTGTCCAAGTCGTACGCCACGTCCGGTCTGCTCGCGCTCGCGGCCGTCGCCGCTGTCCCCGCCCTTGCGGCGGCGCAGCCGGCCGAGGTCGAGATCGTCAATCCCCTCTCCGCGCCTGGAAACGTCATCAACCCCGCCGACTCGTTGCCGTTCGTCGAGACGGTCTACGTTGTGGCCGGTGCGAACGACACCAGCGCCGACGGCACCTTCTCGGTCGTCCCGGCCGGCTATCGGCTGATCATCGACCACATCGCGGTCGGCGTGACCACGCCGTCGGCCCAGCGAGCATGGGCGTACATCCGCCCGTGCCCCAACATCAAAGGCAACGCGTGGGGCATCACGCCGATCATGACGAGCCTGGTGCCCAATGCCGACGGCGACAACATGAACCTCGGCGTGACCGCGATGCACCTCTACGCCGATCCGACGTGCGTCCCGGCGGTGCTCGCGCTCCGCAACGGCAAGACCGGCAGCTTCGGCGGACACATCACGCTGCACGGGCACTACGCGCGCATCGCGGTCAGTCGGCAGTAGCCGTTACGGCGCGACGGGCGCGGGGGCAGGGGCAGCGGCGGCCTCGGCGGCCGCGGCCTCGGCGGCCAGGCGCGCTTCCTTGAGCTGCTTCTCGCGCTTGCGGATCTTCGCGCGCTCCTTCGCTTCCTTCTCGTAGTCGAAGACCGGCGGATCGGGCTTCTTGGCGTCGTAGACGCGCACGACCATCGAGCCGTCGACCGGCACCTCGAGCTCGTTCCATCCGGCGGGCATGACGGGTTCGGTCCAGTCGTAGACCCACTTCGCGTCGATCGGCGACAGGTTCACGCAGCCGTGGCTGTTGGCCTTGCCGAAGCGGTCGTGCCAGTACGCGGCGTGGAAGTAGAGGCCCGACCGGAACCGCGTCGCCCACGGGACCTCGGAGACCTCGTAGTGAGAGTCCTCGCGCTCCTCGGCGGTCATCTTCGTGAGCGACGACTTGGAGCGGATCCGATAGATCGCGGGCGGCGTGTCGGCCTTGCGCCGCCCCGACGAGAACAGCGTCGCGAACACCGGCGTGTCTCCGTCGTACGCGATCATCACCTGCTCGTCCCGATCGAGGTCGATCCACTTGGTGTGGGCGTCGGCCACGACGGGGCGCGGCCGGGTGTGAGCGACGCGCACATTCTTGCGATCGATCCACTGGCCGTCGGCGACGCGCACGAACCCGCCGGACTCCTCGAGCACCGGGACGATCGCGCGATGCGGGAACGTCCCCGCCGCTGCCCCCTTCTTGTCCGCGGTCGCGCGCGCGGTCACGGACTTGCGGTCGTCCGCGTACACCCAGGCGAACGGCCACGACGGCGGCGGCGTCGCGACGAGATCGATGCCCGTGAACTTCGACGGGTGGAACCTGGACAGGTCGGTCGCGGCCACGAGCCCGACGCTGGTCTTCACGTAGTCGACCCCGTCGATGTCGACGGTGTTCTTCTCGTCCTTCGTCACCATGTACGTCGACTTTTCCTTGGGCTCGGGCAGGGCGATGCCGGCGCGGACGTCGTCTTCGGTGCGATAGCGCGCGGCGCCCTTGTCGATGCTGTAGTAGTCCTGCGGGACCAGCCAGCCCTCGGGGACGACGGGCAGGACGGCGGCCAGCGGTGGCTTGTCGCTCGGCTTGGCGTGACGCGCGCACAGCCACCCGCGCGGCGCGGCGGCGAGCCACACCTTGCAGTGCTTGTCGCCGTCGACGGCTTCGCCCACGGGGAGCCTGGTCCCTCCGATGATCTTGCCCAGCGGCTCCGTCTTCAGATCAGGTTCCGGATAGGCGTGTGCATCGCGACGCAGGACGAACGACGTCGTCGTCGCCGGCCACTCGAGCTTCGTGATCGTCGCCGGGTTCGCCACGTACGGCGGCGGCGCCGCGACGGTCGGCGCGGGCGCCGCGTCCGGCGCGGGCGTGGGGGCGCCGGGCGCGGCTGCCGTCGGTTGCGGCGCCGACTCCGCGGGCCTCGCCGACGCCGTCGCGTGCGGTTGGCTGTCGACCTCGACGTCGAAGTCGGGTGTCGAGGGTTTGTGGCCGCCGCCGCCGCAGGCCAGCAGCGTCAGCAGCGTCAGCAACAGGCACGATGCCAGACGAGTCACTCGTTCAGTTTCCCACATCGAGGCGTGCATGAAGGCACGCTTCGAGAAGAACGCCGCGCATCACCCGGGTATTTCGACGAGATGGAGATGTCTGACGACCGATGTACCCTCACCCCGTGACGAAATCGAAGCTCGCTGCGTTGGCGTTGGTCGTGCTCGCGGTCGCCTCGTGCGGCGACACCGAGCGGTTCCGCTGGGGTCGCTCGAACCAGGTGCAGCGCCACAACGAGAACGGCGCCATCGCGGTCCCGACGTATCCCGTCGGACGGTGCGGAACCGTGACCATCACGGGGACGATCGATGCTCAGGGCACGGACATCAGCTTCGCCTTCGCGCCCACGACACCACCGCCCGACGGATGCTGCGAGGCGTACGGATGGATCCAGCACGTCACGCGCGGCGACCACTGGACGTTCGACAACGGAGTCGCGGGCACGAGCGGCACGTCGGGCACCGGGCTCGGCGCGACGAGCGATCCGTACGCCAATCCGCAAGGCAACCCGTCGTCCGGCGATCGCTGGAACCCGAATCCCTGGTACGGCGACGACGCCAATCCGCGACCGCAGACGACGATCACGGATCATCCAGGCGGGGACGACGCCTTCATCACCCAGCTCGTGTGCGTGGAGTCGGGGAGCGTCGTCTTCCAGTACCGCTGGGGGCAGTTCCGCGATCGCGGCTCGACGCAGTGGCGGTTCATCGGCGGCGAGGGCCAGAACCTGACGATCAGCCTGTAGCGGCCCGTAGCGCCGGCGCTCAGGTCGCGGGCGGGCGCAGGTACGCGCGCGGCAGGATGCCGGCCTGGAACTGGCGGCGCCGGCGGCGGGTGGTCAGGCGGCGGACGCCGAGGAAGGTGCCGACGCCGACGAGCACGCCCCCGATGCCGAGCAGCGGGCTGAGGCCCAGGAGCGGGGCGCCGAGGCCGACGATCATGGCAATGATCGCGCCGCTGAAGGCCTGCCAGATGATGTCGGCGGCGTGCTGGCGGCTCCAGACGTCGTGCTGGCGTTCGCACTCGGCGCACCACCCGGAAGGGGTGACCTCGTCAGCGGCGCAGCGGGCGCACGGCACGCGGTAGTGTAGCAAGCACGCAACCGCCCGCACCGGGTGGCGATAAGGGGCGGCATGTTCATCATCTGGGGTACGCATCACTACGGACATCTCGGCGGGCACGGCAACAGCGAGCACCTCGTCACGAAGTTCGGTCACCTCTACTGGTTCCCGATCTTCCCGATGGAATCGCTGTGGGTCACGCACCGGCTCGGCGACCAGCGCGTCGGTATCGACGTTCCGCTGTCCGCGCGCAGCGTGCTGGCGACCTACCTGCGGTTCTGGGCGCCGCTGGTCGCGCTCGGCGCCGGCGCGACGCTCTCGATCGCGGGGCTCGCGATCGCGGCCGTGATGGTCGCGCTGTCGGCGTGGAGCTGGACGTGGATGCGCAGGCGGACGGGGCGCGAGCGTCGCCGGGCGCAGCTCAATCAGCTCGCGTTCGAGACCGCGTGTGATCCGCTGATCCGCCGCGAGGGCGACTGCCTCTCGCTCCGGCGCGAGATCGATGCGCGCTTCGCCGAGGTGAGTAACGGCCGCACGCCCGACGACGTGGCGCGACTCGGCGCGGATACGCCGCAGCAGGCGGCGCTCGCGTATGCGTCGCTGCGCCTGGTGGCGGCGACGACGCGCGGCGGGACCGCGCGCAAGGCGCGTGAGGCGTCCGAGCGCGTGCTCGATCGCCTGACCGATCGCGAGGCCGATGCGATGGGCGACGGCGGGCCGTACCGCGCGCAGCCTGCGGCCGCGACGCTGGCCGCAGATCTCGACGCCGCCACGGCGCGTGCGGTGCAGGAGCAGGATCGCGCGTTCGCCGACGCGCTCGTCGCGGCGCGCGCGTCGGCGCCGCCGCCGCAGCAGCGGTCACGCTTCGGCGTCGACCTGACGTACAAGGGCTGGATCCTCGTCGGCCTCGGCGTGGCCGCCCTGCTCGGATTCGGCGGCTACAAGGCGTATCAGGATCACATCGCGGCGAAGCAGGCGATCGCCGAGCTGCGCGCCTTCACCGACGAGCTCTGCGACTGCCCGACCAAACGCTGCGCGCAGGAGGTCGTCACGGCGCGGCTCGACGATCTCGAGCGGCTCGAGAAGGTCGCGCGCGAGGGCATCTGGACGGACGACGATGTCGAGGACCTCGGTCGTCGCGCCGAGCGCTGCCTCGTCGAGAAGGCCGCGCTGCCCGACTGAGCCGGCCGCGTCACGGGATGACGCAAGACGAGATGGCTGCTGCCAGAGCGAATCAGCTGTAAACCGCCGGCCGTCGACCTGGGGCACGCCGACGCGATTCTCGATAGCGCCGGCGGCAACTACAAGAAGGCGTCCAAGCGCTCGGAGAAGGCGCTGAAGAACGCCGCCGTGAGAAAGGCCGCAGGGAGCGGCCTACCTTCCGAAGCCGCGGCCAAGACGGTGGGGATGACCCGCGGATTCCTGCACAAGCACGAGGAGTCTCTCGGCGCACGTGTCGCCGCGGTGGAGCGATACATCATGCAGGTGATCGATCGCCAGCGGATGACGGTCACGGCCGTGCACGCACAGCTGAAGTCCATCCCCGAGTTCCGGTACTACGCCGCCAAGGACGATTTCGATTTCGCCGACATCGTCGCTAGGCTGGTTGCCAAGGACGAACGCGTTACATCGCGAATGCAAAGGACTCCCGGAAGTACGACCTCGTGGCGTGCCAGAACGACGAAGCGCGCTGCATCACCGATCCGGAGGAACAAGCGCTGGCTCTTCGCGACCAAGCGGCCAGCGTCAACCGCGTGTTGCATCGTCGTGGCGAAGAGATCGCGGAGCGACTTCCCGACGCGCGCCGTACCGTCGTGCTCGATACGATCACCGCCAGCTGTCCAGCCCAGATGTCCGGAGAAGGACGGTGTGCAACTCGTGAAGATGACGATCGAGGCCGCGTACTCGATCGAAAGGAAGGACAAGTGATGCGCAAGAGTCAGTTCGATACGACGAAGAACACCAACGTTCGCTTGTTCTGACCGGATGTCGTTTGGCGGCGCGCCAGACGGTGTCGGCGACATCGGACTCGCACGCGTACCGTCGGCCTGCCGCCCATGGCGTACTTGCAGCTCGGGCGAGCACGTTCAGCACGGCCTTCAGCCGCCAGGTCGGCCAGCGGCCAGGCCGCTACGGCCGCGTGGCCGCAGCCTGACGACTCATCCGAACTGCCGCACAGACTCGACACGCGGCGCGGTCGTCCTCGATCGCGTACGTGCTCAACAACTGGCGCCGCCATGGCGCGGACAAGGACTATCCCGCGACCACACAGATCGATCCGTACGCCAGTGGCGTGCTGTTCGAAGGTTGGGCGCGGCCGTATCCGTTCATCCCGCCGGAGAGCTTCGTGCCGCTAGGCACCCTCCGTCCGCAGACGTGGATGCTCGAGCACGGCTGGCGCATGTACGGCGCGATCGATCCGCGCGAGGTCCCGGGACCGATCGCATGACGAGGGCCGCGACGTGGGCGCGGCGGCCGCGGCGCGCTCGCAGGAGGCCCACTCAGCGCGGCGCGAACGCGTCGCACTCGCAGACGTAGCTGTTCGCTTCGTCGCAGCGCTTGTCCTCGAAGTCGAACGAGTTCTTGAAGCGGACGCAGTTCTCGGCGCGGCCGCCGTCGGGGTCGCCGGCGTCCCAGGGAGGTTGCTGGCCGACGATCGGGAAGCCGCCGGTCGGCTCGTCCGTCGCCCAGACGAAGATTCCCTCTGCCGCGGCGTCGGAGAGGCCGACCCACGTGTTTCCGCTGAACTGGTTGGTGAGCCCGGACTTCTCGTGGAGGTCGCCGACCACGACCAGATGCGTGTGGCCGCTCGCGCCGGCGAGCGCGTCATCGTCATCGTTGCAATCGGCCGCGGCGGCCGCCCACGTGACGCTGGTCTCGACGATGCGATACTGCGTACGCGACGCGCCGATTGCAGCATAGCCAGCCGGGCAGAGCAGCGGTGTCACCGGATCATCGCCCGCGTCCGCCTCCGGCGCGACACCCGCGTAGGGATCGACGCCATCGTCGTCGGCCACGCCGTCGTCGTCGTCACCGGCGACGCCGCCGGCCGGCTGGAACGCGCACGCCCCGAGCGCCCCGAACGCCCCGAGCGCCCCGAGCGCCCCGAGCGCCCCGAGCGCGCGCATGCCGCGAATCACAGCCCCGAGACGCATTCGGCCTCGAAGAGCGCATTGAGGAACAGGCGCGCGCCCTGGCTCTGCGAGCCCGACGTCAACGGCACGTCGGTGCGGTACTGGTGGCCGCCGAGGTAGCTGATCTTGCCGCCGCACGCACGACGATCGCCGCCGCGGTCGCCCTTGCGGATGATGTCGTCGCAGCCGTCGAGATAGCCGCTCATCCACACGTCCTGATCGCCGGGCCCGTTGGCGCCGGTGAGGAGCGTGACCTGGCGGTTGTTCTTGTACATCGTGCCGAGGTACGTGCTCAGGTTGTAGGCCGGCTCGCTGCCGCCCGTGGTTCCGAACGCGCCGTCGAGCTGGTTGTACGGAACGTCGGGGCGCAGCACCTTGACCTCGCCCGTCGCGGGCTGTGCGGCGACCTCGTAGCCGGGCAGGTTCTGCCAGGTCCCGGGGCGCGGCATGCAGCACGCCTGGCCGTTGCACGCGCCCTGCACGCACTCGTAGTTCGCGTCGGTGCAGGTGTTGCTCGGGCAGAGCGGGGGCACGCCGGTCGTGGTGAGGAAGTGACCATCGCGCGCCGGATCGTCGAGGTACGGCCACGCCGGGTTGGGCGTGAGGTTCTCGTACGCGTTCACCGCCTGGCACTCGGCGAAGAAGTGCGTGCCGAAGCCGAGGAACGCGCGCACCTCGGCCACCACCTCGTGACCGTGATACGTGATGGGCTGGTTGCCGCACTGCGCCTGGGTCGCGGGGCAGTTGCCGCCGTTGCACTCCACCTTCTCGCGATCGTTGACGCCCCAGTGCATCGACATGATCTGGCAGTAGCGCGGCTGGCCGTTGGCGTCGAAGAGCGCCCCGTTCTTGTGGTTCGTGCTGGGCGCGGCGCACGTGCCAAGGTCGCCCATGATCGCCTCCTCGGTCAGCATGTCGGGGTTGGCGGTGCCGGGGCCACAGTTGTTCGCGTCGCAGCGCTGGGTCGGGAACTCGGCGCCGTTGGCCTGCGGGATGCCGGCCGCGCGCAGGTAGCCGGTCGCGATCGGCTCGTTGCCGTCGGCGAACACGGCGATGCTCGGCGCGTTCGTCATCGTCTTCGCCGGCGTTGCCGTGAAGGCCTCGGTGGCCTCGTGCACCGACACGACATGGAAGACGGTGCGCATGGCCCACGGGTTGTCTGGCCACAGATCGCGATCGTTCCACGCGTCGACGATGGCGAGCGCGCGATCGTGGTCGGCAGCGTCGACGACAAACGGTCCGCCGCGATACCCGTGGCGCCCGAGCGCGGTGTCGCGCGCGACCGCGCGAGTGTCGTCCCAGATCACCTTGGTGGTGACGTAGAAGTCGGGCGACGCCGTCGGGTACGCGCACTTGTCGCCCGAGCCTTCGAGCTCGCAGTCCCACGGACACTCGTCGCCCGGCGTGTCGCACGGTGCGGCGTGCCACGTCTTCCCGGGATCGATCAGCCAGTGCACGCGGATGTCGTGCGCGAGGAGCTGGTAGATGAGGCCGTAGGCCTGGAACGCGCCGGTGGCCTGGTACGAGAGATCCATCGGGATGATGAGGCTGCCCGGCGCGAGGTCGGGGCCGCTGCCGTCGGGAATGCAGACGGTGCTGCACGTGTTCGAGCAGCAGTCGCTGTTGTTGGTGCAGCTCTCGCCGTTCTGCGCCAGCGTGCACACGCCCTCGCCGCCGCCGTCGGGAACGAGCTGCGTGTCACGCCCGCCGCAGGCGGCGAGCATGGCGAGCGTGGCGAGGGCGAGCGCCGGGACAGTGTCGGGGAGGACGACACGACGTCGGTCGAGCATGGCGGGCTCCGTGGTCAGGGTGGTGTAGAAGTCAGCGCGTCGAGCTCGCGGCGGACGTCGTCCGCGTAGCGCCCGGCGGGATGGCGATCGAGGTAGCGAGCGAGCAGCGCGCGCGCGGCAGCGGTGCGCCCGCGGCGGAGCTCGATGCGCGCGACGGCGTACAGCGCGGATTCCGCGGCGGGCTCGCCCGCGAACGTGTCGGCGACGGCGGTGTAGCGGCGCGCGGCGAGGGCGAGGTCGCCGGTGGCCTGCGCGATGTCGCCGAGGAAGATGCGGGCCTCGGCCTCGTCGCTCCGGCGCGGCGAGCGATCGAGAGCGTCCTCGGTGGTGCGCGCCGCCTCGGCGTACTGGCGCGCGGCGAACTGGCGGCGCGCCTTCGTCATGAGCTCGGCGACGGTCGGCGTCCGCGCGCTGCCCGAGGCGGGCGTACGTGCCGGGTCGGGCAGGGTCCACTCGCCACCGGCCTCGACCCGCGCCAGCACGGTCTGCGACGACGGCGCGAACAGCGTGACCGAACCGCGGCGGACACGCACCACGGTCGGCTCGACAGTGACGTCGGCGTCGGGGCCAGTGAGCTCGACAACGAAGCGGGCGGCGACGACACGCGCCACGCCGCCGGAGGGCGAGTCGACCTCGATCGTGCCGCGCTCGAGGCGCACCGTGCGCTCGCCCGGCAGCCAGCGGAGCTCGGCGTTCGGGATGATCACCACGCGTGCGGCGCCGAGCCGGACGCGCGCGCGGGTCTCGACGCGCAGCAGCGCATCGGCGGGGACGGCGTCACCGACGGCGAGCGTCGTCGCGCCGGCAAGCACGACGCCCTCGTCGACGAGGTCGGTCGCGATGTCCGGGTTCCGGACGTCGAGGTCGGGTCCCGGTGCGCGATCGGGCGCTGGCGTCGGCGCGGTGGCGCGCTGCTCCGACGCGGTCGCGCCACGATCTCGGAGCGCGACGTACGCGATGATCGCCGCGGCCGCGGCCACCGCGGCGAACGCGGCCATGGGGATCCACGCGCGCGGTCGCACGCGCTCCGCCGGCTCGGCCGGCTTCGGGCTGCCCTCGAGCAACGCGCGCGCGATCGCGCGGTTGTACTCGCGCGCACCGGGTGGCGGCACGGCGAGCAACTCGCCGAGCTGGCGCACGCGCCGCAGCTGCTCGCGATCGTCGCGGCAGCGCGCACACGTGGCCAGGTGATCGTCGAGCAGCAGGCGCGCCGCGTCGTCGAGCGTCTCGACGTCACGATGGAGCCAATCGCGCACGCGACCGCAGCTCATGGCGCCCTCCGGTCCGCGAACGCCGGGTCGCGCTGGAGCGCGCGCAGGAGCGCACGCCGTCCCCAGAAGATCCGCGAGCGCGTGGCGGTGCGGCTGGCACCGACCAGGACGGCGATCTCGTCGACGGTGTGGCCCTCGATCACGTAGAGGATCAGTGCGACGCGCTTGGCTGGGTCGAGCGCATCGAGGTGCGCGTAGAGCCGCGCCGACCGCTCGCGATGCTCCGGGCTCACCTCGGGCGCTGCGCGTTCGTCGTCCTCCGGCAGCGCGACCTCGCGGCGATGTCGCGGCCGGCGCAGGTGCTGATGCGCGATGTTGATCGCGATGCGATGGAGCCAGGTCCCGACCGCCGCCTCGCCGCGGAACGACGGGAAGGCCGTGATCGCGGCGGCGAACGTCTCCTGCACCAGATCCTCGACGTCGATCGACGGCCCCACGATGCGCGTGAGCAGCCGCGCCACGTGCGGCGCGTGCGCGCGGAACACCGCCTCGAGCGCGTTGCGATCGCCGCGACGACAGGCCGCGATCTGCTCGGGCGGCGAGCTCATCACGATCAGATGAAGCGCTGGGCGCAGCGCGATGGCCACAGAGATTGGTGACGCCAGCCCCGACGATTGATGACGAGAATCGTCAGAGGCCCACCGAAAGCATCACGCCTACATGGAGGCGGATCCGCCCCAGGTCCGCGATGGCCTCGTCGTCGACGAGGAATTTCTGGTGGATAGCGGCGGCCTCGACCCCGGCGACGACGCCGGCCCACACCGCCGGCGCCAGCGTCCGCCGCACCCCGAGCTCGGCGCCGCCATAGGGGACCGGCACGGTGGCCCGGCCGCGGCGACCGTCCTCGCTCTGCCCGCGGGCGCGGAGCACGGCGAGCGTGAGGCGCGGGCGCACCAGCGCGTCGACCGCACCCAGCGAGCGGCTGGCCTCGATCGCGACGATGGCGCCGAGCTCCGTGATCGCCACGCGTCCGCCGTCGCCCTCGATCGTGCCGCTCGGTTGCCAGTAGCCGGCCAGCGACGGCGTGAGCTCCCACGTTCCCATCGGCCAGGTTCGCCCCACCGCCAGCGCGGTGCGGCCGTCGAGCGCGCGATCGTGCGATTCGCGCGCGACCAGTCCCGCGGCCTCGATGCGCCATCGTCGATCGCGAGCGGATGCCGCGGCCTTCGCCCTCGTCGCTGGCGTCGCCGGTGTCGTCGTGGTCGTCGGGGTCGCCGGCAGCTGCGCCTGCGCGCGCAGCGTGTCGAGCAGGCCGGCGACCTTGAGCGCGATCGTGCGCTCGAGCTCGGCCGGCTCGATCCCCGCGTCGAGGCGCGCGAGCTCGATCAACGCGCGATCGGGCCAGGGCCCGGCCGCGAAGACGAGATATCCGCCGTCGGTCGGCGCGATCCACACCACCAGGTCGGCGTCTCCGCGCGCCACGATCTCGCTGGCGGTGCCGATGAACGCGATCGGATCGGCGCCACGCTCGCTCCGCGTCTCGATGCTCGCGCTACCCGCGCCGTGTACCTCGAGCTGCGACGCCAGCGTCGGCAGGCTCGGCGCGCCGCGCGTCTCGACGATCACGATCGCCGAGCGCCGCGCGGGTTGCGCGAGCGCCGTGCCCGTCACGACGTGGACCGCGATCAGGAGCCCGAGACCTCGCCTCACGTCAGCGCATGTCCATCTCGTTGTACTGCAGGCCGCACGCCGAACACTTGCCCTGGACGTCGTAGACCTGACCGCCACCCATCGCGCCGTCGCCGCCGCGGAAGGTGAGCGAGTGCTTGAAGGTCTCGCTGCCGGTGAACGCTTGCGCCTTGCACGCCGGGCAGACCTTGGTGGCGATCGCGCGCTTGATCGTCGCGATCAGCTGCGCGTGCTGGGCGCGTGCTTGCGCGCGCGTGGCCTCGTCGCTCTTGCTCATCGTCCCTCCGTCGCTAGCAGGTCGCGCATCGCGTGCGGGCTCGGGCGCGGCGCGCCGTTCCACGCAGCTGGAGCGTCGGGACCGACGCGGTCGGTGCCGACCGGGCCGGCGCCGGCCAGCTCGAGGCGCAGGTTCGCGCCATCGCGTGACGAACCGTGGAGCGCGAGAACCGTGGGCACGCCTCATCGTAACGTGAGAGGCATGCCAGCAGGTCGTCCATCGAGGCGAAGCGATCGGCCGCCTCGCACGCCATCCCGCGCGCGAGCACCGCGGCCAGGTGCGGCGTGAGGGGATGCGCGTCGACGAGCGCGGCCCACAGCGCCTTGCAGAAGCTGTACTGATCGGCGCGCGGATCGACGGGGCCGGCGGTCAGCTGCTCGGGCGCCATGAACGCCGGCGTGCCCACGATGATGTCGGTCGGGGCGGGCGCGCCGGTCGGCAGCGCTAGCCCGAAGTCGACGAGCCGCACGTGCCCCGCGTCGTCGACGAGCACGTTCTGCGGCTTGAAGTCGCGGTGCACCAGACCGGCGGCATGGACGGCGGCGAGCCCGCGGCCCGCGGCGATATAGGCGGCGACCACCTCGCGCTCGGCGCGCGGCGCGTCCGCGATCCACGAGGCCAGCGTCGTGCCGCGCACCAGCTCCATCGCGACGAACGGCTGGCCGCTCACGGTCCCGGCGTCGAGGACGCGGATCACGTTGGGGTGATCGATGCGCGCGAGCGCGAGCGCCTCTTGCTGCAGCGACCCGGTCCCCATGCGTCGGCGCGGCGATCGGTCGAGCTTGATCGCGACGGTGCGATCGATCGCCGGGTCGTACGCCTCGAACACCATGCCCATCCCGCCGGAGCCCAGGAGCGCGCCGAGCCGGTAGCGGCCGAGCTGCGGGTCCACGTCCCGCCGCGCGTTCGCGACGTCGCCCAGGACGAGCGTGGAATCCGAGGTCCACGTGCAACTCTGCATGCTTCCACCATGTTCGGTCGGCGTGGGAAGGACCGTGGAAGCCTGCATGGAAACCGCAGGCGCCCAGGTACGATGCGGTCGCATGAAAGCCACGCTCGGCCGCCGAGGTGGACGATCTCGTCAGGGGCCCGACGGCGTCGGGCTGCCGAGCCCGCACGCGATGTCGTTCGGCGACGCCCGCGAAGCTCTCGACCGTCGGGCCGCGCAAGGCTCGTGCTCGACGGTCGCGTCACCGTCGCCGTCGACTGCCTGTGGACCAAGGCCAACGCCGAGCAGATGGGCAGGGCGTGCGACGCGGTCGCGGCGAGCCTGCGCCGCAACTGATCACGCCGGCGCGATGAGCGGCGCCTCGGCGGGGTGACCGAAGACGTCGCGCCACCACGGCGCGGGGCCGTCGAGCTGCGTCGGCTCGAACACCTCGCCGAGGCGCGGCGTGAGGATGCGCGCACCGCGGGCCGCGGCAAAGCGGAGCAGCTCCTCCCCGGGCGCATCCCAGGCGTGGAGGCCGAGGTTGAAGGTTCCCCAGTGGACGGGCAGGAGCGTGCCACCGCCGAGCAGCTCGAACGCGGCGAGCGCGTTCTCCGGGCCGAGATGGATCGAGCCCCACGCCGGGTGATACGCGCCGATCTCGAGCATCACGAGATCGAACGGGCCGTGCATGCGGCCGACCTCGGCGAACTGCGGCGTCAGGCCGGTGTCGCCGGAGAAGAAGACCTTGTGGCGATCGGAGCGGATGACCCACGACGCCCACAGCGTGCGGTTGCGGCTGGTGAGGCCGCGGCCCGAGAAGTGCTGCGACGGTTGCGCGGTGAAGTGGATGCCGCCGACCTCGGCGCCCTCGTGCCAGTCGAGCTCGGTGATGACGGCAGGGTCGACGCCGAAACGCTCGAGGTACGCGCCGACACCGAGCGCGGTGACGAACGGGACGCGCCGGCGCGCGAGCTGCTCGATCGTCGGCTTGCACAGGTGATCGAAGTGGTCGTGCGAGACCAGGACGGCGTCGAGCGGCGGAAGCTCCTCGACCGTCGCCGGCGTGGGATGGAAGCGGCGCGGGCCGACGAAGCTGACCGGGCCGATGCGCGTGGCGAGCACGGGATCGGTGAGGACGCGGCGGCCGTCGATCTCGAGCAGCACCGTGCTGTGACCGAGCCACGTGGCGCGCAGCCCGGTGTCGATGGTGCGACCCCAGGCCTGGTGCGGGCGCTCGACCGGGAGCGGGGCCTTCGGGACGCGCTGGCCGCGCTTGAAGAGCCACTCGCCGATCACCGGGAGCGACGCGCCCTCCAGCTCGGCGCGCTCGACGAGCGTGTTGTGAAACGTGCCGTTGCGCCACTGGGTCGAGGCGCGCGTGCGCTCGAGCCGGAGACCGTCGCGTGAACCCGGGGAAGCCATGGGGAGCGAACTTGACAACGAGTGCATATGTTGTCAAGTATGTCTCCGGTGTCCACCGCCACTCCCGAGGAGCCGCGCCGCGCCCGTCTCCTGGAGGCCGCCCTCGGGGTCTTCCTGCGGTACGGCTACAAGAAGACGTCGATGGACGAGGTGGCCCGCGCCGCCGACCTGTCGCGCCAGGGCCTGTACCTGCACTTCGCGACCAAGGAGGAGCTGTTCCGCGCCACGGTCGAGATGGCGCTGCGCCGCGCGCTCGACGACGCGGCCGCGCCGCTGCGCGACGCCGAGCTGGCGATCGAGCAGAAGCTCGTCCGCGGCTTCGACGAGTGGCACGGCCGCTATGTCGGGATGTTGCAGGGCCACGACGTGGCCGAGCTGATCGAGCTGCGCGACACGCTGCTCGGCCCGATGTTCACCGAGTACGAGAAGCAGTTCGGCGAGGCCGTGACGCGCGCCATCCGCGGCTCGGGTCTGCCCGCGGCGTACAAGGCGGCGGGCCTCACCGCGCGTCAGCTCGCCGACACGCTGTACGCGACCGCGCTCGGCCTCAAGCACAGCAGCGCGTCGCGCGTCGCGTTCGTCGAGTCGTTCACGATCGCGGTGCGCGCGCTGTGCATGCCGCTCAGGGCTGGCGCGACTGCCACGCCTTGACGCCGTCGTGATTCGCGACGGCGTCGTACAGGCGGCGCAGCTTCGGGAACGCATCGAACACGGTGGTGGGAACCAGGTCGACGCTGCCGCTGATGAACCAGCGCATGACCATGTAGAGCTTGATGTCGGCGACGTGGAGCTTGGCGCCGGCGACGAAGGGCCCGTCGCCGAGCTGGCGCTCGACATAGCCGGCCCAGGCCGGGACCGTGGTGGTGGCGAGCTCGGTGCGCTTGTCGGTGCGCAGCGGCTCGTCCTTGATGCGCAGCACCGGGTTCACGTTGTGGCGCAGCTCCTCGCCGAACGCGAGCAGCGCCTCGTGACGCGCGGCCTCGAACTCGTCGGTGGGATGCAGGCCGTGCTTGCGCCCGACCAGCACCAGGATCGCGTTCGACTGCGCGAACGTGCCCTTGCCGGGGAGCTCGAGCGTCGGCATCGAGCCGAACGGCGTGGTCGGCTTGAGCTCGAGCCAGGCCGGGCCGGCCTTGATGCGGTTGTCGGTGAAGTCGACGCCGGCGAGGTGCAGCGCGAGGCGACACTCCTCGCCGCGGCTACCGGCGAAGTCGAAGTACGTGAGCGTGGGCTTGGTCATCGCGGCGGAGCATAGATGAGGGCCGCGCCGCGCGAACCTGCCCGAACGGCCGGTTCGGGGTTAGGCTGCGCCGCATGGCCGAGGCAGTACGGTCGCGCGCGCGTCACCTGGTGATCGGCGGCATCCTCGCGGTCATCGTCAACGTCGCGATCAACGCGGCCGTGGGGCAGGCGCTCTACGGCGGCGTCACAGTGGTGCCCCTGTCCGGGGACTCGAGCATCGCGGGCGATACGATCGTGGGCGCGTTCCTGATCGGGTTCTTCACGCTGCTCCTGGTGGCGCCGGCCACGCGGCGCGAGGTCCGCGCGGGTCGCGTGCGCGGCGGCCACCGCTGGCTCGCCCTGACCGGCTGGTTCGCGCGCCATCCGTTCGTGGCGGCCGTCGCGTTCGGCGTCGTGTCGGCGGTGGCGCTCGGCGGCGGCGCGGTCGCGATCATCGCGGCCATCGACGCCGCGCCGATGTCGAGCGACGACTTCGTCGTCTTCAAGACGGCGTTCGCGGGTGCGTGGGGTGGCCTCGCCTCGGTGTTGATCGCGGCGGTCGTGGCCGCGGGCGAGCGCCAGCCGCCCGACGACGAGCGCTGGTGTCGTGACCCGGAGCGCGCGGTTCCCGTCACGTACCCGTTCGACTACATCGACAAGGGCGGTCTCGCGGTCACGAGCGAGCGCCACGGTTGCTCCGGCACGCCGACGTGGCAGCTGGTCGTGAACGGCGTGCCCGATCCCGCGGCGGTGCGTGCGGCGCTCGCGGATCTGCTCGTGCGGTATCCCACGCTGACCACGCGCGTGCAGTCGCTCGACGCCATCCCGGAGTACGCGCGCAGGTTTCGCTACGCCAGCGCGCCCACCGAGGTCGACGCCATGTTCGAGCTCGTCGATCTGCGCGGGCGGCCGGCCGGCGAGCTCGACGCGGTGATCCAGGAGGTGTGGGACCGCCACCTCGATCAGTTCCGCGATCCACCGGTCTCGCTGACCATGGTCATCACCGGCGACGCGCACTGCCGGCTGCTGTTCCGCCAGCATCACGGGATCGCGGATGGCCGCGCGTTCATCGGGCTCCTGACCGACTTCGCGGCGTTCCTGCGGGCGCGACAGACCGGCGCGTCGCCGTCGCCCGCGGCGCTCGAGCCGATCGGTCGGCGCGGGGAGCTCGAGGCGCTCGGCCTCTCGCGCGCGACGCGCGTGCGCTACGGGCTCGCCGGCTTCGGCTCGTTGATGGCGTCGATCGTGAAGGCGCTGGTGCGACCGACCACGATGCTGGTGCCGAACGAGTCGGCGGACTACACCGGTGCCAACGGCGCGGTCCGCTGGATCGTCGACGACACCGTCCTCGACGACTGGCAACGCGCGCGCAAGGAGCTCGGCGTCAGTCAGAGCGCGCTGTTCACGGCGGCGCTGTTCGTCGCCACGCAGCGCTGGCATCAGGAGCTCGGACGCCGGCTCGGGCGCGTCAACGCCTCGCTCGTGATGGAGACGCGGCCGCGCGACGGCAGCTTCGTGTCGTTCGCCAATCACCTCGCGACGCTCGAGGTGGAGCTGGATCTGAAAGCGCCCATCGATCCCGCGACAGCGGCGCGCTCGTTCCACGCCCAGCTCAAGCGCCAGCTCGACGGCCAGCGCCCGCTGAAGCGCCTGGTGTGCGAGCGGGCGATCGTCGCCACGATGCCGCTCGACAAGCTCCACGAGCTGGTCTTCGAGGCCAAGCGGCCGGCCTTCAACCTCAACCTGTCGAACCTGATCCCGCTCGACTTCCCCGTGCTGTCGGGCCCCGGGTGGACCGTCGCCGAGGTCCTCATCACGACGCCGGTCACGCCGCGCAACGGCATCGTGTTGACGGTCGTCCGTTACAACGGGCGCGTCTGCTTCAACTTCAACTACGTCGCGAGCGCGGTCAGCGCCGCGCAGGTCACCGACGTCGCCGGCCGGTTTCGCGATGCGCTCGAGTCGCTCACGGGAACCCAGGCGGTCGAGCGCGCCATCGCGGCCTAACGCAGCGCGAGGGCCTGATCGCGCCACGCGGCGGTCGCCCAGCGACGGGCGGCGCCGACGGCGGCCCAGCGGCGATGCTCGCGCTCGACGGCGAGGGTCGCGACGCTGACGATCTCGAAGGAGCGCTGCGTGGCGCCGCTGGTGCGCGACTCGCGCACGAGCAGCATGCGCGTGCCGTCGGGCGACCAGCCGGCGAGGTCGACGTAGCCGAGATCCGGCCCGTCGGTGTTGGGGGGCAGCACGTCGATCGTCCACGCGCCGTCGGTATCGCGGCGGAAGAGCCACAGCTCGAGCCAGCCGGGCAGCGGCTGCACCGCGACCACGGCGCTCGCGCCGTCGGGCGCGGCGCGGAACGACGACGCCCAGACCTGACCGTGCGTGCAGCGTTGCGCGAGCGAGGCCAGTGGCTTGCCGCCGATGGCGAGCCCCGGGCAGGTCTCGCCGCCGGCGCCGGGCGTCGATACCAGCGTCAGCTTCCGTGCCGCCGCAGGGGTCGGCGCGGTCGGTGGCGCCCCGGCCCAGCGCGAGGACACGACCATCAGCGCGGCCGCGTCGAAGCTCGCCAGATCCTCATCGGCGAGCTCGGCCTTGTCGACGCGCAGGAACGCCGCCAGCGCCTCGTCGGCGAGCTTGCGCGCGCCGGCCGCATCGCCCCGACGCGCGACGGTCCACACCAGGCTCGCGCCGATGAACGCGCGGCGGATGCGCAGCCGGTTGCCGAGCCAGCCCGCCACGCGCGTCGGATCGATCGGCGTCACGAGCGCGAGGCGCGCCTCGTCGACGGTCTGGCGACCGAGCAGCCCGAACGCCGGCGGCGCGCAGCGTTCGTCCGTGAGCGCGAGCGCGGCGCGCGCGCGATCGTCGCCGGTGGCGCCGAGCCCGAGCGCATACCGGAACGCCTCGCCGTCGTAGCAGAGCCGCGCGCGCTCGCCGTCGTCGACCGACGCGAACTTCACGCCCCAGCTCTGGGCCACCTCGACGTGAGCGGCGAGCGCGCGCTCGCCTCGCGCGGTCCCGGGCCCCGATGCGCGCCGCGCCAGCCGGTCGGCCATCACGCCGAGCCCGACCAGCACGTCGATCTGGATCGCGCTCGCCGGCGCCGCCCGCAGGTACAGCCCCGCGTACGCGATGCCGAGCGACTCGCTGCCCGGCTGATCGCGCAGGAAGTCGACGACGGCGCGCAGCTGGTCGGTGTGCGCCTCGTCGACCTCGATCACGCGCGCGTACTCGCGCGTGATCCAGCCGGCGCGCTCGTGCCGGTGGTCGTACACCTTGAGCCAGCCCTTGCGCTCGCCGCGCAGCTCGAGCCAGTCGCCGCGCCACAACGTCGCCTGCTGCGCCGCGGTCCGCTCCGGCGCCGCGCGCAGGGACACGTCGTCTCCGGCGACGACGGCGATCGTCATGGCGAGCACCAGCAACATGGCTACTCGTCCTCGCTCTCGTCGGTCTCGTCGCTCTCGACCGCGGGCTTGCTGTCCCGCGCCCCCGTCCCGAGCAGGCCCGCGGCGAAGAAGCCCGCCTGCGGGGGCGCGATGACCACCTGGATCTTGTCGCTCAGCTTGTCGGCCAGCGTCTTCTGGATGAGCAGCGGGTTCTTCTGGATGAGCACCGCCTCGCGCGCCATCTGCTCGGTGGTCGCCTTGCCGGTCACGTCGAGGCGATACGCGTCGGCGTCGGCCAGCGAGCGCCGCGAGTCGGCCTCGCCGCCCGCCTCGATGCGCCGCGCCTCGGCGTCGCCCTTCGCCGTCGTGACGCGCACGACGCGCGCGGCCTCGGCCTCGAGCCGGCGCTGCTCGATCTCCTTCTCCTTGAGCGGCAGCACGTGCTGCATGGCCTCGGCGCGCGCCTTGGCCGCGATGATCTCCTCGTTGCCTGCCGCCTGCGCCGCCGTCTCACGACGGACCTTTTCGGCCGCGGCCTCGAGCTCCGACTCCTTGATCTGCTTCTCCTTGAGCTCGAGCGTGAAGCGCATCTTCTCGGTCTCGAGCTCGGCGACGAGCACGGCGTCGAGCCCGGTGCGGTACTTCTCCGGCAGGTCGATGCTGCCGATCGACACGGAGCGCAGGAGCACGCCGTCGGCCGCGAGGCGCGTGCGGAGCTCCTCCTCGATCCGGGTCTGGATCGCGACGCGCTTGCCCGTGAAGATCTCCCGGACCGTGTGCTGCGCGAACGTGCGGTGCAGGACCGCGTCGACGCTCGGTACCACCAGCTCGCGGGTGACCTCGTCGCGCGACATGCGCATCACCGCCGGCATCCGCGCCGGATCGAGGGCCCAGCGCACGCTCACGTCGACGCCGATCGAGAGCCCTTCGAGCGACTGGTACGGCGCGTCGCCCGTGGCCTTCACGCCGCTCTCGGCCCGGTACACCTGGTCCCGCAGCGGATAGCGCCGGAACTCGTGCAGCCCCGGGAGCACGATGGCCCAGCCCTCGCGCATCACCGTGAGCCCGCCGGTCAGGCGATTCACGCGGACGGCGGCCTCGTCGGAGCCGATGGCGCGGATCGGGCGCGCGACCACGAGCGCGGCCGCCACACCGCCGATCAACAGGACGCCGAGCACGCGCCGACCGCGCTTGCTCTGCACCATCTCGATGACACCCAGCATCGCCGCGAGGCCGGCGGCGCGCAGCACGTATCCGACCCTGCGCATGGACGCCGCGCAGGCCGCGAAGATCTTCTTCATGGAACCCTCCGCGCGCTCGCCGATGCATTCGTCGAGCCAGCGCGTGTCTCCTCGAAGACTCCACGATCGTGGACGCGAGGACACGCGTCCGTGTGGTCAGCCGTCCACGATTGTCAACGACGCTTGCTGCTAGGATGCGCGACCGATGTCGGCCGCGGCGCAGCGCTTCGATGACCTCGTGATCGGCGCGGGCATGGCCGGGCTGACGGTCGGCGCGCTGCTCGCCGCCGATGGCCGGCGCGTGCTCGTCGTCGACGCGCACGACACGCCCGGCGGCTACGCCCACACGTTCGCGATGGGCGCGTACCGCTTCTGCGCGCAGGTCCACTACATCTTCAGCTGCGGCGAGGGCGAGTCGGTGCACGAGCTCCTGCGCCGCCTCGACCTGCACGAGGAGGTGCGCTTCCACCGCCTCGATCCCGAGGGCTTCGATCACGTGGTCGTCGACGGCGAGCGCTTCCGCATCCCCAACGGCCTCGAGAAGTATCGCGACCGGCTGGTGCGGCGCTTCCCCGAGCACGCGCGCCCGCTGCGGCGCTACTTCGACACGATCATGGCGATCGGTCGCGAGCTCGACCGGATGCCGCCGCGCATCGGCGTGCGCGAGCTCCTCACGGCGCCGCTCCGCTTGCCCCACCTCCTGCGCTACCAGCGCTGGACGCTCCAGCGGCTCTACGATCACCTGCACATGCCGCAGCGGCTGCAGGCCGTGCTCGCCGGACAGGCCGGCGACTACCTCCTGCCGCCGGCCGAGGTGTCGCTCTTGCTCCACGTCGCGCTCGTGCGCGGCTACGACCGCGGCGCGTACTACCCGGAGCAGCACTTCCAGCACCTGGTCGGGCGGATCGCGGACCGCATCCGCGAGCGCCGGGGGTGCGCGCTGCTGCTCGAGACGGAGATCGAGCGCATCCTCGTGGACGGCGACCGCGTGGTCGGCGTGCGCGCGAGAGACGGGCGCGAATTCACCGCCGACCGCTACATCTCCAACGTCGATCCGCAGCGCACGGCGCGCATGGTCGGGCACGATCGCCTGCCGCGCGACTACGTCGATCGTCTCGACTACGCGTACTCCTCCGGATCGATCACGCTGTACCTCGGGCTGCGCGGCCTCGACCTGCGCCAGCACGGTTTCGGATCGTGGAACGTGTGGCACTACCCGCACGACGACCTGAACGCGCTCTATCGCCGCCAGCTCGTCGACCACAACTACGACGATCCGTGGCTGTTCATGTCGACGCCGACCCTGCACGGCGACGCGCCCGGGCTGTGTCCGCCGGGGACGCAGATCCTCGAGCTCGCGACGAGCGCGCCGTACACGCCGTGGCGCGAGCTGCGCACGCGCGATCGCCGCGCCTACAACCTGGCGAAGAAGCGCATCCGCGATCGCATCCTTGAGATCGTCGAGGAGCGCTACGTGCCCGGCCTGCGCCGCCACCTCGATCTGATGGTGATGGGCACGCCGGTCACGAACGAGCGCTTCTGCGGCGCGCCCGACGGCAACGCGTACGGCGTCGCGTTGACGCCGCGCCATGTGGGCCGCGGGCGGGTCCCGCACGAGACGCCGCTGCGCAACCTCTGGCTCGCGAACGCGACCGCCGGATACCCGAGCGTGGCCGGCACCGTGAAGGCCGGGATCGATCTGCACGCGCGCCTGGCGTAGCCGGCGGACTAGCGCTTTGGCTTCGTCGTCTTCGCCGGCCGCGTGCGCACCATCTCCACCGCGCGTTCGATGCGGCGCGCGCGCGTCTCGGGCTTCTTGGCCTCCTCGATCGCGTCGACATGCTCGCGCTGGTGGCTGAAGCTCAGCTCGCCCCAGCGCGCCCACGCTGGCGACGCCGCCTTCAAGGCGCGCACGAGATCCGGCGGCGGCGTGATCTCGCGGAGCTCCTCGTCGAGCTCGAGCGTCACGCGCAGCGTCTCGCCGCCCTCGAGCCCGGCGGCCTCGCGGTTGCTCTTGCGCAGCGGAAGGCAGGGGCCGTTGCCCATCGACGCGATCGTGCTGCGGTACGTGAAGCCGTTGACGGTCACCTTCACCGGCGCGCGCACCTTGCCGAAGACCGGCGCGGGATCGAACGGCACGGGGATGAAGCACATCGATCCGTCGCGCACGATCGTGGTCTTGAAGGTCTTCTTCATCTTGCTCCTCGGGCGGCGATAGTACGTACGCCAGGAACTGGACATGCGTCCAGTCATGCCTGATAGGATGATCAGGTATGGATGCCGCCGCGACGCTGGATCTGTCTGATTTTCCTGGTCGCGTGATCGCGACGCGCACCATCCCGCCGCGCGAGGCGACCTACGCGCCGCTGCCCGCCGGGCTCCATCCGGGGCTGCGCGATGCCCTCGCGGCGCGCGGGATCGAGCGGCTCTACGCGCATCAGGCGGAGGCGTTCGAGGCGGCGCGCGCGGGCGAGAACATCGTCGTCACGACGGGCACCGCGAGCGGCAAGTCGCTCGCGTATCTCCTGCCGGTGATCCAGGCGTCGCTCGAGGAGCCGACGGCGCGCACGCTGCTCCTGTTCCCGACCAAGGCGCTCACGCAGGATCAGCTGCGCGGCGTGACGGGGCTGGTCGATCACCTCGCGACGCGCACCGATCACGCGGCGCCGCGCATCGTGGCCGGCGTCTACGACGGCGACACGCCGCCGGCCGAGCGGCGCCGCACGCGCGATCGCGCGCACCTCGTCATGACCAACCCCGACATGCTGCACGGCGCCCTCTTGCCGAGCCACGGGCGGCAGGGCTTCGCGCACCTGTTCCGCAACGTGAAGTACGTCGTGATCGACGAGCTGCACGCGTATCGCGGCGCGTTCGGCGCGCACCTCGCCAACGTGCTGCGCCGGCTGTGGCGCGTGTGCGCGCACCACGGCAGTACGCCGCAGCTCCTGTGCAGCTCGGCGACGATCGCCAACGCGCGCGAGCACGCGGAGGCGCTGTGTCACCACCCGTTCCGCCTGATCGATCGCGACGGCTCGCCGTCGGCCGGCAAGGTCGTGCACTTCTGGCAGCCTCCCCTCGGCGCCGGTGACGTGCGCCGTCCCGTCACCGCCGAGCTCGCGACGCTGCTCCCTCATCTGATCACGGCGCGGCATCGCACGATCGCGTTCTGCCGCAGCCGCAAGGACACCGAGATCGTGCTCAAGGAGTCGCGCGACCGGCTGCGCGACGTGGCCGGCCACGACGAGGCGTACCTGCTCGCCGGGTATCGTGGCGGCTACACGCCGGAGGAGCGGCGCGCGGTCGAGCGCTCGCTCGTGGACGGGAGTCTGGTGGGCGTGGTGTCGACCAACGCGCTCGAGCTCGGCATCGATATCGGGCAGCTGCAGGTCGTGGTGCAGGCGGGGTTCCCGGGGACGCGCGCCAGCTTCTGGCAGCAGCTGGGGCGGGCGGGGCGGCGCGGCGAGGTCGCGCACGCCGTGCTGGTGCTCGCGGTGTCGCCGACCGATCACTTCGTCGCCGAGCATCCCGACTGGCTCGTGGGGCAACCGGCCGAGCACGCGGTGATCGATCGTGACAACCTCGCCATCCAGCTGGCGCACGTGCGCGCGGCGGCGGCGGAGCTGCCGCTCGGGCTCGACGACGCGAGCTGGTTCCCCGACCTCGGCGAGATCGTCGCGGTGCTGCATCGCGCCGGCGAGGTGCGCGACGTGATCGGCAGCTGGCACTGGACGGGCGGGGCGTTCCCGGCCGGCGAGGTGAGCCTGCGCAACGTGCACGCCGATCGCTTCAAGGTGGTCGACCGTGTCGCGGAGACCACCATCACCGAGATGAGCCGGCCGCAGGTGTATCGCGAGGCGCACCCGCGGGCGATCTACCTGCACGACGGCGTGCAGTACCAGGTCGAGGCGCTCGATCTGGTGCAGCACGTCGCGACCGTGGTCGAGGTCGAGCAGAACTTCTACACGCAGCCCGACGTGCGCAGCGCGATCGACGTGCTGCTCACGCAGGAGCGGCGCGCGGTCGGGCGGACGCGCGCGTCGTTCGGTGACGTGCGCGTCGACGACGTCGTGGTCGGTTACAAGATGCTCGAGTTCCACAACCACCAGAACCTCGGCTACGAGGAGCTGCACGAGCCGCTGCGCCTGCAGCTGGACACCGAGGCGCTGTGGATCGCGGTGCCCGACGACGTCCTCGCCGTGCTGGGCCGCGAACGCGAGGACGCGCTGGCGGGGATGGTCCACGCGGTGGCGGCGTGCGCGCGGCTGCGCACGATGGCGGAGCGCTCGGATCTGTCGGGCGCGAGCTTCCACTTCACCGACGAGGAAACCGGCGCGGCGGCGACGGCGCTCGTGTGCCACGACAGCCATCCGGGCGGGCTCGGATACGCCGCCAAGGCGTTCGAATACGTCGACGGCGTGCTCGACGACGCGATCGCGCTGGTGACGAGGTGCGCGTGCGCGCGTGGGTGCCCGGCGTGTGTCGGTAGCTGGGCGCGCGACACCGAGCTCGTCGGCTGGGCGCTGCGTGCGCTGCGCGACGAGCCGTCGGGGCGCGTGGCCGTGGCGGCAGCGCGAGCCGGTGCCGGGTCGGCGCCGGTGGTGGCGGCGGGGCCGGCGCGGATCCCGTGGGACGAGGTCGACGTCCGGTGGCCGGACATCGTGGCGCGGCTGCGCGCGGCGCGCGTCGACGGCGCGGCGCTGCTCGAGAAGCTGCCGCCCCCGGTGCGCCAGGGCGCCCGCCTCGTGGTGCGCGTCGACGGGCCGGGCGTCGCGCGATGGCTGGCCGCCGACGCGGCGCGGCGCCGGCTGTGGCGTGCCATCGCAGCGCAGGTCGATGCGCCGCCGGGCGCGGATCTGGCGATCGAGGTCGCGCCCGAGGTGCGCGATCGCAGCATGCGCACGGCGATCCGGCTCCAGCGGCGGTTCGACGATCTGGTGGCGGAGCGCCCGCGCTCGGAGGTGGAGGCCAACCAGAAGCTGGCGTCGGGCTACCTGCTCGACGGCGACGGCGCCCGGCCGCGCGATCCGCAGCCGTGACACGCGCGCTCGCGAGCCCCGCTCGGGTTGGCGTTCGCGTCGACGTTCGGGTCGACGTTCGGCTCGACGACGCGCAGCGCGCCGCCGTGCTGGCCGACGACGCGGCGACGCTCGTGCACGCCGAGGTCGGCAGCGGCAAGACGACGGTGCTGGTGGCGAAGGCGATCCATCTGCACGTCGCAGGCGGCGTCCCGTTCGACGAGCTCGCGGTGCTCACGTTCACGAATCGCGCAGCCGGCGAGCTCGTCGCGCGCCTCGCCGGCGCGGTGGGGCGCGCGCTCGCGCCACCGGAACGCCGGCGCATCGGCACGTTCCACGCCGTCGCGTACGGGCTGCTCCGCCGCGGGTTGCCGCTCGAGCGCGTCGGCCACCGCGAAGGGTTCGAGGTGCTCGACGAGGATGCGCAGGAGGCTCTGCTCGCCGAGGTGGCGAAGCGCGAGCGCGTGCGCGCGGCGATGCGGCGACGCTTCGTCGATCGGCGGCGCACCGGCCGCGACCTGGCCAGCGATCCCGAGCTCTCGCGCCTCGACGACGCCTACGCCGCCGCCAAGCGCACGAAGAACGTCATGGACTTCGACGACCTGCTCGACCACGCGACGACGCTGCTCGCTGGCCCGCGGCCGCGCCCCGACGCGCCTCACACGCCGGGCGTGCCCGCCGCGCCCGGCGTGCTGGCTCCGCCGCGCTGGATTCTCATCGACGAGGTGCAGGACTGCGTCGCGCGCGAGCGCGCGTTCATCCGCGCGCTGCGCGGTCCCGAGACGCGGCTGTTCGGCGTCGGCGATCCCCTCCAGTCGATCTACGGCTGGCGCGGCGGCGCCTCCGACGCACTGACCCGTCTCGCGACCGAGCACGACTGCGTCCGCCGCCACCTGCCCTCCAGCTACCGCAGCACGCGCACCATCCTCGACGGCGCGCGCGCCATCCTCGGCACGCAGCCCGAGCCCGTGCGCACGCTCCGCCCGGCTCGCCCCGCGGGCGCACCGATCACGATCCTTCGGCATCACGACCCGGTCGCCGAGGCGATGTACCTGGCCGCCCGCATCGCGCAGCTCGTCGCCGACGGCACGCCACACGCTCAGATCGCCGTGCTTTGCCGCCTGCGTGTCCAGGTCGCGTCGATCGCCACCCGCCTTCGCGAGCTCGGCGTGCCCTGCGCTCGCGAGGACGAGGATCTCCTCGCCGACAACAACGCCGCCGCCGAAACCGAAACCGAAACCGAAAACGAAACCGAAACCGAAACCGAAACCGAAACCGAAACCGAAACCGGATCCGGGTCCGGCTCTGCGTCCGGGTCCGGCTCTGGCTCCGCGTCCGGCTTCCGGGTCTCCACGATGCACGCGGCCAAAGGCCTCGAGTTCTCGGCCGTCTTCATCTGCGGCGTCAACCTCGGGATCGTGCCGCTCCTCATCGACGGCTTGCCCGACGACCTCGCGGAGGAACGCCGCATCTTCTACGTCGCGCTCACCCGCGCGCGCGACCTCGTCGAGATCTCGTACTGCACCGCGCCGCACGAGTACGGCGCGATCGGCGAGCCGAGCCCGTTCCTGCGCGAGTTGCCCGCGGCGTGCATATCCTGGGACGACGCACCTACCACCGTTCGTGCGACCGCGTCAGCCCTCGCGCCTTCGGTGAACCCACCGTCGCCGGGCGCGACCGTGTCGGTGCCCGTCGTGATCGCGGCGTCGGCGCCGGCGTCGGCCCGGGCCATCGAGGCACCGTGGTACGCGGGTCAGCCGGTGCGGCATGCGCGCTACGGGCGCGGCGTCGTCGTCGACGTCACGGCCGAGACCATCGCGTGCGAGTTCGGCAAGATGGGCACGCGATCCTTTCCGGCCGCGATGTGCCCGCTGGTGGCTGCGCCGTGACAGGACGACGGAGCCCCGCGCCATGATGGGCCCGCCGTGGTACCTCGCCGGCGTCGTCGACGAGCTCGGCGATGCGCTCGCCGCGCTCGAGCACTCGCATCGCATCGCGGCGGCGCCGCACGGCATCGACGAGTGGGACGAGCGGCCGCTCCAGCTCGCGCTCGCCGACGCGCTCCGTCGCACCTTCGCGGTGACGCTCGAGGCGCCGTACCCGTCGCTCGTCGTACGCGACCGCCGCCGCGGACGGCGCTGCGACCTCGTCCTCGCGGCTCCCGACATCTCGTCCGAAACCGAGCCCGAGCGCGCCCTGTGGCTCGAGCTCAAGCTCGCCCGCCAGCGTCGCGCCGGCGGCGATCGCGACCCGCGCTACGCCGAGCAATGGCGTCGCCAGCTCATCGCCGACCTGCGCAAGCTCGCCGCCGAGCCGCGTATCCACGCCGCGGCCATCGTGCTGGTCGCGTTCACCGAGGACGAGGCATCGCTCGCACGCGACCTCGACGGCTTCGAGTCCGTCATGGTCCAGCGCGGCGTGGTCGCCGGCTTCCGCCAGGTGCGCACCGTCGCCGTCGTCGATCGCATCGGCCACCGCGTCGGTGCCATCGCGGCGTGGCCCACGATCCAGGAAGGCCCGCGCGCCTAGTCCGCGCTCCTGGCCCCGTTCGCGCCACCCCACGGAGCGCACTGCCCGTGGGTCGTCAGACGATGGGGCCGGGAACCTCGCGCGGATCGATCGCGCCGGTTCGACGTGGTAGCGCTCGGGGAACACCGTTCCACGGCGGGGTGCATCCTCCCCTCGGTCCAGCGACACCGCCGCATTCAGATGACGCGCCGCTGACACCTGCAGCGCCTTCATCCCCCGCCCCAGCGCCAGCTTGTCGTCGGCCTCGCAGATGAGATGGATGTGCTCGCGCTGGATGCTGACGTGCACCACGCGGAAGTCGGCGCGCCCCCACGCCGTGGCGATCGCCTTGCGGATCGCGCTCCGCCCGCACGCGCACCCAGTTGCGATGCCGCCCCGGCCCGCGCGGTCGCCCGGGCCCGTGCGCTTCCCGCCGCGCCCGTGGTCAACGAACAGATCGCCCTGCACCGGCTTCGCCCGCCTCCGCTTGCGCTCGCGGCGACAAGCACCGCGCAACGCCAGACTCGACCCAGCGCTGACCAGTCCGCTTGAAGCGGACGGCACCGCAGTCGAGGATCGAGCAGCGACGTCCGGTCCCACGTACGGCCGCGCGAGAGCGCGACCATGGCGCGCCCGCCGGCGGCGCAGCCGCGCTCGGCCATGGCGGCCGAGAGCTACCGCGTCGGCCCGGCGAACCGCAGGAGGTTGCCGTCGCGATCTCGCACGTGCATCTCGCGCGAGCCCCACGGCATGTTGGTCGGCGCCATCTCGATCCGCGCGCCGCGCTGCTTCAGCTCGGCATGGAGCTTGTCGACATCCTTCGCGGACACCCACAGCGCGCCGTACCCGCCGTGCGGCGACTCGCCGAGGAAGATCGTGGTCTCGCTCCGCGACACCGACGCGAAGTCGGCGGGCTCGCCCCACTCCCAGTCGACCTGGAAGCCGAGCTGGTCGCGGTAGTACGCCAGCTCGTCGCGCAGGCTCGCGACGGCGAAGATCGGCCGCGGGCATCCCATCTCGTGGTTGCCGCACTCGGCAGCCGCCGCGAATGGCCGCGCCCGCCGCGGCTCGTCGCCACACGCCGCGGTCGCAAGGAGGAGGGTGCCAACAAGGAGCGCGCGCATCATGCGCCAAGGATACCGTGCGAGTAGGATGCCGGCGTGATCGATCATCTGTCCGTTGGTGTGAAGGACCTCGATCGCGCGGCCGCGTTCTACGACGCGGCGCTGGGCGCGCTCGGGTACGTGCGGCTCAGCGCGAACCCGCGCCACGTCGCGTACGGCCCGCCGGGATACACCGGGGAGGCGCCGTTCGCGATCCTGCCGCACGCCGACGCGGCCTCGGAGCCGCGCTTCCATCTCGCGTTCGTGGCGGCGAGCCGCGAGGCGGTCGATCGTTTCCACGCCGCGGCGATCGCGAACGGCGGCGTCGACGAGGGGCCGCCCGGCATCCGCCTCAACTACAACCCCGGCTACTACGCGGCGTTCGTGTTCGATCCCGACGGGCATCGCGTCGAGGCGGTGCGGCACGAGCAGCCGGCCGGGCTGACGCCGTGATTCGCGCCGCCGGCGGGGCCGCCGCCGTGCTCGTGCTGCTCGTCGCGTGCTCCGCGTCGAAAGGGTCATCGTCCATGCCTTCGCCCGTACCTGCCGTGCCGCAGCCGCAGCCGCAATCACAGGCGCACCTCGCGCCGATCGCCTACTTCGTCGGCGCGTGGACCGCCGACGCGAAGAATCCGGCGACGGGGCAGGCGTTCACGCTCTCGTACACGATCACGCCGTCCGTCGACGGCGCGTGGCTCGACGGCGCTGGCCGCGCGGAGGAGCTCGGCATCACGGTGAGCGATCGCTGGGGCATCGACGGCCCGACCGGCGACATCGTGCGGGTCATGTTCGACAGCAGCGGCCTCTGGGGCGTCGTCCGCTCGAAGGGCTGGGACGGCGATCGCCTCGTGCTCGAGGGCGACGCCAACGCCCCCGGCGACGGCGGGGTCGTGCGCGTGCGCGAGACCATCACGAAGGTGTCGGCGACCGAGTTCGGCGCGGTCTGGGAGTCGCTCGCCGACGGCGCGTGGACGGTCTACTCGATCGAGCGCCTCACGCGCTGACGTGACGGCTTGCCTGCGCCGCGGCAGCGCGCCATCCTACGGACATGTCGCGCGCGCACCGTCGATTTACCGGCCCCCGTCCCCGTCTCGGGACTGGGCGGCCGTTTGCGCGCTAGCGACGGAATTCACTAGCTCGCACGTCGCGAGTCCCGGCGGGGCCGGGGGGTGGCCATCCATGACTGGCATCCATCCCGTTTCCCTTCGACCGGAGATCTCCCGTGCACAATCCATCCATCGATCCGTCGCGGCTCGCCGCCGCGCTCTCGCTTCGTGACCTCACCGATCCGGCCGCCGGCCGTCACGCCATGCAGCTCGTCCTCGACGAGCTGGTCGCGGCGCTCGCGGCGTGGTCAGGCGCCGACGTTCGCGTCTGCCGCTCGCTGCCCGTCGTGAGCGCGCGCCACAACTACGACCGCCTGTATTACCCGCCGGAAGGCGTGGCGCGCGACGCGCGTTACAGCCGCTGGCTCGGGCCGGACGTGCTGCTGCGGACGCAGACGTCGGCCATGATTCCGCCGCTCCTCGACGAGCTCGCCGCCGACGAGCGCTGGCGCGACGTGCTCCTCGTGTGCCCGGGCCTGGTCTATCGCCGCGATCAGATCGATCGTCACCACGTCGGCGAGCCGCACCAGGTCGACCTGTGGCGCATCCGGCGCGGTGGACCGCCGCTCGACGGCGTGGCGCTGGTCGAGATGGTCGGCGCCGTCGCGACTGCGGCGCTGCCCGGCTGGCGACATCGCACCGTCGTGTCGCCGCACCCGTACACCACCGGTGGGTTGCAGATCGACGCGCTCGACGCCGACGGTGCGCCGCTCGAGATCGGCGAGTGCGGCCTCGCGGCGCCGCGCGTCCTCGCCGACGCCGGGCTCGATCCCGGCCTGGTCAGCGGGCTCGCGATGGGGCTCGGGCTCGACCGCCTGCTCATGCTGCGCAAGGGCCTCGACGACATCCGCCTCCTGCGCTCGAGCGATGCGCGCATCGCCGCGCAGATGCACGACCTCGCGCCGTGGCGCGCGGTCTCGAGGATGCCGGTCGCCACGCGCGACCTGTCGATCGCCGCCGACGCCGACGATCGCGTCGAGGATCTCGGCGATCGCGTGCGCGCGGCGCTCGGCGAGCGGGCGCGCGCCGTCGAGAGCGTCGAGGTCGTGTCGGCGACGCCGTACGACGCGCTGCCGGCGGCGGCGCGGGCACGCATCGGCATCGCGCCGGGCCAGCAGAACCTGCTGGTGCGCGTCGTGCTGCGTGATCTCGAGCGCACGCTCTCCACCGACGACGCCAACCGGCTGCGCGACGACATCTATGCTGCGCTCCACCGCGGCACCGCCGCGCAGTGGGCAGGTGCCCCGCCGCCGCGCCGACCGCTCGGGTATTGACCGCGCGCCTCGCACCGCGCTGCGCGATCACGACGTCGCCGGACGGCACGGGCAACAACGACGGCAACGGCTCGTTCGCGGTCGTGCGCATCACGAACGGCCGCCTCGACGTCGCGACGGCGCGCTGGCTCGACGATCAGGGCCACTACGAGTGGGTCGCGCCTTTCTACGGCGGGCCGATCAGCTAGCCTTCGGGATGAAGATCGAGATCTGGGCCGACGTCATCTGCCCGTGGTGCGGGCTGGGCGCGCACCGCCTGGATCGCGCGGTCGCCGACGCGGTCGCGGATGGTGCGGAGATCGAGCTGGTTCACCGCTCGTTCCAGCTCGACCCCGACGCGCCCGAGGAGGTGCGGCCGGTGCGCGAGATGCTGCGCGCGCGTGGCTACGGCGAGGCGCAGCTGAAGGGGACCTGGGAGCGCCTCGAGAGCATGGCCGCCGCCGAAGGCCTCGCGCCGTACCAGCTCGACAACGTCACCGGCAACACGCGGCGCGCGCACGAGCTGCTCGCGTTCGCGGCGACGCGCGGCCTCGAGGACGTGGCGTGGCGGACGATGTACCGCGCGTACTGGGGCGAGAAGCTCCCGATCTTCAGCATCGATGACCTGGTGCCGATCGGCGAGCGTATCGGGCTTCCCGCCGCCGACGTGCGCGCCGCGCTCACCGAGGAGCGCCACCGCGACAACGTCACCAGCGACCTGCGCGCAGCGGCGCAGCTCGGGATCCGCGGTGTCCCGTTCGTGCTCCTCGATCGGCGCCTCGCCGTGAACGGTGCGCAACCGCTCGAGGTCTTCGCCGGCGCGATCGCGCAGGCCGCAGCGCGGGCCTGATCGCGCCCGATTCCCGCGTTCACACGCGGGGTTGCGATTATTCTTCACATTGCACGCAACCGCGTAGGGGCCTTCACGACAAGGGCCCCTGAAATGATGACCAAGGGTCTGTTCGCGTTCGCGATGGTGATGCTCGTGGCGGGGACGGCGGCGGCGCAACCCAGCGCGCCGCTCGATGACGAAGCCCGTGATCGTTCCGAGGCGGCGTACGAGACGGCGTTTATCGTCTTCGAGGACGAGTACGCCGCGTACATCCGCATGGAGCACTGGGGGGACTACACGCACGGCACCGTCACCCCGGTTCGTAACGCCGTACCGATCCGCGGCGTCCAGCGCGAGCGGCTCTCGCCGGTCGAGTTCTACGATGCCGTGGGTCGTGACGACCTCGCCTCGGACTACCAGTCGGGTCGGCGCAAACAGCTCGTCGTCGGTGGCGTGTCGCTCGGCGCCTTCGGACTGAGCGCCACCTTCGGGACGATCGCGATGGTGAAGTGGATGTCGGGGCCGGACTTCACGGAGTGCGACATCTTCAGCCCGACCTGGGAGGCCTGTAACGCGGACGTCGACCGGCGCGCGCGCATCAACGACGCGCAGGCCCGGAACTGGGCGATCGGCGCAGGCGTCGCGCTGGTCGGTGGCGTCGTGCTCGGCGCGATCTTCCGATCGATCGATCCGCACCCCGTGAGCGAGTCGGAGCGACGGATGCTCGCGCACGACCACAACGAGCGCCTTCGACGCGAGTTGCGTCTGCCGCGTCGACGACCGGCGACGCCGACCGTGTCGGTCACCCCTTTCGTCGACGGTGACGCCGCCGGGCTGAGCGCCGTCGGACGCTTTTGAGCACCTCGAGCGCTGGAGATCGATCGATGAGAACCGTCGTGGGAACCGTCATGTTGTCGTGCGCGCTGGCCGACGTGGCCGCGGCCGAGGCCGCGCCACCGGCGCCGATCGTTCGCAAGGTGCCGCCGGGGATGGAGGACCTCGAGCGCCAGCGCGCGGCCGAGGCCACGCCCAAGCCAGATGCGTACTGGCGTGGAGGGCTGACGTTGCACGTCGGCGCCGCGGTGGGCTCGTTCATCGCGGCGCGGTCGACGACGGATCGGGTCGCGGGAACCAACGTCTCGTTCGCGATCGGCGGCTTTCCGGCGTCGCGCCTGGCCGTCTACCTCCAGCTCGAGTCGACGGTCACGGACAAGTACGCGTCGGAGAACGCGCACGACCTGGGTTTCGTCGGTCTGACCGCCGACTACTTCGTCACCGACCGTGTCCTCGTCGGCGGTGGCCTAGGTCAGGCCACGACCGAGCTGCCGGGCCTGTACGACGACGAGGAAGTCCTGAGTCTCGCGGCACAGGCGCGCATGAGCTTCGTGGTGACGCAGTGGCGCAAGCACGCCTTCGACCTGACGGGGGCGGTCACCACCGCTCGCTTCGAGAAGACGCAGGTCACGGCGATCAATCTCGGTGTTGGCTATCGCCTCTTCTGATTCGAGGAGACCTCCATGCTTCGTCGCATACTCATCGCCCTGGTCGTCTTGGCCTCGTCGTGTTTGCCGTCATCACGGCCACAGGACGGCGCGGCGACCACCCAGCTCACGCGCATCGATCAGATGCACGCGGAATGGCTGTCCAGCAACGGACCGCGACAGGCCGTCGCGTATGCGCGCGCCGTGCACGAAGCGGTCCTCTCGGGTGCGTACCGAGCGCAGCCCACGCGCTGGGAGGCTGACCTGCCGGCGTCGATCGCCGCGCTCGACGAGGCGAGCGCCGGCGCGGGCGCTGATGCGGCGCAACTCGTCGCCTGGCGCGCGGTCCTGCTCGCCGACAACGCGCAGCCCGACGAGGCGTTCGCCGAGCTCACGCGATCACTGTCGATCGGCCCGACCTATCTCGCCGCGGCCGGGCTCGCGGCGCACCATGGCCAGGCCGGCGCGATCGATGCCGTGCATGCGGTGTGCGCCGAGACCGCGCCCAGGCTCGCCGACGACGAGCGCTTCGATCTGATGGCGGTCTGCCAGGAGGCTTCGAACGCGTTGACGGAGGAGGCGGGCTTGCCGTGGGCAAGTGCAGAGGAGCTGGTGTGGTACCGCGCCGAGCGTGAGCGGCGCCGGCAGGCCGAAGCGGCCGAGGCCGATGCCGCCCACAAGCGAACGCAGGACGACGTAGGCACACGCCGCGACCAGATGATGGTCGGAAAGATGTGCCGGGACGAGTGCGCCGAGACCGCGAGCCGCTGCTACGCGGACTGCGGAAGTGTGGCGTACAAGGCGTGCTCGTTCGGCTGCGAGTCTCGCGAGAAGCAGTGCCGTCGTACCTGCGAGTGAGCCCGCGCCTGGGCGATCACGGATGCGCGAAGTACAGGCTGACCTGGCTGCCGGCCACGATCTCGACCGGGCCGGCGGGCGCGGCGACGACGGCGCGATCGAAGCGCAGGATCCACGACGGGTGCGACTCGAGGCTCGACGACGCGCGAGGTAGCGCGGACACCAGCGCCCCCGGGATGGTGAGCGAGCCGTCGTCGTCGGTCTCGCAGATCATCATCGCCTCCGGTGGCGCCCCGTGCCATCCGACGACGAGCGCGACCTGGATCGAGCGCGCGCCGCCGCCCGCGGGCGTCCACGTGATCGTCGCGTCGTCGCCGTCGCGCAGCGTCAGGTTCTGGAACGGTGCCGCGAGCGGAGCCGGTGCCGTGAGCGACACCGAGAATGCCGGGGTCACGTCGCCGGGCGCGCTCACGGTGATCGCGGCGCCGGGATCGAACAGGTCGTCGGACGGAGCCGGCTCCGGAACGTAGCCGAACGCGCCCGGCGCGAATGCGAGCGGCGCGCGCAGGCCGCCGACGGTGATGCGACCGGCGCTCGCGTTCTGCGCGAACGGCGTGCACGTGTTCGCGGCGGTGCAGACGCCGTTCGAGCACGCCGGATCGCACAGCGCCGGAGCGGGCCGGCGGTAGACGACACACTCGTCGTCGTTCGCGACGGACGTCGGTGTCGGAAGCTCGGGGCCGTCCTGCAACGACGCATACACGCCGAGGAAGCCACCCTCGATCAGGTTGATCGTGCCGACCTTGTCGATGCGGTACGCGCCGTCGCCCGCGTCGAGCGGCGGTGCGTCGTCGTCGTCGCCGCCGCCCGCGCCAGAACCGCCACAGGCCGCAAGCGCCACGAGGATCGAGAGCCATCGCATCGCGCCCGACTACAGCACGTGCCGTGCCCGGCACTGACCACCTGATTCCCGGCGTCTGCGTCGCGGGCGACTCGAAAATCCGAGGGGGCCGCGACGCCAGGTGCGTGGAACACCGGCGCGCACCCACGCGCGGCGCCGTGGCCTTGCCATTGCATTCCGCTGCGCGCATGTGGCGGTCTCTCGTGGTTCTGGTCGTCGTCTCCGGGCCTGCCGGCTGTGGCGGCGGCGGTGATGACGGCGGCAACGGCGATCCGATCGACGCGTCGCCCGACGGCGCCGACGTCAGCGGCCTGTGCGCGGGTCGACCCTGCCGCACCTCGATCGACACGGCCGCCGACTGGACCGCGGTGAGCGCGCCGCTGATCGGGCGGCGCTGCGAGCTCGTCGAGGATGCGAAGTACATCGCGCCCGCCGTGCCGACCGCGGCGCTCCAGCAGGTGGTGTTCCAGGACGTGAAGGTGCATCGCCTGCACCTCTCGTTCATGACGCAGGTGCTGACCGACTACTTCGGCGGCCTGTCGCCGCAGATGTACCAGGCCATCGTGCAGCGCCGCGCCACGCGCCAGTACTGGGCCGGCGCGCTCTACCGCATCACCGACGTGCAGGGCGAGACCATCGGCTACGGCTTCGACGTGATCGTCGATCCGGCGCGGTACGAGGAGCAGCTCACCGAGAGCGAGCTCCTCGCCATCGAGGCCATCCTCGAGGCGCGCTTCCACCTGCCGCTGGTCTACGCGCCCACGGAGCAGACCGCGATCTACCGCTCGTACGCGTTCGACGAGCTCGAGCACCACGTCCCGCGCGCCTGCCAGTTCGTCGCGTGCGCCCAGGCGGGAAGCGACTGCGTGAAGGTCCCGACGGCGGTGACGTTGTGCGGCCACTTCATGGAGGGCCGCACCATCGCCGCGGAGCACGCCGCCAAGACGCGCCTCACCGCGACCGCCGGCGAGTACGTGCTGCCGCGCGCCGTCGGTGTCCACACGGTGCCGGCGATCTTCGGCGGCGGCGAGCACGGGCCGGCGCGCACGCCCATCACGCCGACCGCCGCGACCGGGCGCTACGAGGTGATCGATCACGGCCAGTTCCGCACGCGCCGCTACACGCAGGACTTCACCTCGGGAGGCGAGGCGGTCGAGCTCGGGTGGGACGTGCGCGTGCCGGAGACCGGCGGCGGGCTCCTCCTCGCCGAGCCTCACATCGGTGACCACGTGTGGATCCTCGTGGCGTTCGGCGGCGGCCAGACTCAGGACGAGCTGGCGCAGCTGTCGTCGTGCACCAACGAGACGCTCGAGCCATGGCGCATCACGGGCGTGATGCCCGGCGGAGACGGCTTCGTCCTCGACCTCCGCTACCTCCCGCCGGCGGCCGGCTCGGGACCGCTCTTCCCGATGCGCGCCGAGGTCACGCTCGGCGGGACGACCACCGTCGTCAGCGAGTACACGCAGCTGGTCTACGCCGGCGAGCACCACAACTGGAACAACCAGTACTGGATGCTGTTCTCGCCGCCGATCACGTACGCGGGCCACGCCATCTCGGGCCTCTGGCTCGACGAGCACGCGTACATGTCTCAGCTCGAGGCGGCGTGGACGCTCGACGCCTCGCTCGCGCCGCTCGACCGGCTCACGATCTCGTCGTACACGGTCAGCGGCCCGCCGCCGTGAGATGATCGACGCGCATGTGGCGCGCCGCGATCGTGTTTCTCCTCGGAGCCGTGGTCGCATGCGGCGGTGGCGGTGGCGGTGGCGGTGGCGGTGGCGCGAGGCGTGACACGGCCGCCGACCGCGAAGCGCTCGCGAAGCTGGCAGCGCTGCGCGATCGCGCATGCGCGTGCCAGGCGAAGGCCTGTTACGACGAGCTCACGCGCGAGCTCGACATGGGCGTCGGATCGCTCGGTCCGCACGCGTCGCAGGCGCTGGTCGACGCGGCCAGCGCGATGATCGACGAGCTCATGGGATGCGGCCGCCGGCTCGCGATCGATCCGAGCCCGGAGTAAGCTGTTGGGATGGCCTCGCAGGACTCGACCGAGCCCGACAAGGGGCAGGCGCCGTCCACGGCCGAGCAGGTCGGCGCCGTCGCAGAGGTCCTGCGCGGTGGCGGTGGCGGCGATGGCGACGACCCGGACACTCCACCCACCGAGACGGTGACGTCGCCGCCGGCGGTGAAGGCAAGGCGCGGACGCCGGCTCACCAAGCTCACCCGCGGCGCCGGCATCGGCCGCTACGTCATCATCGACATGCTCGGCAAGGGCGGCATGGGCGACGTGTACGCCGCGTACGACCCCGAGCTCGATCGCCGCATCGCGCTCAAGCTGGTGCGCGACGTCACCGGCGACGGCCGGGAGGCGCTCGTCGCCGAGGCCAAGACCATGGCGCGCGTCTCCCACCCCAACGTGTGCGCGGTGTACGACGCCGGCAGCTTCGACGAGGGGGTGTTCATCGCGATGGAGCTCGTCGACGGGCAGACGCTCGGCGACTGGCGCCGCACGCCGCGGAAGTGGCGCGAGATCCTCGCAGTGTTCGAGGCCGCGGGCCGCGGCCTGTGCGCCGCCCACGCCGCGGGTATCATCCATCGCGACTTCAAGCCCGGCAACGTGATGATCGGGCGCGACGGGCGCATGCGCGTGCTCGACTTCGGGCTGGCGCGCATCGGCGTGAACACGCCGTCGAGCGACTCGCTCGACTCCGAGAGCCTGTCGGATTCCGGCGAGGACATGAGCCCGCACATCGTGGTCAGCCGAGCCATGGGCACGCCGTCGTACATGGCGCCCGAGCAGCGCAGGCCCGGCGTGCACGACGCGCGCGTCGATCAGTACTCGTTCGCGGTCGCGCTGTACGAGACGCTGTACGGCGAGCGGCCGTTCGCCGGCGACAGCGCCGACTCGGTGCTCGTCAACGCGCTCGCGCATCGCGTGCGACCGGCGCCGCGCGATCGCGATGTGCCCGCGCGGCTACGCCGTCCGCTCATTCGCGCGCTCGCGCCCGATCCCGCGGAGCGCTTCCCGTCGCTGGCGGCGCTCCTCGCCGAGCTGGCGCGCGATCCGGCGGCGCGTCGCCGGAGGATCGCGCTCGGCGCGGCGGGGGTCGGTCTCGCGGCGCTGGCGATCTTCGGCGTCGCGCGTCGGGCCGATGGCGCGGCGCCTTGCCGCGGTGTCGATCAGCCGGCGCTGCGGCTGTGGAACACACGCGCACGCGAGCAGGTCACCGCGAGCTTTCGCGCCACCGGTCGTTCGTACGCCGCCACGTGGGCTTCGCGCGTCGGGCAGGAGCTCGAGCTCCGCGCCCACGAGCTGGGCGCGTCGCGCCTTGCCGCGTGCGAGGCCACGAACGTGCGGCGTGAGCAGTCGCCGGCGCTGCTCGATCTGCGCATGGCGTGCCTCGACCGTCGCGCCGCCGAGCTGGGCGCGCTCGTCGCGCGACTCGGCGCGTCGCCCGACGCGGCGCTCATGGACCGCGCGCTCGACGCGATCGCGCGCCTGCCGTCGCTCGAGACGTGCAGCGACACCGCGGCGCTGCTGTCGGCGGCACCGCGGCCGCGCGATCCGGCGCGGCAGGCCGACATCGACGCGGCCGAGGCCGGCGTCGCCGAGACGCTCGCGTCGACCTACGCGGCCGACGCGAGGAAGACGCGGCAGCGTGCGCGCGAAGCGGTCGCGGCCGCGGAGCGCTCGGGCTGGAGCTCGCTGCTCGCCGAGGCGCTGGTCACCGACGTCGACGCCGGGCTCGGCGCCGGCGAATACACCGGGCTCGAGGAGCAGGTGTACCGCGCGGCGCGGCTCGCCGCCGAAGCGCACGCCGAGCGCACCGTCGCCGACGCGTGGATCGCGGCGGTGCGCGTGCTCACCGCGCTCGGGCGCCCGCAGGAAGCGCTGGCGCTCGCGCACGCCGCCGACGCCGCGCTGGCCCGGATCGACCGCCCGGGCCTGACGCGCGCGACCTTGCTCGAGTCGGAGGCGATGGCCTTCGAGGCGACCGGCGACTTCGCGACCGCGATGGCGCGCGACGACGAGGCGCTCGCGCTACGCGCCGCGGCGGGGCAGGTCGACGAGCTGCCGGTCGGCGACGTGCTCAATCACCGGGCCATCCTCGCGTCGCGCCAGGGCGAGCACGTGGCCGCGGAGGTGCTGCACCGGCGCGTGCTCGCGTTGCGCAAGCAGAAGCTCGGCGACACCCACCCCGACGTGGCGTCGTCGCTCGACAACCTGGGCGCGGTCATCTACCACCAGGGCCGGCTCGCCGAGGCGGTGGAGCTGTACCAGCAGGCGCTCGCGCTCCGCACGGCCGCGCTCGGCGCCGATCACGAGGATGTCGCCACGTCGTACAACAACCTCGGCGGCGTGTTCCTCGATCGCGGCGATCTGGTGCGCGCCGAGGAGCACTACACGCGCGCCATCGCGACGTGGGAGCGCGTGCTCGGCGCGGAGCATCCGACGCTGGCCATCCCGCTCGGCAACCTCGGCGACGTCGCGCTCGCGCGCGGCGATGCGAAGCGCGCGCTCGAGCTGTGCCGCCGCGCCTACACCCTCGAGGAGCGCGCGTCGGGCAAGGACTCGCCCGAGCTCGCGTACAGCCTCACGTGCGAAGGCGAGGCGCTGGTCCTGGCCGACCAGGCCGCGCAGGCCACGCCGGTGCTCGAACGTGCGCTCTCGCTGCGCGAGCGCGCGCCCGTCGATGCCGTCGAGCTGGCGCGCACGCGGGTCGCGCTGGCCAGCGCGCTGTCGGCGCAGCGGCTCGACCGCGCGCGCGTGGTGCGGCTCGCCCGATCCGCGCGCGACGTCCTCGCCGGCGCCGGCGCCACGTCCTCGTCGCGCCTGTCGCGCGCCGAGGCGCTCCTCCGCAAGCCTTGACGCGCCGTTCGGTGCGCGAATGTCGCGCTCCAGGCCGTGGTAGAGACGGGGGATGCGGGTCACGGCAGCAATGTGGGCGGGCGTTGCCACGCTTTTTCTGGCGTGCGGTGCGCCGTCGCGGGAGGCGGCGAGCCCGGCGCCGAAGAAGGAGGCCGCGACCCGACCGGAGACGAAGGCGGCCGGCGCGACGGCCGATGACGACCGAGACGCGAACGCATCCGGAATCACCGACGCCGACGCGGCGCTCGATCGCGGCATCGAGCACAACCGCGGCTGGCGCTTCGACGAGGCGGCGCGCGAGCTCGAGGCTGCGCTGAAGCTATTCGAGGCGGCCTCGCCGCGCGACGAGCTCAAGATCATCGACACGATGTCGTGGTTGGGCCGCGCCTACCGCGGGCTCGGCCGCTGGCACGACGCCGAGATCGTGCTGCGCCGCCGCCTCGCCATCGCCGAGGACTACCAGGACGACACCGAGCGCTCCGCGGCGCTCAGCGACCTCGCGCAGGTCATCTCCGAGTCCGGTGATCCCCGCCGCGCCATCCCGATGTTCGAGGAGGCGATCGCGATCGACGAGCGGATCGGACGCGGTGACGACGACACCGGCAAGATGGCGCGCATCCACAACCTCGCGCTCGCGCTCGGCGACGTCGGCGACGAGCGCGGCGCGATCAAGCTGCTCGAGCGCGTACTCGTCGCCGACAAGCAGCGGGACCCGGTCAGCGTCTCGACCGCCAACACGATGCACAACCTCGCGCTCAACTACCGCGACGCCGGCGAGCTCGACAAGGCCGAGGATCTGTTCGAGTCGGCGATCCGCATCATCACGGCCAAGGAGGGCGGCGATCATCCGCGCCTCGTCCCGAGCCTGAGCGGCCTCGCGGGAACGCTCAAGCTCGCCGGCAAGTACGACGAGGCCGAGCTCCTCTACCGCCAGGTCCTCTCGATCACGACGAAGGGCCGGCTCGACGGGCGCGCCATCGCGCTCGCCGATCTCGGCGATCTCGAGGTGCAGGTCGAGCGCTTCGAGGAGGCGCGCGTCCACCTCGACGAGGCGATCGAGCTCTTGCACCGCCTCTATCCCGATCCCAAGGGCCACGCCGAGATCGTGCGCACGCTCATCAAGCGCACCGCGGCGCACCTCGGCCTCGAGGACGTGCGCGCCGCCGAGCGTGACACCGCCGCGGCCATCGAGATGGCGAGCGAGGTCTACGAGGGGTACGACGACGAGATCGCGAGGAAGGTCGACTGGCTCGGCGACATCTGGGACCACGCCGGCCACGCCAAGCGCGCGAAGAGCCTGCGGGCGCAGGCCGACAAGCTCCGTCGGCCGTAGCACGCTAGGTTCGGTCGGGGAGCAGGGCGGCGTGCTCCTCGATGCCCGTGGCGGTCGCGTCGATGTCATCGGCCCACGCGCCGGACCTGTCGAACGCGTGGGCCTTCGCGAGCAAGGTGCGAGCCCGCGCGAGGTGACCGACACGCGCCGCCCAACGCGATGCCTCGAGGATCATGTGGACCGTGCTCTCCTCGGCGTCGTGATCGCCTGCGACGGCGTCGTTGGCGTGGTCGATCCATGTCTGCGCTTGATCATGCCGGCCCGAGCCCATCGCCGCGAGCGCGACCTGATACGCGAAGCTCGCCGCGCCGCCTCCTCGCGGATACCAGCGACGGTGCATGTCGGCGCCGCGGCGAAGAAGGTC
>DATLEB010000237.1:0-52435 GCA_035525615.1 Kofleriaceae bacterium | reverse complement strand
ATCCGCGAGGCGTGGAAGGACGAAGCCCTCACGCGCCTGTGGGTGCACACGTGCACGCTCGATCACGCGTCGGCGCTGGGCGTGTATCAGAAGTGCGGCTTCCACGCGTACGCGCACGAGCGACACCGCCAGTACATCGTGACGTGATCGGACCCGATCGGGGTCAGAGGAGCTCGCTCCACGACGCGCCGGAATTCTCGAGCGGGTTGCTGGAGCAGACGAACGGACGCGGGTTCGCGGGATAGAAGCCCGAGCAATCCGGGATCTCGGCGCGGCAACCGATCGGGAACGTCAGCGCCGGGTCGTCCTGACGGAGCTCGTCGTCGGCACTTCGGCTCGGCTCCCACGTGGGCCCGCCGACGCAGCCCATCGATCCGGTGGGCACCGGCTCGCACGAGTACCGCGTGCGTTCCGGGGCGTCGCAAACGTCGGAATCGCATGCGGCGGCGAGCACCAGCATGGCGAGAAATGCCCGACGCACGGCTTGATTCTGACACCGTTGCCTCGCCACTGTCGAAGACACGCCCGGTGTAACATCGCTCCATGGGATGGTTCTCCCGGCTGCTCTCGGACGGCGACGAGGCGGGATGGGACGATCTCCGCGGGTTGACGGTCGAGGCGCTGGCCGACCTGGCGCACCACGGCGCACGCGGCGAGGTCATCTTTCCGGCCGACGTCGCGATCCGGGTCGCGGTGCCCGCGCGCAGCGTCGCGGTCGCGCGCGGTTTCGTGGAGGACCCGCGGTTCGACCGCGAGGTCGGTGCCGCGCTGGCCAACCGGTGCGACGTCGCGGTCGGCGCGCTGCCTCGCCGCGCATACGACGTGATCGAAGGGGAGCGCGTGCAGGTGAGCGTGGCCGAGCAAGCGCCGCGCACGTGGGCGCTCGCCGTCGTGGGCGGTGATCTCGATGGTCGGAGGCTACCGCTGCCGGTAGGCGGCGGTGACCTGACGTTCGGACGCGGCGGCGCGGCGGGCGATGCGCGCGGCCAGATCGATCTCGCCGTGTGCACGCAGACCGCGTTCGTCAGCCGTCGTGCCGGCACCATCCATCGACTGGGACATGCGCTCGAGATCAGCGCGCTCGATCAGGGTGACCTGTTGCTGGTGCGTCGCGCGTCCGGCGAAGTGGTCCGCCCCGCGCGCACCGCGCGTGGCCGCGTCGCCGTGCGCGAAGGCGACACCATCGAGCTCTCCGACGGAAAGGACGGCGCCGTACGCCTCGCCGTCGAGCGAACGGGCCAGGAGTAGGCATGCCGATCCTCGAACGCGAAGGCCCGGAGCTGTTCCGCGTCCGCTTCGGCGAGCTGGCGCGCAAGGTCGTCAAGGGGTTGTCACGCGATGCCGTCGTGCAGATCGATCCATATCTCCTCGCCCGGGCGGTCGCGGAAGTCATGCACGCGTGCACGTTCCGTACGGCGCGCGGGGGGCGCCTCCTGTGGAACGAGTACCGCGTGATCCTCGCGCGTGCGGATTTCGATCTCGTGCGGGCGCTCCAGGGTCCCCTCGAGCGAGACCTCGGCGCGGCGCTGGCCGACGAGGCGGCCGCGACGGGGGCCGAGCTCGTCGGCGACCTGCGCGTGAGCGTGGTCTACGACGAGAGCGACGAGCTCCGCGGCGGTGACGGCATGATCCGCGTCGCCTTCCAGCCGACGGAACAGCTCGCCTCGCCTCGCTCCGGCGAGCTCACGGTTCGCTTCGACGCCGCGCAGCTCTCGGGGCTGATGCGCGCCGTGGGCTCGACGGAGACGGTGATCGTGCAGGATACGGGCGCCGGCCTCGGAAGCGTGCGATTGCGATGGAGCGGCGGCGACGCGCACCTCGCGGCCGGCACGACGTTCGCGCTCGGGCGTCCGCACGCCGGCGCTCCATCGCCCTTCATCGCGCTCGACGGCGCGAACGCGCGGGTGAACAAGCAGCAGCTGTGGCTGGCCGCGGCTGGAGCCTCGGTGCGCGTCGGGCGCTATCCGGCGGCGAACCCGGTGCACGTGAACGGCAAGGCCCTCGCGCCAGGTGAGGAGATCGTCGTGGGCGTGCCGGCCGAGATCGTGCTCTCGAAGGGCGAGCTCACGCTCTCCGTGATCGCCGGCTGATGCGGCAGCGCGCGCTCGCGATCGAGCTCGGCCTGCTCGCGCTCGTCGTGGCGCTCGCATGGCTGGTCGGCGCGAGCGCCACGGACGCGTGGATCACGCGCGTGCGCGAGCTGGGAGTGACCGCGCCCGCGGCGGATGACGTGCGTTCCTCGGCGCGGCAGGCGTGCCTGTGGTTCTCGCTCGGGGTCGTCGGCCTGGGCGCCGCGCGCGTGGTCGGCGCACGGCGTGCGCGCGATCCGTTGCCGGTACATGGGCTCCTGCCGGCGCTCGCGGCCTTGTGCCTCTGCGGGCTCGTCTTCCAGCTCGCGACCGTCGACGTCGTGCGCGGCGCCGTGCGCGCGCCCGGCGCGATCGGCTTCGCACAGGGGTTCGTGATGGGCGCCGCGGCGAGCGCGGCGGTCTTGCTCGCGCCCATCGACGTCGAGCGCGTCGCGTCACGGGCGCAGCTCGCGAGCGCCGCGACCATCGCGCTCATCTTCCTCGCGCTCGCCGTCGCGGGCAGCGGCCCGGGCGAGTCCGGCACGCGCATCAACCTGGGCCCCGTGCAGCCGATCGAAGCGGTGAAGCTGCTCGCCGTCGTGTTCCTCGCGGCGTTCCTCGGCCGGCGCGCCGCCAAGCTGCGCTGGCACCGGCGGCGCGTGCTCGGCCTGCGCTGGCCGCGATTCGAGCTGATGGCCCCGGCGCTCGCGGGGCTCGTGACCATCGTGGGTGCGCTCTTCGTCGTGAACGACCTCGGGCCGGTGCTGGTCCTGGCCTGCGTCTTCCTCGGGATGTTCTACGTCGTCACGCGCGCCTCGGGCTGGGTCGCGGCCGCGACGGGCTTCCTCGTCGTGGTCCTGGCGGCGATCCACACGTGGCCGGGCATCGTCGACACCGGGCGTGTCGCGACGCGCGTCCAGATCTGGAAGGACCCGTGGGGGAACGGCCTCAGTCACGGACACCAGGTCGGCGAGGGCCTGTGGGCGATCGCGGCCGGTGGTGCGACCGGGCAAGGCCTCGCGCAGGCGAACGTGCCGCTGCCGCCGGCCGGCAAGACGGACCTCGCGCTCGCGCCGTTCATGGAGCAGCTCGGGTGGCTCGCGCTCGTCGTGTATCTCGGGTTGCTCGGCACGGTCGTGGCCTACGGCTTTCGCATCGCGGCGCAGGGGCGAACCCCGGTCCGTGTCCTGCTCGCGACCGGCGCGGCGATCCTCCTGCTCGTGCAGTGGGCGGTGATCCACGCCGGGACCTTCGGGCTGCTCCCGCTCACCGGCATCGTCGTGCCGTTCCTGTCGACGGGACGCAGCAGCATGGTCGCGTTCCTCGTGCTGGCGGCGCTCCTGGTGCGGCTCGCGACGGATGGTCGGGCCCGCGAATCGACCTCCGAGCTCGCGGAGCTGCAGGACGCGTCGAGGCGGTGTGGCGCGTTCGCGATCGCGCTGCTGGTCGTGGGCGCGCTCACCGCCCTCCTCCCGTCGGTGGTCTCGAGCCACACGATCGGCGCGCGCGGCATCCGCGTGACGCTCGCGGACGGGACGCGCATCACGCGCTCGAACCCGCGGCTGGCGGCGATCGCGACGCAGATCCGGCGCGGCACGATCGAGGATCGGAACGGCGAGCCGCTGGCGTCGAGCCCGTCGGCCGGCGCTCCGCGCAGCTATCCGCTCGGTCGCGCGATGGGCACGCTGCTCGGTCCGGAACCGAGCCGGATCCTTCGCCCGCCGTGGGCGCTCGAGCGCATCCACGACCGTCGCCTGCGCGGCGCCGATCTGACGGCCTACGCCGGCGTGCTCGAGCTCCCACGGAGCGAGCGCGCCGCGCGCATCCGCCAGATCGACGAGGACGTCGCCTCGCGCAGCGTGCGCATCTCCGTCGATGCACGGCTCCAGCGCGAGGTCGCGACCATCCTCGCCGACGCCGTGAAGGGCCGACGCCCCGCCGCCGCGGCCGTCGTCGTCGACGTCGACACCGGACAGGTGCTCGCGCGGGCGCAGGCGCCCGATCTCGATCCAGCGGACGCCTCGTGGCAGGACGTGCTGCTCGCGAGCGGTGCCGCGCGCCGGCGCCTGGTCGGCGCGTACGGCCCGTGGCCCGATCGCACCGGCACCCAGGGCATGTTCCAGGCCGGCTCGATCGCGAAGCTGTTCACGGCCGTCGCCGCAGCGCGCGCGGGACTCACCATCGACGGGGCGGGCTGCCGGGCGCGCGCGGCGCCGCGCTTCGAGTGTCGCGACCGCGACGCCGACGGGCCGCTGTTCACGCAGCGCGGCTGGCACAAGCCGATCCACGATCATCACGACGATCCGACCCACGGCACGGTCGATCTCGTCGGCGCGCTCGCGGTGAGCTGCAACGTCTACTTCGCGCAGCTCGGCCTCGCCATCGGCGCCGAGCCCCTGGTCGCGCTGCGGAAGGCCGGCGTCGACATCGGCTACACGGGCGCGTCCTTCGAGCCCGGCGCGGCGGGGAGCCGCCAGCTCGCGTCGTCGGCGTTCGGTCAGGGCGCGATGGTCATGAGCCCGATGCAGGCCGCGCGCCTGGTCGCCGCGATCGCGGCCGGCGGCACGTACCGTCGCTGCCCGTCGACGATGGAGCTGTCGGCGCGTTGCACGGAGACGCGCATCGTCGACGATCCGCACGCGCTCGCGCCGATCGTCGCGGGCATGCGCCAGGTCATGACCGACGGCACCGGCAAACACCTCGGCGAACCGCCGGGGCTCCGGATCTACGGCAAGACGGGTACCGCCGACGCCAGCGGCTTCCTGGGCGAAGAGCCGTTCGGGTTCGCCCCCGGCGCCGCGGCGCCGCCACACTCGTGGTTCGTGGCGTTCGGCGAGCCGTCCGCCGCGCCCGAGTGCGGCCTCGACGTGCACGGCCGCATCGCCGTGGCCGTCGTGGTCCCGCGCGGCGGCTCGGGCGCGAGCGCCGCCGGCCCCGTCGCGATGAAGATCTTCGCCGCTGCGCGCGACCTCGGATATCTCGGCGCTCAGCCCTGATGCCGCGAACGCGTCATTCGTGCGCGCGCTGCACGCCGAGCGTCTGCTCGAGGAAGCTGCGCAGCCGCGCCGACTCGGGACTCTCCCCGAAGTGATCCTCGAAGGCCCAGATCCGCTGGAGCGCCTTGTCGTACTTGCCCTTGTTCATGTCGTCGGCCAGCTTGCGCCACTCGTCCACGCCGCGCCGATCGAGCTCCCTCGGCATCTCGAAGCGCATCGGCTGGTCCGGATCGAACGCGGGCTCGCCCTGCGCCTCGTTCTCGTCCGGCGTGTCGTTCTCGAACGGCTCCGCGCGATCGACCGGCACCGCTCGCTCCTGCGGCGTGCTCGCGCGCTTGTCGCCCGACCCCGCGCACGTCGACGCGACGCCAACCATCGCCGCCAGCACGGCGAGCCCGCCGACGAGGTAGGGCCACGCAGGTCGCTTGCCGCTCGACGGAGCCACGGGAATCGCGCCGACGGTCAGCGCCGTCTCGTCGCGCACGCCCGCGGTTCGATCCGGAACTCCGATGGTTCGATCGGGCACGCCGATGGTCCGATCGCGAGGACCGACCGTGGCGTCGGGAACGCCGATCGTCGCGTCGGGCACTCCGATCGTCGCGTCCGCGCCGGGCGCGGCCGGCGCCGTCGCCATCATGCCGCTTGCCGCGGCCGCACCGGCCAGCGCCTCGGCGAGCGCACCTGCGCTCGGCCGCTGCGTCGGAATGATGGCCAGGGCCGGCCCGAGCGTGGCGGCGAGCGCGGCGGGGACACCGTCGAGTGACACCGGCACCGTGGCCCGCGCCATCATCTCGGGCAGCGTGCCGCTTCGCGGCTTCGTGCCGGTGACCGTCTCGACGAGCATGACGGCCAGGCTGAAGACGTCAGACTCCGGGCTGTAGTCGCCGCGGATGAGCGATTCGGGCGCGGCATACGCCGGCGTGCCCATGAACGACCCCGCGACCGTCATCTCGGAGTCGGGCACACGCGCGACCCCGAAGTCGGCCAGCTTCCAGATCCCACCCGGCGCTTGCAGGACGTTGCCGGGCTTGAGGTCGCGATGGAGGATGCGGCGCGCGTGTGCAGCCTCGAGCGCCCGCGCCAGCTGGATCCCGAGCGCTCGCACCGCCGGCTCCGGTAGCGGCCCTTGCGCGTCGAGCACGTCGCGCAGGCTCGGGCCTTCGACCAGCTCCATGACGAGATACGGGGTCTCGCCCTCGAAGCCGAGGTCGAAGACCTGCACGACACCCGGATGCGCCAGCGCCGCCAGCGCCCGCGCCTCGGCCTCGAAGCGCGCGTGAAACAGCGACGTCATCGCTCCGAAGACGTTCTTCACGCGCTTGATCGCGACATCCCGCCCCAGCCGCTCGTCGCGCGCGCGAAGGACCTCGCCCATGGCGCCGGTCCCCAGCGTCGACAGGACGCGGTATCGCCCTATGGACTGCGTTTCTCCCACGGCCCTCGAGAGTATCGCCCCGGTCGTCGAAGAACCAGGCCGCCGCGTGTACGGCCCGACGTCAGGCGCGCGGCGGGGCGGGGTCGGAGACGGCGAGCGGGTCCACGGGCATCTCGGGGCGGAAGGCGGGGCGGACCTCGCCGACGGCATAGAGCGAGCCGGCGACGATGACGAGGCCGTCGACGCCGGCCGTGGCGCGCGCGGCGGCGACGGCGTCGCGGAGGTCGCCGCTCGCGATCTCGACCCGGATCCCGCCGTCGGTCCCATCGCCCGTCTGGCGGATCACGTCGGCGAGCGCGTCGCGCGGAAGGGCTCGCGCCTGCGCGTATTCGGCGGCGACGATGAGGTCGAAGACGCCGGCGCTGGCGAGCGGCTCCACCATCGCGCGCACGTCCTTGTCGGCGGACACGGCGAGGACGAGCACGCGCGGGCGCTCGGACCGACGCGCCACGAAGCGCGCCAGCGCGCGCGCGCCGTGCGGGTTGTGCGCGCCGTCGAGCATCACGGTCGGCGCGACCGCGACGACCTCGAGCCGGCCCGGATGTTCGGCGCGCCGGAGCGCGAGCTCCTTCGCGTCGGGCTCGAGCTCGAGGCCGAGCGCGTCGATGATCGCGCACGCGCACGCCGCGTTGGCGCGCTGGTGATCGCCCACCAGGCCCGGCAGCGGCGCGCGCGCGACGTCGATCGGCTCGACCAGGTGCACGTTCGCGCAGCCCGCCGCCACGGCGGCGTCGTGCAACCACGCGCGCGCCTCGGGCTCGCCCGACATGCCGATCACCGCGCGTCGCCCCGCCTTCCAGATCCCGGCCTTCTCCGCGGTGATGGCGCGCAGGCTGTCGCCGAGCATCGCCTCGTGATCCATCGCCACGCCGGTCACGGCCGCGACCTCGGCGTCGACGACGTTGGTCGCGTCGAGGCGCCCGCCCAGCCCGACCTCGACGACGCTGACGTCGACGCCCGCATCCGCGAACAGCACGAACGCCACCAGCGTGACCTGCTCGAAGAACGTGAGCGCGTCGCCGCCGGCCGCCGCGACCCTGGCCGCCGCCGCGACCACCGCCGCCTGACTCGCGGGCTCGCCGTCGATGACGAAGCGCTCGCGCAGGCTCGCCAGGTGCGGCGACGTGTACACCGCGACGCGCTTGCCGGCGTAGCGCGCCATCGACGCGACCATCGCCGCCGTCGAGCCCTTGCCGTTGGTCCCGCCGATGTGCGCGATCAGGCCCAGCCGCCGCTCGGGATTCCCCAGCCGCGCCAGCACCTCGCGCACGCGCTCGAGCCCGAGCACGATGCCTGCGCGCCGCGCCGCGATCAGCTTGTCGAGGAGCTCGCGATACGCGTCGGCCATGGTCACACGGTCAGTCGTCGCTCGCGTCGATCGAGCTCGACACGGACATGCCGTCGCTGCTCGACTCGCTCGGCACGACGGTCGACGACGCCGGCGCCGTGAACCAGCGCAACAGCCGCTCGGTCGCGGCCTTGAGCTGCAACCGCGGCACGACCTGATCGACCATGCCGTGCTCGAGCAGGAACTCGCTGCGCTGGAACCCCGGCGGCAGCTGCTGCCGGATGGTCTGCTCGATGACGCGCGGTCCGGCGAAGCCGATGAGCGCGTCGGGCTCGGCGAGGATGACGTCGCCGAGCATCGCGATCGACGCCGCCACGCCACCCGTCGTCGGGTGCAGGAGGATGCAGATGTAGGGCACGCGCGCCTCGCGCAACCGCGAGCGCGCCGCCGACGTCTTCGCCATCTGCATCAGCGACAGCACGCCTTCCTGCATGCGCGCACCGCCCGACGCCGACAGCAGCACCGCCGGCCGCTTGTGCGCGAGGGCGCGCTCGAACTGACGCGTGATCTTCTCGCCGACCACCGAGCCCATCGACCCGCCCATGAACTCGAACACGAAGCAGCCGAGCTCGACCTCGATGCCGCCGATCGTGCCGGTCCCGGCGCGGTAGGCGTCACCGCCGCCGGCCTTGCGGTTGGCCGACTTGAGCTGGTCGACGTACTTCTTGCCGTCGACGCGGAAGCCGAGCGGATCCGCGCTCTGCAGGTGCTCGTCGTGCTCGACCCACTGACCGTCCAGCATCATGCCGAGCCGTTCGTCGGTCGACATGCGGAAGTGATGACCGCAGCTCGTGCAAACCCGCAGGTTCGCGATGAGGTCGTCCTCGTACATCGTGGTGTTGCACTTCTCGCACTTGGTCCAGATCCCCTTGGGGACAGACTTCTTGGGCTCGGTCGCGAGACCGCCCGTGCGAGACCACCAGGCCATATGGACGGCCCTAGATACCCAAACGCCCTTCATCCCGCAAGTCTCCCGGTACGTGTGACAGATCGCGGGGGAGCGCAAAACCCCTCAAATTTGCTCGCGTACTTGCAAACCTTCTGCTAATGGTTCGGTCGCTGATGATACCCAGAACAGCCTAGGCGACCGCCGATCTTGCGTCGGGGGAAGCCGGTCGAGAGGTTGCGATGTCTGCGTCCTTCATCCTTGTCGTGAACGAGATCGAGAGCGAGCGGGAGGAGATTGCCCGCGCCCTCGAGGCCGAGGGGTTCAAGATCGTCCAGGCCAGCTCGGCGGCGTCCGCCGTCCGGGAGATCTGGGAGGGGTCCTTCATCGCCGCCGTGATCCCGACCCTCCTCACAGGGACCAGCTCGTCGGCGCTGTCGTCTCAGCTCCACCAGATGGCGCCCGAGATCGAGACCGTGATCCACGGGAAGAACGACGACCTGTCGCGCCTGGTCCGCAAGATCTGCGAGATCCGCGACGGCGTCGCCGCGGCCTGATTCAGTCGAATCAGAACTGTCCGTAGCGCTCGCGTAGCTCGAGGAACTCGAGGAACTCGAGGAGCCTGCCGACCTCGGGGATGACGAAGCCCTTCTCGGCGGTCGTGATGCCCGCCTCCTCGGCCGTCATGACCAGGCGCGCCTGCTGGAGGCGCGACAGGATCTCCGCGACCTCGTGCGGGGCCAGCGCCACGCGCGCCGCGAGATCGTTCACGTCGACGGGCAGGAAGACGGCGCTGTCGGCCATGCCGGCCGCGCCCGCCGCCGCGATCTGCTCGTCGGCCATCCGGCGCAGGCACTGCACCACGCGATGGTTCGCGTTGGGCAGGAGCAGGAGCTCGATCTGCTGGTTGGCGCGCTCGAGGCGCGACGCCAGGGTGCGGATCAAGCGCACCGCGATCTCGACGCGGCCGCGCAGCATGGCCTCGAAGGTCCGCGGCTCGATCACGAGGAGCCGCGACGGCTCGCGCACCACCGCGGTCGCCGATCGCGGCCGCGCATTGATGAGCGCCATCTCGCCGAAGAACTCGCCCGCCGGCAGCACCGCGAGCACGCGCTCCAGCTCGCCGATCTCGCGCCGGATCTCGATCGAGCCCGACTGGATCACGTACATGAAGTCGCCGGGGTCGCCCTCGCGGAACAGCACCGTCCCGGCCTCGTAGTCCTTCGCGAATCTGTCGATCAGGTGCTCCGACATGCCGCCCCCTCGCTACCGGACGGTAGCGTGACGGAGGATGTGGAACAACGAGCGACCGCCGGCAACTGCTGCCGCCCGCATCCCGAGGCGGGATCGCGGGGCGCCGGCCCCGACGGGGACCTCCAGGATGCCGAGGCCGAGCTTGAGGCCGCGCACCAGCATCTCGACGTTCCAGCCGTCGGCCGGGTCGCTCATCCCCAGCGCCACCAGCGCCGGATAGCGGATGGCGCGCACCGGGCCGGCGTCGTGGAAGCGATGACGGTAGACCGCCTCGATGAGCCCGAGCACCACCTTGTCGCGCAGCGCGCCGCCCTGGCCCCGCACGCCGATGGTCAGCTCGGCGTCCTTCTCGGCGATGGGGAGCAAGAGTGACGCGAGGTCACCGGTCACGAGGTGGGCGTCGGCGGGCGCGAACACGACCACATCGGGCCGTTCGGGCAGCTCCGTGAAATGTGCGAGCGCGCGCTGGCATGCGGCGCCGTAGCCGCCCGACGGCTCGCGCAGCACGATCGCGCCGCGATCGCGCGCCACGCCGGCGGTGCCATCGGACGAGTTGCGGTCGACCACGACGAGCGAGCGGGTCTCGCGTGACGGCAGTGCGGCGAACAGCCCGGGCAGCGCGGTCTCGGCGTTGCGAGCGGGTATGACGACGTCGACGCGAAGGCCGGGTGGCACGGGTGCATCGTATGGTAAACGTGCGCCGATGGCGATCACGTACAAGGATGCAGGCGTCGACATCGACGCCGGAAACCGCCTCGTCGACCGCATCAAGCCGCTCGCGCGATCGACGATGCGGCCCGAGGTCATGGGCGGCATCGGCGGGTTCGCCGCGCTGTGCCGGATCCCCGCGGGCCTGACCGAGCCGATCCTCGTGTCGGGCACCGACGGCGTCGGCACCAAGCTGAAGACGGCGCTCGCCACCGGTCGTCACGACACGGTCGGGATCGATCTGGTCGCGATGTGCGTCAACGACGTGCTCGTCACCGGCGCCGACCCGCTCTTCTTCCTCGACTACTTCGCCGCCGGCGCGCTCGACGTCGACGTCGCCGCGACGGTGATCGGCGGCATCGCCGAGGGCTGTCGCCAGGCCGGCTGCGCGCTCGTCGGCGGCGAGACCGCGGAGCTGCCCGGCCTCTACGCGAACCACGACTACGACCTCGCCGGCTTCTGCGTCGGCGTCGTCGACAAGCCGGCGATCCGCCCGCGCGCCGACCTGCTCGCCGGCGACATCATCATCGGCCTGCCGTCCTCGGGCCTGCACTCGAACGGCCACTCGCTGGCGCGCAAGGTCGTGCTCGAGGTGCTCGCCCTGCCCTTCGACGCGCGTCCCGAGCTGCTGGGCGGCGCGTCGGTCGCGGACGCGCTCCTCACGCCCACCGTCATCTACGCCGAGGCGTTCCGCGCGCTGCGCGAGCTGCCGTGGAAGGCGGCGGCGCACATCACGGGCGGCGGCCTCGTCGAGAATCCGCCGCGCTTCCTGAGCGACGATCTGCTCTCGGTCGAGCTCGATCCGACGACGTGGGAGGTACCGGGCGTGATGCGCCTCATCGCCACCGCCGATGTCTCCGACGAGGAGATGCGCCGCACGTTCAACATGGGGCTGGGCATGATCATCGTCGTGCCGCCGGAGAACGCGAACGCGGCGCTGGCCGCGCTCGCGCCGTGGAAGGGCCGCGCCGTCGGCACGCTCGTCCCGCGCGACGGCCGCGCGCCCAGCCGCTACGTCGGCGAGTGAGCGGCGCGAAGGCACAAGAATGAAAGTCGGCGTCCTCGTCAGCGGCCGCGGCACCAACCTCGCGGCGCTCCTCGCCGCCGAGGCGGCGGGCAACCTCGCGCCGGCCGAGATCGTCGTCGTCATCTCCAACAAGCCCGGCGTGCGCGCGCTCGAGATCGCCGCCGCGGCCGGCAAGCCCGCGCTCGTGATCGATCACAAGACCGCGGGCGGACGCGAGCCCTTCGAGCAGGCGCTCCTCGCCACGCTCGCGCAGCACGGCGTCGAGGCGGTCGTGCTCGCCGGCTTCATGCGCGTGCTCACGTCGACGTTCGTGAGCGCGTTCCCGGCGCGCATCGTCAACACGCACCCGGCGCTCCTGCCTGCGTTCCCCGGCACCGACGGGCCGGCGCAGGCGCTCGCCTACGGCGTCAAGCTCGCGGGGGTCACCGTGCACTTCGTCGACACCGGCGTCGACACCGGGCCGATCATCGCGCAGCGCGCGGTGCCGGTGCTCGCCGACGACACCGCCGACACGCTCCACCACCGCATCCAGGTCGAGGAGCACCGCCTTTTGCCGGCGGTGGTCCGTGCGCTGGCTCAGGGGCGCCTCGTGTGCGAAGGTCGCACCGTCGCGATCCGCGGCGCCGATGCCGACCAACTCCTATGACCTGATCGTCGTCGGGGACGACCTCGCCGGGTTGTGCTGCGCGGCCCTGTGCGCGCGACGCGGCCTGCGCACGCTGGTCGTGACGCGCGAAGATCAGCCGGCGCGCTACACGCTCGGTCCGTTCAAGCTGCCCGTCGAGCCCGGCGCGATGCCGGGGCGGGGCACCGGCGGCGCGGCGCGCGTGGTGCGCGAGCTCGGCCTCGATCACGCGCTCAAGCGGCGCGCGCGCGACGTGCGCACGGCGGTCCAGATCGTCGGGCCCGACCTGCGCATCGATCTCGCGTCGGACGTCGCGATGCAGACCCGCGAGCTCGAGCGCGAGACGCCGCCGACGGCCGCGACGACGCTCGCCGCGTGGGAAGCCGCCGCCGCCGTCGCGCACGCCGCCGACCACATCCTCGACGGTGAGGACGCGTTCCCTGGCGTCGGCTTCTTCGAGCGCCGCGACGTCGTGAAGCAGGCCGCGCGCGCCGCGGAGGTGGCGCAGACGTGGTGGGCCTCGGTCACCAGCGCCGCCGCGCCCGTCGCCGCGATCACGCGCGCCGCCGCCGCGATCGGCGGTCGCGCCGTCGATCCCGCGCCCATCGCGATCGCGCGCGCGCTCGAGCTGTGGCGCCAGGGCGCGCCGCCGTTGCGCGGCGACGGCACCGGGATCCGCGAGCTCCTCCTCGAGAAGCTGGCGGCTGCGAACGGCGAGGTCCGCACCGGCAGCGTGAGCGAGCTGGTGCAGGGCTGGAGCAAGATCACCGCGGTGCGGCTCGGCTCGGGCGAGGAGCTCGGCGCCGGCCAGGTCGTCGCGGCGACGTCGCTCGCCGGCGTCATCGAGATGTTCGGCAAGAAGCCGCCCAAGGGCCTGGTCGAGCTGGCCGAGGCGCAGCGCCGCATCGGCTGGCGCTACACGCTCAACCTCGTCGTCGACGCCGCCGCCGTGCCCGAGGGCATGGCGCCGACCGTGCTCGTCCTCGGCGACAACGAGACCGACGCCGGGGGCGCGAGCAACGGCGCGAACAGCGACGCGCGCGACGGCTTCGCGATCCACGCCGGCGAGGCCGACGATCAAGGCCGCGTGCTCGTCACCATCGCCGCGTTCCTGCCTGCCACCGACGACGAGGCGACCGGCGACGGCCCCGACACCGCCAAGCTCGCGCCGCGCACCGCGGTGCTGCGCGCGCGCCTCCTCGCCGCGCTCGACGGCGTCATGCCCTACTTCGCCGATCACCTCGTGCTCGTGCACTCGCCGCACGAGGCGGTCGCCCCCATCGCGAGCGGCCGCGGATCGTACGAGGTCGGCCGCGGCCTGCCGGCCGTGATGCCGTCGGTGTGGCGCGGCACGCTCGAGGGCGCCGCCGGCCTCGCGGCCGCGCCGTACGCGAGCGGCGTGAAGAACCTGACGCTCGCCTCGAGCCAGGTCCTCACCGGCCTCGGCCTCGAAGGCGATCTGGTGTGCGGCTGGAACGCGGCGCGCGTCGCGTGCAACGTCGCCGGCAAGAAGCGCGATTACCTGAAGGACGAGATCGTCACCGCGTCGTGACCCGCGGCGTCGCGCGCGTCAGCTGAGCGCGATCGCCAGGCACAGCCCGACGCTCACGGCGAGCAGGACGATGGCGAAGAACGTCCAGCTGCGCGCCGCCGGCACCGCGATCTCGCCGCTCACCGGCGCCAGCGGGTCACGCTCGAGGACCGGCGCCTGCATCCGCTCGTTCGTGGTCCGCATCATGAGCTCTCGGAGGAGCTCGTCGCGCTGATGGATCTGCGTGGCGTTCGGATCGCCGAACGGATGCTGGGTCTGGATCGGGCTCACGACAGGGCCGCTGGCTTTCATGCGCTGTCCTATCGATCGCCCCCTCGGCAGGTTGCGTACGAAACGCCGAACTGAGCTTTCCTCGGGGAGACGCGCTGCGGCAACGCGTGGTACACCGCTCCTGCTTCGCGAGGGAACTCCGCATGAATACGTTCATTTTCGTCCTCTTGCTCGCGACCTCCTTCACGTTCTTCGCCCGCACGATGTGGCTGTTCGGCCGCGCCGTCGCGAGCGGAGCCGCCGACCCGCGGCCGCGCGTCGACCAGCTCTTCGAGCGGCTCGCCTCCGTCGGCATCTACTTCTTCGGACAGAAGAAGGTCGCCGAGGAGGGCCCGCAGCACCGCACGAGCAAGCACCACCTCTTCATCTTCTGGGGCTTCCTCCTCATCACCATCGGCACCGCCGACCTCCTGGTCTCGGGCATCTACGGGCCGCTCGCGATGGAGGAGTGGCTGCCCAGGCCGCTGCTCATCCCGCTCACCACCGCGATCGACGTCTTCAACCTGATCGTCCTCACGATGGTCACGTGGGCCGTCGTCCGCCGCACGCTGGTGCGCCCGCGCCTCATCCCGATGAACCTCGACGCTGGGCTCATCCTCGGCGCGATCGGGTCGCTCATGCTGACCCACTTCCTCCACCACGGCTATCACATCGCCGGTGAGCTGGCGGCGGGTCGCGCCGCGCCCTCGGGCTACCCCATCTCCGGCGTCATCGGCAGCTGGCTCGATCCGATCTCGACGAGCACCGCGCACCGCGGCGACACCGTGGGCTACTGGCTGCACGTCCTCATCGTCCTCACCTTCCTCAACTACCTGCCCTACTCGAAGCACATCCACCTGCTCGGCGCGCTGCCCAACATCTTCACGCGCAACCTGAGCAAGCGGACGATGGATCTGCCCAAGATCAACCTCGAGGACGAGACGCAGTGGGGCGTCGGCAAGTACGAGCAGTTCTCGTGGAAGAGCCTGCTCGACACGTACGCGTGCACCGAGTGCGCGCGCTGCAGCAACTACTGTCCCGCGTACAACACCGGCAAGAACCTCTCGCCGATGCAGCTGGTCCACGACATCCGCTACGAGATGCTCGACCGCGTCGCGCTCAACGACGCGATCGCCGACGCCAAGAAGTCGATCGACGGGCTGGGCGAGTACGCGGCGCGCAGCGGGCTGAACGAGCCCGGCCACGAGCACCCCGATCTCGTGACTGCCAGGGCCGAGCTCGCCGCGCTCGAGCAGCGCCAGGCCTCGATGCCTCGCCTGACGGGCGGCCGCGTCGCCGAGGACACGCTGTGGGCGTGCACCACCTGCGGCGCATGCCAGGAGGTCTGCCCGGTCTTCATCGAGCACCCGCTGAAGATCATCCAGATGCGCCAGAACCTCGTCCTCGAGCAGGAGAAGGTCCCGGGCGAGCTGGCGCGCGCGTTCAAGAACATCGAGCGCCAGTCGAACCCGTGGGGCATCGCCAACGACAAGCGCATGGACTGGGCCGAGGGGCTCGACGTGCCGACCATCGAGGAGAACCCCGATCCCGAGTACCTGCTCTGGGTGGGCTGCGCGGGCGCGTTCGACGCGCGCATCGTCAAGCAGACGCGCGCCATGGTGAAGGTGCTGCGCGAGGCGAAGGTCAACTTCGCGGTGCTCGGCCATCAGGAGGGCTGCACCGGTGATCCGGCGCGCCGCGCGGGCAACGAGATGCTCTTCCAGATGCTGGCCGAGCAGAACGTCGAGACCCTCAAGAGCGCCAACGTGAAGAAGGTGGTGACCAGCTGTCCCCACTGTCTCCACACGCTGCGCCACGACTACCCGCAGTTCGGCGGCGACTTCGAGGTCGTCCACCACACGCAGCTCATCAGCCACCTCATCGACAGCAAGAAGCTGACGGTGGGCGGCTCGCCCGTCGACACGGTCACCTATCACGACAGCTGCTACCTCGGCCGCTGGAACAAGGAGTTCGACGCGCCGCGCGACATCCTCGACGCGCTCAAGCCGGCCGGCGGCGTCACCGAGCTCGTGCGCTCCAAGCGCCATGGCTTCTGCTGCGGCGCCGGCGGCGGCCGCATGTTCATGGAGGAGCACGAGGGCGAGCGCGTGAACTTCAACCGCACCGACGAGATCCTCGCCACCGAGGTCGACGCGGTCGCCGTGGCCTGCCCGTTCTGCAACATCATGATCACCGACGGCGTGAAGCAGCGGAACAAGGACGAGCAGGTCAAGGTGCTCGACATCGCCGAGCTGGTCGCGCAGAGCTTCGACGTCCCGGCCAGCGCACTCGTGCGCAAGAAGAAGGCAGTCGTCGACGCCTGACGGTATGATCGGAGGCGATGAGACGTAGCCTCCTGTTCACCGGGGCTCTGCTGGCGTTCTGCGCCACGAGCTGCGACGACTACGAATCGATCGACGGCGCGCGCGGGCCGTGCGCGGCAGGCGGCACCCTCGCCGGTTGCCCCGACAGCGAGCGCGACGCCGAGGCCGCCTGCTGGCGGCTGGTCGAGTGCGGCGCCATCCCGCTCGAGGCGCGCGACGACGAGGGCAACGACGATCCCAACGTCTTCGACTTCGGGAACTGCCTCAACCGGCTCGAGACGTTCGTCGAGCAGCGCGCGCGCGTCGTGATCGCGTGCGTCGCGTCGTCGACGTGCGACGAGCTGTGGGCGCCCGGCTCGCCCGACAACACGTACGCCCTGCCGCTGTGCTTCCAGTACGGAGACCGGTGATGCGCAGGCTAGCCATCGCAGGTCTCGCGCTGGTCGCGAGCGCCGCCGAGGTGCGGGCGCAGGAGGACGTGGGCGCGCTCATCCAGGTGATCGAGAAGCAGCCCGACGGCATGGACCGCGCGGCGTGGAAAGAGAAGCGCCGGGACGCGGCCAAGAGGCTCATCGCCTCGGGCGACAAGCGCGCGGTGCCGGTGCTGGCCCGCGTCGCGGAGGGCGAGTCGTTCGACATCATCGGCGAGATCGCGATCGATGGCCTCGGCAAGCTCGGCGATCCGTCGGCGGTGCCGGCGCTCGAGCGCATCGCCAGCGACAACTCGCGGGATCGTGGACAGCGCGAGATGGCGCGGAAGGCGCTGGCGAAGCTGGGGGCGAAGGCGACGCCGACGCCGCAGCCGCAGCCGCAGCCGCAGCCGCAGCCGCAGCCGCAGCCGCAGCCGCAGCCGCAGCCGGATCCGCCGGACGGGGATGGCGACGTCGATATCCGCGCGACGCCGGGCGAAGGAGGAACGGCGGTGGCTCCCAGAGATCCGATCCTGGGTGGCAGCACCGCCGTCGAGGGCGCGCCGTCGTGGGACGAGGACGTGCTGGCGGCGACCGAATCCCTGACCTTCGGGTTCGGCGCGGCGAGCCTGAGCTTCGACACGCTGCGCGACCGCTTCACGTTCGACGTGGATGCCGAGGGCGCCTACGCCCGGCGCATCGAGCGCGAGCGTTCGGCGTGGGGCATGGGCGTCGACGTCGACGTCGTCGGCGGCGTGTTCAACCCGACCGATGCGCCCGACCGCGCCGGCACGAAGATGGCGATCGTCGACGTGAGCGCCGGCGCCGATTTCCGCGCGTACACGGCGTCGGGCGTGTACGGCGTCGGCCAGGCCGCCGCCAACCTGCGCGGCCACTACATGACGGTGCGCCAGGACGACGCCACCAACGACATCCTCGAGCGCCGGCTCGCCGCCGACCTCGGCGTCGCGATCGGCGGCGGCCACGGCCGCCTGCTCGACGTCGGCACGCGCATGCGCGCGCAGCAGATCGCGGCGGTGCTGGAGCGCGCGCGCGCGCTGGGCCGTCCCATCGACGACTCGCTCGCGCGCAAGCTGCAGGCGACGTGGTGGGCGCTCCGTCGCGATCGCACCGGTTATCGCCAGCTGACCGCGACGGTCGCCGTCTTGCGCGAGGCGGGCGTGCTGCTCGGCGAACCCGACGCGGGCACGACCTACGAGCTGCTCGAGGTGCTGCGCGACCCTAGCTTCGACGGACGCCCGAGCGGCATCGACGCCCAGCTCCTCGTCGGCGAGAGCTTCGTCATGCGCGAGGCGCGCTTCGGCGGCGGCATCACGCCGGGCGACGTGTGCGGCGAGCCGCAGGGTTCGAGCACCGGCTGTCGCTTCGAGACCGCGCTCGTGCGCGCGCGCGCCGCGCGTCAGCTCGGTCTGGCCAACGACATGATCCTCACGCTCGATGCGCGGTACCAGCTCACCGGCGACGTGAAGCCGTGGCAGGTCGAGGCCAACGGTCGCTGGCGCAGGTTCGTCCACGGCGATCACGCCGAGCTGCTCGGCACGTTCGATTTCGGCGCCGCGCTCCTCGCGTCCGACGACGGCGGCATGGACAGCCGCAAGGGCGCGCGCATCATGGCCGAGGCTGGCTGGACGTGGACGATGAACCGCGCGTCGGGCGTGCGCCTCGCGGGCACGGGCGCGTTCGAGGGCGGTGCGTTCTACGTCGGCGCCACGCTCGAGGCGAGCTACGGCTTCCTCGACGGCGGATTTGCGAAGTCATTACCGCCGGGTATCTGAAGCCGATACACGTTGAACCATCGGACCATTCTGGATAGGCTGGGCTGATGGCAGTTTTCTCGGAGCGCGAACGGTCCACGCTGACGGCGATCGCCGAGGCGGTGCTGCCGCCCGGCCGGATGTTCCCGGGTGCCAGCGCCCAGACCGTCACGCGCGTCGAGGGCTTCCTCGACGAGCTGCCGCCGAGCGCGCGCACGGCGTACCGCGGCCTCGTCCACCTGTTCGACGGGCTTTCGTACCTGCATCGGCGTCGCGGCATGGCGTCGCTCGCCGCCGCGGACCGTGTCGCGCTGCTCGACCGCTGGCGCGACTCCGACGTCGCGCGCCGCAACGCGCTCAAGGCGCTGATGGTGCCGCTCAAGGTGGCGCACTTCGACGACCCGGCGTTCTTCGAGAAGGTCGGCTGCGTCTACTCGTGGGCGCAGAAGCCCGAGGTGAAGCCGGCGTGGTTCCGCGAGCGCGTGCACGACGCCGCCAAGCTCGACGGTGACGTGGCGATCGAGGTCGACGTCGTGGTGATCGGCACCGGCGCTGGCGGCGCGGTCGTCGCGCGCGAGCTGGCCGAGGCCGGCGTCGCCGTCGCGATGCTCGAGGAAGGCAACTACGTCGATCGCAGCGAGTTCACCGGCCGCCCGCTGGAGATGCAGAAGAAGCTGTACCGCGCGGCGGGTGCCACGTTCACCGTCGGCAACGTGCCGATCACGATCCCGCTGGGCAAGAACGTCGGCGGTACGACGACGGTGAACTCGGGCACCTGTTACCGCGTGCCCGATCGCATCCTCCTCGAGTGGGTCCGCGACCTCGGGCTGCGCGACCTCACGCCCGACGGCATGGCGCCGTACTTCGAGCGCGTCGAGAGCGTGCTCGGCGTCGCGCCGGTCCGTCGCGAGATCCTCGGTGGCAGCGCCCGCGTCATCGCGCGCGGCGCCGAGGCGCTCGGCATGAAGAAGCACCTGCCGCTCAAGCGCAACGCGCCCGACTGCGACGGCCAGGGCATCTGCTGCTTCGGCTGTCCGACAGATGCGAAGCGCTCGACGAATGTCTCGTACGTGCCGATGGCGCTGAAAGCGGGCGCCGAGCTGTTCACCGGCGTGCGCGCGAGGCGCGTGATCGTCGAGGGCGGCCGCGCCGTCGGCGTGGTAGGCAGGGCCGAGAACGGGAGGACCGTCACGGTGCGCGCGCGCGCCGTCGTCGTGTCGTGCGGCACGCTGCTCACGCCCGCGTTCTTGATGCGCAACGGGTTGGGCGACCAGTCGGGGCAGCTGGGTCGAAACCTGTCCGTGCATCCCGCGACCGGCTTGCACGCGGTGATGAAGGAGAAGGTCGAGAGCTGGAAGGGCGTACCGCAGGGCTACGCCATCGAGGACTTCCACGAGGAAGGCCTGATGTTCGAGGGCGCGGCCTTGCCGCTCGATTTCTCGGTCGGCCTCCTGCCCCAGATCGGCCCGGCGCTGGTCGAGCTCGCCGAGGGCTTCGAACGAGTGGCGACGTTCGGCGTGATGGTCGAGGACACGTCGCGCGGAAGGGTGCGGATGGTCGGCGACCAGCCCGTGGTCACGTACAACATGAACGAGGCCGATCTGGGGCGCATGAAGCGCGGCATCGACATTCTCGCGCGAGTGTTCCTCGCCGCCGGCGCCGAGCGCGTGGTCATGCCGGTGCACGGCTTCCACGAGGTGCGGACGGAGGCGGATCTGGCGAGGTTCCGTCAGACGAAGATCCGCCCGCACGACGTCGAGGTGTCCGCGTACCACCCGCTCGGAACCGCGCGGATGGGCGCGGATGCGCGGATGTCGGTCGTTGATGCGGAGCACCAGGTCCACGACACACCGGGGCTGTACGTCGTGGATGGCGCGAGCGTGCCGAGCTCGTTGGGCGTGAATCCGCAGGTGACGATCATGGCGCTCGCGACGAGAGCGGCCGACAAGCTGGTGAAGCGTCTGGGGTGAGATCGCGGCGGTAGCGGCGGAGTGGTGTGCGAGGCGGCCGGTTGCTCGGCTTTGCTCGTCAAGGGGCAGGTCAACGTCAACGGTGGGTTGAGGTTGAGGTTCATGTCAACGTCAAGGTCGCGGGTCAACGTCGAGGTCAACGTCAAAGCCGAGTCTCGACGTTGACGTTGACGTTGACGCCACCGTTGACGTTGACCTGAACCTGAACCTGAACCCCACCCTTGACGTTGACCTGCCCCTTGACGAGCAAAGCCACGTAACCGGCAGACTCGCACCCTCACACCTCACACCTCACACCTCACACCACGCGATTTCCGCCCGCGTCGTATGTGTAGAAGCCGCGGCCCGTCTTCCTCCCCAGCCAGCCGGCGGCCACGTGCTGCCGCAACAGCGGGCACGGGCGGTACTTGTCGTCGCCGAGCTCGTGATGGAGCACGCCCGCGATCGCCAGCACCGTATCCAGCCCGATCAGATCCGCCAGCTCGAGCGGGCCCATCGGGTGATTCAGGCCGAGCTTCACGCCGGTGTCGATGTCGCTCGCGCTCCCCAGCCCCTCGTACAGCGCGTAGCAGGCCTCGTTCAGGAGCGGAATCAGCACGCGGTTGACGATGAAGCCGGGGATGTCGCGCGCGCCGATCGTCGTCTTGCCGAAGCGCTGCGCGAGGCCGACCGTCGTCGTGTACGTCGCGTCGCTCGTCGGCAGGCCGCGCACGATCTCGACCAGCTTCATGAGCGGCACGGGATTCATGAAGTGCATGCCGACCACGCGATCCGGACGGCCACTCGCGGCCGCCAGCTTGGTGATCGAGATCGACGACGTGTTGCTGGCCAGGATCGCGTCCTCACCGAGCACGGCGCCGAGCTTCTGGAACAGATCGATCTTCAGCGTCTCGACCTCGGGCGCCGCCTCGATCACGAAGTCGCGATCGGCGAGCGCCTCGTGGGTGCCGGCGGGGCGCAACCGCCCCGCGATCGCGTCGCGCGCGTCGCCGGCGAGCTTGCCGCGCTCGACCAGGCGGTCGAGGGTCTTCTTCAGCTTGCCCACCGCCGTCTCGGCGGCGGCCTGCGTGACGTCGACGAGGATGACGTCGATGCCGGCCTGCGCCGCAACCTGGGCGATGCCCTGCCCCATCTGTCCCCCACCGACGACGCCCAGCTTGTTGATCGTGTCCGGATCGCGCGCGAGCACCATGATCAGGGGCGCTCCACGAGGAGCGCGATGCCCTCGCCGCCGCCGATGCACAAGGACGCGCCGCCGGTCTTCGCGCCGCGCGCCGCCATCGCCGCGAGCAGCGTCACGAGCACCCGCGCGCCCGACGCACCGATCGGGTGACCGAGCGCGACCGCGCCGCCCCACACGTTCACGCGCGCGGGGTCGATGCCGAGGAGCTGGTTGTTCGCGATCGACACCACCGAGAACGCCTCGTTGATCTCCCAGAGATCGACGGCGCCGGCCTTCCAGCCCGCCTTGGCGAGCGCCTTCTCGATCGCCGGCGCGGGCGCGGTGGTGAACCACTCGGGCGCCTGCGCGTGATAGCCCGACGCGACGATGCGCGCGAGCACGGGCGCGCCGCGGCGCTTGGCCTCGTCGGCGGACATGAGCACGACCGCCGCGCCGCCGTCGTTCAGCGACGACGCGTTGCCCGCGGTCACGGTGCCGTCCTTCTGGAACGCCGTGCGCAGCGAGCCGAGCTTCTCGATGTTGCCGCGCCCCGGCTCCTCGTCGGCGTCGATCGACACCTCGCCGCCCTTGCCGGCGATCTTCACGGCGACGATCTCGCCCGCGAAGCGGCCTTCCTTCTGCGCGGTGAGCGCGCGGCGATAGCTCTCCGCCGCGTACTCGTCCTGCGCGCCGCGCGAGATGCCCTTCTCCTTGGCGCAGAGCTCGGCGCAGTTGCCCATATGCTGGTTCGAGTACACGTCCCAGAGGCCGTCGTTGACCATGCTGTCGACGGTGTCGAGCCCGCCCATCTTCACGCCGCCACGCAGGCCGCGCACGAGGTGCGGCGCGTTCGACATCGACTCCATGCCGCCGGCGACGACGATGTCGGAGTCACCGACCGCGATCGCGCGGGCCGCCTGGATGACGGTCTCGAGCCCCGAGCCGCACACCTTGTTGACGGTCACGCAGGGCACGCCCTGCGGCAGTCCCGCGGCGAGCGCCGCCTGGCGTGCGGGCGCCTGACCGACGCCCGCGGGAAGCACGCAGCCCATGAGCACCTGGCTCACGTCCGCGGCGGGAACACCCGCGCGCTCGAGCGCCGCGCGGATCGCGGTGGCACCGAGCTTGGGCGCAGTCACCGACGCGAGCGCGCCGAGGAAGCTGCCGATGGGCGTGCGGGCCGAACCTGTGATGACGACGTCGCGCATGCGCGTGTGGTACCGTGGTGAACGGATCGCGTCAAGTTGACGTCCTGAAGCCCGTGCGTCGAACGCTGAGCAATTTTCGTCGTTTGGCCCCGGTCGCTTGCTGCGCCGCGCTATCGGCCGCGGCGGCGAGCGCGTGCGGCGGCGACGATCTGCGCCCGGATGTTCGCTACCAGATCATCGGGCTCCTGCCGGTGGACGGCGTCACGTGCCCGGCCGCGACGACCGCGCCTCCCGTGGTCGCCGGAGCCACGCGTGTACGGCTCACGTTCCGTGACGAGGCGCTGCGCACGCTCCGCTGCGACACGATCATCCCGCTCGCGGGCGATCCGCCGTTCGTGTCGGTACCCGGACGCGACGCCGCCGCGACGATGTACGTCGAGTACTTCGACGACGCAGGCACGCTGCTCGCGCGGGGCGAGCGCACCGGCGTGTCGCTCACCGGCGGCGCGACCGTGCAGGTCTACGTGCAGGCGACCAACGCGTACGCGTGTCCGCTCGCGGCACCGGCGACGGCGCGCGCGTTCCACAGCGCGACGCCACTCCCCAACGGCGAGGTGCTGCTGCTCGGCGGGCTGATCGGCGAGGCCAGCGGCGACTCCGCGGCGTTCGCGCCGAGCGCCGGCGCCTACGTGTCGAGCGCCGCCGAGATCTACGATCCCGACGAGCACCGCTTCTATCCGCTCACGATCGCCGGGCTCCTCCCGCGCGCGTTTCACGACGTGCTCGTCCTCGGCACGCAGGGCGCAGCGATCGAGCTCCTCGTCGTCGGCGGCATCGGCGTCGCCGGCGATCCGGCCGCGGCCGGCAACATCGCCGCGCTTCCCACCGGCGCGAACGGCGCGGCGCCGTGGAGGTCGGTCGCGCCCGACCTCGCGATGGGCCGTGCGGGCACGATCCCGCTGCCGCCCGAGATCCTCCTCTACGATCCGGCCACGCGCTCCGTGACGCGCACCGAGCTGATGAACGGACCGACGCCGCGCGCGTTCGGCGCCGCCACGCAGCCGGGCACCCCGCCGGGCGAGGCGCTCGCCGTCGTCGGCGGCAGGAACCTGGCGGGCGCGGATGTGCTCACGCACGAGTCCGTGAATCCGGCCGACGGCACGAGCGCGGGGACCGTCGCCGGCCATCCGCGCATCGGCGCGACGGTGACGGCGACGTCGCCCACCGAGGCGCTGGTCTGGGGCGGCGACCTCACGGCGCTCGCGGCCGACGTGCGCGCCGGCGACCGGCTCGCCATGCTCGGCGGTGCGCCCACGCTGGCCCAGGGCCCGGCCGCCACCGAGGGGCTCAACCGCTCGTTCCACGCGGCGGCGCGCTTCGGAAATCGCGTCGCCGTGGTCGGTGGGTTCGGCACGACCGCGGGCGCCATCAGCGATGTCGGCTTCGCGCCGTTCGTGCACCTCGTCGATCCCGCCACGCTCACCGCGACCTTGCTCGACGTGCCCGGCGCGACGCCGGCCGGGTATACGGCCGCCGTGACGCTCGCCAGCGGCGACATCGTGTTCTCCGGCGGCGCGGCCACCGCGGGATGCCCGAGCACGCTGGTCTGCCCGAGCCCGCAGAGCTTCCGGCTTCGTCGCGGCGTCGCCGGCGGCGCCGGCCCCACACCGGAGACGACCGGCGCGCCCGGGCTCGCACGCTACGGCCATCGCCTGACGCTCCTCCCCGACGGCTCCGTGCTCGTGACCGGCGGGTTCGCGCCGGCGACCGACGCCGACAAGGTGCGCGCGCTGCGCGACGCCGAGCTCTTCGCGCCGCACGGCGCCGCCGACGACCCCATCGCGGACCTCGCGCTCGGCCGCAGGGCCGGCGACGTCGCGCGCACGACCGGCGGCGAGCCACTCGCGCCGTGCACGCTCGTCGGTGGCACCGACGAGCCGGCCGACGGTGTCGACGCCGCCGCGTCAGCCGCCGATCGACCGTGACGCGGCGCGCACGCGCGCGACGATGCCCGGCAGGATCGCGAGCACGCGATCGAGCTCGGCGTCCGTCGTCGACGGTCCGAGCGAGAAGCGCACGCCTTCGCGCGCAGCCGCGCGATCGAGGCCCATCGCGAGCAGGACCGGCGAGGGCTGCACCGAGCCCGACGTGCACGCCGCCCCCGTCGAGACCGCGACGCCGTCCAGATCGAGCGACATCACGATCGACTCGCCGAGCGCACCCGCGAACCCGGCGTTGACGGTGTTGCCCACGCGCGGCGCGCCCGCCCCGTGGATGCGCGCACCGTCGATGGCCAGGATGCCGCGCTCGAGACGCGCCGCGCGCGCCGCGACCTCCCCCGCACGCGCGAGGTCGACGGCCGCGGCCGCCGCCGCGAACCCGGCCGCGCCGACGACGTTCTCGGTGCCGCCGCGCCGCCCTCGCTCCTGATGACCGCCCGGCGCGAGCGGCGCGAGGTCGACGCCCGACCGGATCCACAAGGCCCCGACGCCCGCCGGCCCGCCGAGCTTGTGCGCCGAGAGGGCCAGCGTGTCGGCGTGAAGGGCGATCGCCGCGAGCGGCACACGTCCCGCGGCCTGGACCGCGTCGACGTGGAGCCGCGCCCCTGCGGCGCGCGCAGCCGCCGCCACCACCGCGAGGTCGGTGATCACGCCGGTCTCGTGGTTCACCGCCGCGACCGCGACCACGGCCGCCGGCGTCGCCAGCCGCCGCGCCAGATCCAGGCCATCCACCTGCCCCGCCCCGTCGACGGCGAGGACCTCGCTCGCGAACCCGCGCGCGACCAGCGCCGCCGCCGCGCCGTGCACCGCCGGATGATCGGTCGCCAGCACGACGACACGCGCCGGCGCGCCCGCGGCCACCGCCGCCAGCCCCAGTCCGACGATTCCCGAGACGTCGGCCTCGGTCCCGCCGCTCGTGAAGACGATCCCGTCGGCGGTGCCAGATCCTACCAGGGCGGTGATCGCGTCACGCGCGCGCTCGAGGCGCGACCGGACGGCGCGACCCTCGCCGTGGATCGACGACGGATTGCCCACCAGACCGGCGGCTTCGAACATCGCTTCGCGCGCGCTGTCCAGGACAGGCGAAGTCGCATTGTGATCGAGGTAGATCCGCATGAGCCTTCGTTGACACCGGTCCGGGGGAGCCGACATGATCCAGCGACCGTCCTCGCCGTGTCACCGGCTTATGGCGGAAGGTTCATCGTGGCCGACGACGCCGGAGCGCTCATGGTACGAGCTGGTCTCATCGCCAGCCATCACCTGTCTGCGGCCCGTGCTCTGCAAAACTCCGATGGCGGGACCGTCGGCGAGCATCTGGTGTCGGTCGGCGCGGTGAGCGACGAGGCCCTGACCGAGTTCTACCGGAGCCGGTTGATGGTGCCGCAGATCAACCCCAACACCCTGGCGCGCCTGCCCAGCGCCGTGGTGGCGGTGCTGCCCGGCGACATGGCGGTCGAGTTCCGCGCCGTGCCGGTGTCGCTCGACAAGGACGGCAACCTCACGGTCGCGATGTCGGACCCGAGCGACCGCCACGCCGTCGACGAGATCGCGTTCTTCACCGGCAAGTACGTGGTGCGCGCGGTGGCGACGCAGATGCAGATCGCGTGGTGCCTGGCGCAGTACTACGGCCACGTCACCGAGCTCGGCGAGCGCCTCTTGCAGCCGGTCGCCGACGAGGCCACGGCGGCCCCACCCGTGCCTGCGAAGCCGGCGCCGGCACCCGCGCGCGGCGCGGCAGGCACGGCAGGCGCGCCGGCGGCCGCGCCGGTGACACGCGCGCGCGGCGACACGTCGAAGGTCGAGGCGGCGCGCCATCGCGTGCTCGCGCCCGTGACCACGCCGCCGCCGGTCGGCCCGCGCCCGGGGCCCGACGCGCTCATCCGCGGCAAAGGCCAGCCCGAGGCCGCGACGCCGTCGGCGCTCGCCGCGCAGGCCTCCGGTCCGGTGATCGAGATGCAGGTCGACGATCCCAGCGGGCCGGTGCGTGCGCCGCTCGCGCCTGTGATCGCGCCCGAGGCGAAGGGCGACCCGAAGCCAGACCCGAAACCCGAGCCGAAACCCGAGCCGAAACCCGAGCCGAAATCCGAGCCCACCGTCGACGGCGCGACGCCGTCGATCATCGTCAGCCCCGAGGCGACGATGCCCAAGCGCAAGCGGCCGGCGCTGCCCGATCCGCCCGAGCTGGCGGCGCGCTCCGGCGAGATGGAGGCGCACGAGTCGCGCACCATCCCGATCCCGTCGAACACCATCGAGGTGCACCTCGAGGAGGACGAGCCGCCTCCTCCGCCGCCCCCGCCTGCGCAGGCTGCACAGGCTGCGAAGAAGAGCGTGCCCGCCGTCGTCATCGAGGACGACGATGGCGCCGCCCCCGCGCGCCCGGTCTCCGACGACGACACGCGGGCCGACGAGCCCGCGGTCATCCACGACACCGAGGCGATGCCCGCGGTCATCCACGACGCCGCGACCATCGCCGAGAACGACGAGGACGAAGACGAAAACGACGACGAGGACGAGGACGACGACGGCTCCGAGTCGCACCCGATCCTCCTCGATCGCCCGCGCCGCCCCGAGTCGCTGGCCGGGATCAAGGTGCCGCCCCTCGACGAGCCGCCCCCCGAGCCGATCGTCGAGCGCCCCGCGGTCGAGCCGCCGCCGCGCGACGAACCGTCGGCGCCGATCCTCCTCGTCGCGCTCAAGCCGAAGGCGCCCGGCGGTCGCAAGGCGAAGCGCACGCAGATCGGCATCGGCACGTTCGGATCGCTCGGCCCGATCCCGACGTTACCGTCGGCGGCCGATCACGACGCGGTGCCGTCCATGGTGGCCGAGGACGAGGAGGCCAAGACGCGCCGGGTCGAGACCAAGCCGCCGCCCGAAGTCACCGTCGATGATGGATGGGGTCCGCCCGGCACCACGATCCCGCCACCGTTCATCGGCGCCGTCGTGCCCGCCGACGATCCCGCATCGGGCCGCATCCCCGTCTCCAGCATGGACGGCGATTCGCAGCCGCTCGTCATCTCGCAGCCCAGGGAGGAGGCGGTGCCGCGCCCGCGCGCGCCCACCGGCTCCGCCGAGCAGGCCCAGACCGCGCGCGCCCTCGAGGCCGCGGCCATCAAGCTGGTCGAGACGCTGCGCGCGTTCGATCAGGCGACCTCGCGCGATCACGTGATCGCGATGCTCGTCGACTTCGTGAGCGAGACGCACCATCGCGTCGCGTTCCTCGCCGCCAAGACCGGCGAGCTCACCGCGTTCATGCAGAACCCGCCGCCGGTCGGCCCGCAGGCGCACGTGCCGCTGTCGGCGCCGTCGGTGTTCCAGGACGTCGTCGGCACGCGCCTGCCCTACCGCGGCCCCATCTCCGATCCGGTGACGCGCGAGCTGGTGCGCTCGCTGTTCGGCTCCGCCACCGACGAGATGATGGCGGTGCCGCTCGCCGTGCGCGAGCGAGTGGTCGGCGTCATCTACGCCGACGGCCGCCAGCGCCTCGCCTCCGAGGAGCACGTCACCGTCGCGGCGCGCGCCGCCGGCATGGCGCTCGAGCGGCTGCTCAAGGCCAAGAAGTCGTAGGCCGCGGCCAGGGTCAGATCGCGAGTGCTCGACGCGCCCCATCGCGCGCGGAGGTGTTCGCCGCAGGCTCAGCACGGCGTCACGCTGCACCTCTCGATCGGCGTGCACAGCGGCCCGGACGTCGTCGGCAACTTCGGCTCCGAGTCGCGCATGGAGTACACGGCCTTCGGCGACACCGTGAACATCGCCGCGCGGCTCGAGGCCCTGGCCCGTCCGCCCCGGGCCGGCGCCACCCGCTCGAGCTGCACGAGGTGATGTGGCGGTGAGCGCCGCGCGCGCGTAGGATCGCGGGGCGTGTCGAGGGGCATTCGACGGGTCGGCGTTCTGGTCACCGCCGCGTGGGCCGGCGTCGCGCACGCGCAGCCGGCGGCGCCCGAGCCGTCCGTCGAGTACGTGGTGAAGCCCGACGATACGTGCCTCGGCATCGCCATCCGCATCCTCGGCGATCGCAACGCCGTCGCCGACATCCATCGACTCAACTCGGGCCTGGGTGCGCTCCCTCACATCCTGAAGCCCGGCAAGCTCCTGCGACTGCCGCGCAAGAAGGACGGCGCCGACGCGCGCCTCACCGGCACGAGCGGCGACGTGCGCGTGCGCAGGCCGACCGACAGCGCCTGGGACGCCGCGAAGCGCGGCATGGACCTCTTCCGCAGCTGGCGCGTCGCCGCCGGCGAGCGCGCCAGCGCCGAGGTCACGTTCAGCGACACCAAGCACCTCTACCTGCGCGAGCACACCATCGTCGTCATCTACGGCCCACAGCTCGGGCGCGCGCGCGTCACCGTCAACGAGGCCACGCTCGAGAGCGGCACCTTGCGCACCCGGCTCTCCGAGCTCTCCGGCGGCGGCGACGTGAAGGTGACCACGCCCACCGCCGTGGCCGGCGTCAGCGGCGGCAGCGCCCTCATCTCCGTCGCCGACGACGGCGCCAGCACGATCGCCAACCACCAGGGCAAGCCGGTCGACCTGCGCGGTCGGGGAAAGGGCGCCGGACGCGTCGCGGTCGCGTCGGGCTGGGGTAGCCGCGTGAAGAAGGGCGCGCGCCCCGAGAAGCCGCGCAAGCTGCCCGCGCCGCCGGCGTGGGTCACCGGCGCGGACGTGGCCACCGCGTTCCCGTCGGTGGGCGGCGCGGGCGCGTCGATGTCCGCGGCGTGGTCGCCGGTGGCGGGCGCGAGCGCATATCGCGTCGAGGTCGACGCGCCGAGCGACGTCACGGTGTTCTCGGCGGAGGTGCCAGCCACCGTCACGCACGTCGAGGTCCACGGCGCCCCGCCCGGCCGTTATCGTGCGCGCGTCGCCACCGTCGACGCCGACCGCTTCGAGGGCCGCCCGGCGCCCGACCTCGCCCTCACCGTCGTCGCGATCGCCGTGACCGCGCCCGGCACGCCCGCGGCCGCCACGCCCGCCGCCGCCACGCCCGCCGCCCCCACGACGGTGCCAGCCGACCACGGCGACCTGCCGCTGTCGTCCACCGCGCCGTCGGCCGCGGCGGCGCCGGTGCTCGCACAGGGCTCGACGCTCGGCGACCGCACGCTCACGTGCACGAGCGGCAGCGACAGCGGCGCGCCGCTCGACCTGCGCAAGCTCGGGCGCGCGACGGTCGCGTGCACGACCGCCGACGACCAGACGGTGGCGCCCTTCGCCGTCGAGGTCGTGGCCGTCACCGCGTCGGCGACGACCGGGGCCGCCGGCGCCGCGCCCGTCGCCGTCACGCGCGGCGACCACCGCGAGATCACGATCCGCCTCGACAGCGCCGTGCCGCTCGGCAACGGGTGGCGCATCGAGCCCGGCCCCGGCCTCACCTGCGAGGGCTTCGAGCCCGCCGACGCGGGCGTCACCATCCGCGTCGGCATCGACGAGCAGGCGCCGTCGACCTCGACCCTCGAGGTCCTCGACGACCGCACCGGCAACCGCATCGCCACCGTGCCCGTGACGATCGGCGATCGGCCGGTCACCGCGTCGGTCACCGCGTCGGGCACCGCGTCGGGCACCGCTCCGGTCATCCCGAGCGTGCGCAGCTCCTCGAAGGGCGCATTCATCGCGCGCCGCACCCACGTCGCCGCCGGCGCGTTCGCCGGCTGGACGTCATTCCCGTCGGGCATGACCGACGGCCTCGAGCTCGGCGACGCGCCGGTGTCGGCCTTCCAGATCGACAGCGGCGCGGGCGGCGGGATGCGCGCCGCCGTCTGGCTCCAGCCCGAGCTCTTCGTCGAGCTCGAGGCCGGCCTGTGGCCCACCGGCTTCGTCGCCGCCGAGGAGCCGGCGTGGATCACGAGCGGCCACGCCCTCGTCGGATACCAGTTCGTCGACCGCGAGCGGTTCGCCGGGCGCGCCGTCGTCGGCGCCGGCGGTTACGCCCTCCTCGGCGATGCGACCTACGCCCGCGCCGACGCCGATCCCGACCTGACCTGGGGCTTGACCGGCGCGCTGCGCCTGGACCGCGAGCTGTCCCTCCGCGTCGACGGAAGGCACCGGATCGCCCCTGATCGCGCCGACGCGGGCGTGACCGACGTCTTCGAGCTGACCGTCGGGATCGAGGCGGTCGTCACCCGCATCCCGGCGTCACGATAGGTATACTGCCGCCATGAATTGCGCGGTGTGCGACCTGCGCCCGGTCGAGATGGGGCATCTGTGTGAAGACTGTCGCGAGGAGATCGCGGGTCCTCCCGGGCTCGTGCCCGAGCAGATCCTGGCCACCAGCGCCAAGCCGACCGGCGGTGTCCTGATCGATCCATGGGGCCGTCCCCACCCGCTCGATGCACGCACGCTCATCGGCCGCCAGCTCGAAGGCGCCGGCGTGTGCGTGCTCGAAGGCTCGGTGTCGCGCCACCACGCGCACCTGTCGTACGACCCGGTGAAGAAGTCGTGGTCGCTGCGCGACCTCGGCTCGGTCAACGGCACGCTCATCAACGATCACGAGCTGCACGAGGCGTCGACCACGTTGCGCGCCGGCGATCGCATCCACGTCGGCCAGGTCGGTTTCTACTTCCTGCCCGACGGCGCGAGCCTGCCGCCCGTGACCCTCGATCCGGCCGCGGCCAACACGCTGCGTCCCACCGATCGCATCGCCGCGCCGCCCAGCCCCACGCCCGCGAGCACCGGCACCGGCCTGAACGCCCTGGAGACCAGCGAGTTCGACGCGGAGAACACCGACGTCGGCCTGCCCCACCTGTCGATGCGGCTCAACGAGCCCACCGGCGGCGGCGGTGGCCTGGTCGAGATCGACGGCAAGCACGTGCAGCTCACGACCACGCAGTTCGAGTTCTTCGCGCTGCTCGTGCGCCGCATGGCCGCCGAGGAGACCCAGCCGCACCTGGTGCGCGGCTTCGTGCGCACGTCGGAGCTCATCGGCGACCTGTCGTGGGACACGCGCGAGCCCGGCGACAACCACGTCAAGCAGCTCGTGCGGCGCGTGCGCCGCGCGCTGGTGAAGGCGGAGGTCGGGGACTTGATCGAGTCACGACATCGGTTCGGCTATCGACTGCGGGTCGTCCCGCATCTCGATTCCTAGAGGACACCATGAAGCAGACTCTCTCGTTCGTCGCCGGGGTGGCGACGCTGGCGGCCTGTTTGGCCTCTGGCACACTCGCCGCCAGCGCCCAGTCCAACCCCAAGTTCGAATACGCCAAGGCCGATGACGTGAAGGACGTGAAGGGCACGGAGTGGGACGCGACCGCCGAGGCCGGCGTCGTCCTCACCACGGGCAACTCGCGCGTCACCACCGTCACCGGCGGCTTCAAGGCCACGCGCAAGCAGGCCAAGAACAAGTTCTCCGCCGAGGCCGCCGGCGCGTTCGCGCGCACGTCGAACCTCGTCGCCAACGACATCAACGGCGACATGGTGCTCCAGTCCGACGAGGTGCGCCGCGAGGACAAGGACTCGGCGAAGACCGTGGCGAGCAAGCTCCGCTACGACCGCTTCCTCACCGAGAAGAACTCCCTGTTCGTGGCCGCCCTCGCCGGCGCCGACCCGCTGGCCGGCAAGGACTTCATCGGCGGCGGCCAGCTCGGCTACTCGCGCCTGCTCTACCTGTCGCCCAGCCACGAGCTGGCCGGCGAGTTCGGCTACGACTTCAGCTACGAGAACTTTGCGACCGACGACCCCACGGCGACCCAGTCGCTGTCGATCCACTCGGCGCGCGCGTTCACGGGCTACAAGGGCAAGCTCAACGAGACCACCACGGTCGAGGGCTCACTCGAAGTGCTCGCCAACCTCGTCGGGCAGACCATCAACACCACGGACGTGAGCCCGTTCGAGGATCTGCGCGTGAACCTGGGCGGCTCGATCGCGGCCAAGCTCTCCAAGTCGGTCGCGATGTCGTTCTCGATCACCGCGAAGTACGACAACGTGCCCGCGCCGCTCGCGATCGCCGGCTTCATGCTCGACCCCGATGATCCGCCCGAGGCGTCCAGGATGGACACCACGACGAAGGCGTCGATCATCGTGACGTTCCTCTGAACGCCAGCGTTCGCGTTCGCCTTCGCGTCAGTCTTTGGCGACGCCCCCGTCGAAGGACTCAGTCCTTCGACACACCATTGAGCGACACGCCGAGCTCCTCGAGGAGCCCGCGCAGCGTCTTCAGCTTGGACTTGCCGAGGGCCGCCGACCAGCGCGCCTCGGTCGCCTCGGCGACCTTGTGGACTTCTTGCGCCCACGCGCGGCCGCGCGCCGCGAGGCGCACGCGCTTGATCACGCCGTGATCGGGATCGGGGTAACGCTCGACGAGCTTTTGCCGCTCGAGCTCGTCGACCATGTCGCCCAGCGTCTGCTTGGGCAGGTGCATCGAGTCGACGAGATCGGTGAGGCGCTTCCCACCCGCCTCGACCAGCGTCAGCAGCTGAGTCTGTGCGGGACGCAGCGACGGAAAGCCGAGGCGGCGGAGCCGATCGTCGACCTGTACGGCCAGATCGGAGCTGGGAGCGAGGAGCAGGGCCCGGATATCACGGCGGAGTTGCTTGGCCATGGCGCTTCGCTAGGAGAGTCGGCGTCATACCAGAAGCTCCGAGGCGGAGGGAATGGGCTTTCGCCGAAACTCCACTGTCCGGATGCCGGACTGCGCTCCGGAGCGCGCCACGCCCCTCCGTCAATTGCCAGCCGTCTCGCCTTGAAGTCCGTACAGATCTTCGACGCGCTCGACCTCCGCCGCCATCATGCGCGTGGCGATGAATCGCCACATGCGTAGATCTCCTCGGAAGGACCACCAGAAGTGCTTCGCCGAGTGCCACGACGCCGGTCGATTGCGCTCGAAGACGAAGTGACCGATCCACGACATGCCGTAACCGACGACGGGCGCGGCGACGATCGCGGGCGGCACGACCGGTGACATCGCGATGAGCCCCATCGCCATCGTGGTGCCGGCGAAGTGCAGCGCGCGACAGGTCGGATCGCGGTGCTGGCTCACGTAGTACGGCCAGAACTCTTCGAAGGACGACGGCTCGTTCGTCATGGCGCGAATACTACTGCGCGCCGCCCGTCGGTCGATCACATTCTCTCGGGGCTACTCGCCGCTTCGCGGCTCGTGCCGCTTCGTCGTGGGTGCTACCCCGTTGCTCGCTTCGCTCGCCGCCCCACTCCTCGCGGCCGCCCCTCACTGGGCGTTGACGTTCACTTCGCCCTGGCCCTGCCCGTGATCGTGACAGTAAAAGGTGTCCGAGCCCGCGGCGACCGTCACGGTGTACGACGCGCCGGCCGGCATCGTGGCGCCCTGGTGATCGAAGACGCCGCCGCCCGCGTGGATGCGGTGGCCGATCGAATCGCTGTTCAGGATCTTGAGCGTGGTTCCTTCGCGCAGGCGCAGGAGGCCGCCGTTCATCGCACCGAAGTGCGCGCCGGTGCCGGTGCCCGCGGCGATCGGGAACGTGTACTCGTTCGCCACCGTGATCATCGCGGACGAGCTCTGCGCGCCCGGCGTCGCGGTCGCGTTGATCGCGAGCGCGCGGCCCATGGTCGCGGCCTCACCGTTGGGCGGGATGACGACGCGAACCGTGGCGGTCACGGTGGCGCCATCGGTGACGTTCACCGTGGCCGGAGTGATCGTGACGTTCCAGCTGGCGGGCGCGCCCGCGACCGCGAGCGCCACGGGGCCGCTGAAGTCGGTGGCGTCGACCGCGACCGTGTACGTGACCTCGGTGCCGAGCGCGGTCGAGGCGGTCGGCGGCGCGATGGAGAGCCGGTAGGACGGCATCGCGACGCGGGCGTCGACGCCGGGGTCGTCGTCACCGCCACCGCCGATGTCGTCGTCCCCGCCCCCGCCCCCGCCGCCCGGGCCGCCGGCCATGCCGACCTCGCACCCGCCGAGCGCAAGGCCCAGCAGCGACGTCACGAGGAGGAGGGATCGGGTGGGGCGAAACGACTGGGGACGCGCCATGAGGCCCACCCAGTGCGAAGGCTGTGCCGCCCGCTAAGCGCGCGAAAACCCTGTGCGCAAGGGTCGTACAGGGCCTTCCGACCTGGGGGATTCGTCGCCACCAGGGCGCGGACTTCCCACGGCTATCGGAGTAGCCGGGGGAGTCCGTCCCTTCTCACGCAGCGCGGCGACGGCGGCGGACGAGGACACCCAGGAGGACCATGCCCGCCAGCGTCAGGGGCGACGTGGGGTCGCCACCGGCGCTGCAGCAGCCGTCCTCGTTCGCCATGATGGTCACGATCACCTCCTCGGAGGTCACCTCGTTGCCTTCGCTGTCGGTCAGCACGGCCGTGATGGCGTGCGGCGAGCCGATGGCGAGACCCGAGGCGTCCCACGTGGCGTTGAACGGGACCGAGTCGCCCTCGCCCACCGACGTGCCGTCGACGAAGATCTCGATCGACACGATGGTCGCGGTCGACGCCACCGTACCGGTCGCGGAGATCGCGACCATGTTGCCGCCGACCTCGTCGCCGTCCGACGGCGTCGTGATGCGGACCGTGGGCGCGTCGACCATGCCGACGTTGGTGTCGAACGTCGCCGTCACCGACGACGTGGTCTGATCGGTGACGGTCACCATCTGGACGCCCGAGGTGTGGAACTCGAGGTTCGTCACCGCCGACACGCCGTCGGTGAACGTCACCGTCGTCGGAGCCTCGAGGTCGGTGTCGGTCGACGTCAGGTTGGCCGTGCCGTCGTAGCCGGTCGCGACGTTGCCGAACTGGTCGTGCGCCGTGAACGTCACCGCCTGCGCGACCGCAGCCGGGACGTTGGCGTTCAGACCGCTCTGCGTGTACGTCGCCGCGGCCGCCGCCGTCACGTCGAACGCCGAGCTCGTCACCGCCGGCACGCCGGCCGCGGTGGCGGCCAGCGTGTAGTCGGCGCCGACCTTGTCGAGCGACACGTTGGTGAACGTCGCGGTGCCGCTCACGACCAGCACGCTGATCGTGCCGGCCAGCGTCGCCGAGCCCGGGTTGTTCGAGATCGACAGCATGATGGCGCCGTTGAACGTCGGGTCGACGTTGTTCTGCGAGTCGCGCACCGTGACGGTGACCGACGGCGCGAACGCGACACCGGCGACCACGTCCGCGGGCTGCACGCCGAAGGCGAGCGCCGCGGCGGAGCCGCTGATGACGTCGAACGCGACGGTGTCGACCATGGTGAGGCCGCTCGACGTCGCGCGCAGCGTGTAGCCGACCGCCGCGCGGTCGATGGCGAGCGTCGTGAAGCTCGCCACGCCCGCCGACGCGGCCACCGTCGTGGTGCCGCTGAGCGTGCCACCCGAGGGATTGGTCTGCAGCGCGATCGTGATGTTGCCGGTGAAGGTCGGCACGCGGTTGCCGAAGTTGTCCTCGGCGGCGATCTGCACCGCCGGCGTGATCGCCAGGCCGGCGATCGACAGCGTCGGCTGCTGCGACACCGCCAGGCGCGCCGCGGCGCCCGGCGTGATGTTGAAGGCGGTGCTGATCGCCGAGGTCACGCCGTTCGCGGTCGCGATCAGCGTGTAGCCACTGCCCTGGTGGTCGAGGGCGAGGTCGTCGAACAGCGTGACGCCCGCCGTCGCGGCGCGCATCGCGGTGCCCATGAGCGTCGCGTTGCCCGCGTTGTTGCCGATGGCGACGGTCACCTGGCCGGTGAACGACGGCACGACGTTGCCCTGCGCGTCGTGGACCTCGAGACGCACGGCCGGCGTGATCGACGCGCCCGCGACGGTGTCGCTCGGCTGCACCACGAACACGAGCGTGGTCGCGGCGCCGGGCATGACGTCGAAGGTCGAGCTCGTCGCCGACGCCAGGCCGCTCGCCGACGCGACGAGCGTGTAGCCGTTCGCCGTGCGATCCAGCAGGAGGTCGCTGTACGTGCGGAGGCCCGCGGTCGCCGGGCCACTCAACGTGCCCGTGAGCGTGCTCGGGCCCGGGTTCGCACCCAGCGCGAGCGTGATGGCGCCGTTGAACGCGCTGGCACGGTTGCCGAACGGATCGCGCGCCTCGACCTGGACCGCCGGCGCCATGAACTGGCCGGCCGGCACGTTCGAGGGCTGGACGAAGAACGCCAGCTGCGACGCGGCCGCCGGCGAGATGGCGAACGGCGCGCTCGTCACCGCCGTCATGCCCGAGGCGCTGGCGCTGAGCGTGTAGCCCGTGCCGACGCGGTTGAGCGAGAGGTCGACGAAGCTCGTCACACCGGCGACGCTGTCGACGACGAGGTCGCCGGACAGCGTGCTCGAGCCCGGGTTGGCGCCGAGCGCGATCGTGATCGTGCCGGTGAACGACGTGTCGACGTTGTCGAACGCGTCGCGCGCCTCGATGCGCACGGGCGGCGACAGGAACGCGCCCGCGGTCGCGTCGAGCGGCTGCGTCGCGAAGACCAGCTGGCTCGCCGCGGCCGGCGTGATGTCGAAGGCCTGGGTCGTCGCCGACACGAGACCGCCCGCGGAGGCGACCAGCGTGTAGTCGACGCCGACCTTGTCGAGCGCGACGTCGTTGAAGATCGCGACGCCACCCGAGGCGGTCGCCACGGCCGTGCCGAGGATCGTCGAGCTACCCGGGTTGGCGCCGATCGTCATCGTCACGGTGCCGTTGAACGTGCCGTCGAGGTTGCCGCTGGTGTCGCGGGCCTCGACGCGCAGCGCCGGCGCGATCGGCTCGCCCGCGACGGTGTCGGTGGGCTGCACGGTGAACACGAGGCGGCTCGCGTTCGACGGGGTGATCTCGAACATGACGCTGGTGGCGCCCGTCAGGCCGGCCGCGCTCGCGGTGAGCGTGTAGCCGGGCGACGCGCGGTCGAGCGCGAGCGTCGAGAACGTCGCGACGCCGGCGACCGACGCCACGACGGTGGTGCCCGCGAGCACGCTCCCGCCGGGGTTGAGACCGATGGCGACCGAGACCGCGCCCGTGTACTGCGTCGCGACGTTGTCGAACTGGTCGAACGCGGTCACGCGAACCGCGGGCGCGATGGGATCACCGGCCGCGGTGCTGGTCGGTTCGACGGTGAAGCCGAGGTGATGCGCCGCGGCCGGCGTCACGTCGAACTGGGCGCTGGTCGCGGTGGGCAGGCCGGTCGACGCCGCCGTGAGGTCGTAGTCGATACCGACCTTGTCGAGCGTGATGCCCGTGAAGGTCGCGACGCCCGAGACCGCGGTGCGCGTGAGCGTGCCGCCCAGCGTCGAGCCGCCCGGGTTGTTGCCGATGGCGAGCGTCACCATGCCGGTGAAGCCCGTGGCCTGGTTGCCGGCCGGGTCGCGCGCCGTCACCTGCAGCGACGGCGTGTGAGCCACACCCGCGACCACGTCGCCGGGCTGTACCGTGAAGTGCAGCGTGGCGGCGGCGGCCGGCGTGATGTTGAACGTCGTGCTGATCGCCGACTGCAGGCTGCTGCCCGTGGTGATGAGCGTGTAGCCCGAGCCGACCTTGTCGAGCGCGAGGCTCGTGAAGGTCGCGATGCCGGCGACGGCCGCGACCGTGGTCGTGCCCGACAGCGTCGCGTTGCCCGGGTTGGCGAAGATCGCGACCGAGACGTCGCCGGTGAAGCCGTTGGCGACGTTACCGAACTGGTCGCGCACGGTGACCTGGACCGCCGGCGAGATCGCGGCGCCCGAGACCGTCGTCGTCGGCTGCACCGTGAAGAACAGCCGGTTGGCCGAGCCGGAGAGGATGTCGAACGGCGCGCTCGTCGCCGGCGTCAGGTTGGTGGCGATCACGCCGAGCGTGTAGTCGTCGCCGACGCGGTTGAGCGAGAGATCGTCGAACTGCACCACGCCGGCGCTCGCCGTGCGCGTCGCCGTACCGAAGAGGTTCGAGCCACCGGGGTTGTTGCTGATCGAGATGGTCACCGATCCGTTGAAGCCGGTGGCCAGGTTGTCGAACTGGTCGCGGGCGCGAACCTCGATCGGCGGCGCGATCACGGCACCCGCCAGCGCGTTCGTGGGCTGGACGATGAAGACCAGCTTGCTCGCCGGGGCCGGCGTCACGTTGAAGTTGAGGCTGGTCACCGACGTCACCGTCGGGCCGCTCGCGAGGAGCGTGTAGTTGGTGCCGACCTTGTTGAGCGAGATCGACGAGAAGGTCGCCACGCCGGCCTGCGCGTTGAGCGCCGTGAAGCCGCCGAGCGTCGAGCCGCCCGGGTTGGCGCTGATGGTCAGCGTGACCGTCGACGTGTAGCCGGTGGCCAGGTTCTCGAACTGGTCACGCGCGTGGAGGACGATCGCGGGCGCGATGGCGAAGCCGGCGACCACGTTCGACGGGTTCACCGCGTAGACCAGGTGCGTCGCCGCGGCCGGGTTGACCGTGAACGTGTTGCTGGTGACGCCCGTGAGCGAGCCCGAGCTGGCGCGCAGCGAGTAGCCTGACCCTGCGAGCTGGATCGACAGGTCGCCGAACGTCGCCGTTCCTGCGACCGCCGGCTGGGTCAGCGTGCCGAACAGCGTCGCGCTGGGCGGGCTGGTCTGGAACGCGATGCCGACGTTGAGCGTGTAGTTGGTGTCGATGTTGTCGAAGGCGTCGAGCGCGCGGACCATGACGGCCGGCGCGATCGCGACACCGGCGACGACGTTCGACGGCTGCACCGCGTAGACGAGGTGCGTGGCCGGCGCCGGCGTGATCGCAAAGCCACTCGAGGTGGCGTTGGTGAGGCTCGACGTCGTCACCAGCGTGTAGCCGGCGCCCGTCTTGTTGATCGACAGGCCCGCGAAGGTCGCGACGCCAGCCGACGCACCGATCGCGGTGCCGCCGGTGAGCGTGCCGCCGCCCGCGTTGTTGCCGATGGCGAGGCCGATGTTGCCGGCGAAGTTGGTGTCGAGGTTGTCGAACGCGTCGAGGGCGCGGATGACCACCGCCGGCGAGATCGCGACACCGGCGACGGTGCTCGCGGCCGGCTGCACGTGGAACACCAGGTGGTTCGCGCTGGCCGGCGTGATGTTGAACGTCGACGACGTCGCGCCGGTGACCGACGCGCTCGCCGTGAGCGTGTAGCCGGCGCCGACCTTGTTGAGCGACAGGTTGCTGAAGGTCGCCACACCGGCGACCGCGGCGCGCGGGTTCGTGCCGCTGAGCGTCGACGTGCCGGGGTTGGTCCCGATGGCCATCGTCACGTTGCCCGTGAAGGACGTGGCGATGTTGTCGAACGCGTCGCGGGCGTGGACGACGACCGCCGGGTTGATGGATACGCCGGCCACCGTGTTCGACGGCTGCGTCGAGAACACGAGGTGCGTGGCGGCCGCGGACACGATGTTGAAGGTGTCGCTGTTGGCAGGGACCAGACCGGTCGAGCTGGCGCGCAGCACGTAGCCGTTGCCCGACTTGTTGATCGACATGCCGGTGAACGTGGCGACGCCCGCGAGGGCGGTGACCGGCGTGGTGCCGGAGAGCGTGCCACCGCCCGGGTTGGTCTGGATGTTCAGCCCGACGCTCCCCCCGAAGTTGAAGTCGAGGTTGTCGTGGTCGTCGAGCGCGTGCACCACGACCGTGAAGCCGACACCTGCGGTCTGCGACGACGGCGGCTGGATCGACCAGACCAGCTTCGAAGCCGAGGCCGGGGTGATGTTGAACTGGTTCGAGACCGCGACGGTGAGCGCGCCCGACGCAGCCTGGAGCGTGTACGAGCCGTTCTTGTCGATCGAGATGTTGTCGAACGTCGCGACGCCGTTCACGACGGTCTCGACGGTGTCACCGGTGAGCGAGCCGCTGGCCGGGCCCGACGCCTTGGTCATCGTGACGTTGCCGACGAAGCCGGTGACGAGGTTGTCGTTGGCGTCGAGGACGCGCACGGTGGGTGCCGGCACGATCGCGATGGCCGCGGTCTGGTTGGTGGGCTGCTGGCCGAACGCGAGGTGCGTGGCGGCGCCCGGCGTGATGTTGAACGTCGAGCTCGTCGCGCCGGTGAGGCCCGACGAGGTGGCGGCGAGCGTGTAGCCCGTGCCGGTCTTGTTGATCGACAGCGTCGAGTACGTCGCGACACCCGCGGTGGCCGCGAGCGTGCCGCCGTTCGTGAGCACGCCGTTGCCCGGAGGGTTCGTGCCGATCGCCAGCGCGATGTTGCCGGTGAAGCCCGTGGCGACGTTGTCGCTGGCGTCGAGGGCGCTGATCGTGACCGTCGAGATCGTCGCGCCCGCGGCCGTGTTGGTCGGCTGCGCGGAGAACACGAGGTGCGTGGCGCTACCGGGCGAGACCACGAAGCTCGCGCTGGTGTCGCCGGTGACGCCGCTGGCGTTGAACGCCAGCGTGTAGCTGCCGGTGCGATCGACGCGCAGGTTGGAGAACGTCGCGACGCCGCCGACGGCGCTGACCGCCGTGGTACCGGTGAGCGAGCCGGGCGCGGGCCCGGTGTTCTTGGTCGCGGTGACCTGGGCCGTGTACGAGGTGTCGAGGTTGCCGAGGGCGTCTCGCGCCTGGACCACCACCGACGGCGCGATCGCCGCGCCCGCCGTGACGTTCGACGGCTCGACGGTGATGACGAGCTGCGTGGCGGCGCCGGGGGTGATGTTGAAGGCGTTGCTGGTCGCGCCGGTGAGGCCGCTGGCGGCGGCCGTCAGCGTGTACCCTGTGCCGGCGCGATCGATCTCGGCGGTCGAGAAGGTGGCGACGCCGGCGACGGCGGCGACGGTGAGGGTGCCGCTGAGGCTGCCGCTACCGGGGTTGGTGCCGATCGCGAGGCTGACGTTGCCGGTGAAGCCGGTCGCCACGTTGTTGCTGGCGTCGCGGGCCTCGACCACGATGGCCGGGCTGATCGGATCGCCGGCGGTGGTGGTGCTCGGATGGACCGAGAACCCCAGGTGCGTCGCCGAGCCGGCGGTGATCGCGAAGCTGGCGCTGGTGTCGCCGGTGAGGCCGCTGGCGGCGGCAGCGAGGGTGTAGGTGCCGACGAGGTCCAGCGACAGGTCGCTGAAGGTGGCGACGCCGGACGAGGCGTTGTTGCTGGTGTCGCCGGAGAGCACGCCGGAGCCCGGGCCGGTGCTCTTGGTGATGGTGACCGCGCCGGTGAAGCCCGTGGCGACGTTGCTGAACGAGTCGAGAGCCGTGACCACGACCGCGGGCGAGATGCTGACGCCCGAAACCGCCGCCGTCGGCTCGACCGTGAACGCGAGGGTGGCGGCCGCCGCCGGCGAGATCGCGAAGCTGGCGCTGGTGTCGCCGGTGACACCGCTGGCGTTGAACGCCAGCGTGTAGCTGCCGACGCGATCGAGGCGCAGGTTGGAGAAGCTCGCGACGCCGCCCACCGCGCTGACCGAGGTGGTGCCGGTGAGCGCGCCGGCGCCCGGGCCGCTGTTCTTGGTGGCGGTGATCTGACCGGTGAAGCTGGTGTCGACGTTGCCGTTCGCGTCGCGCGCCTCGACCGTGACGCCCGCGTTCGCCGCACCGGCGACCGCGGCCGACGGCTCGACGGTGATGACGAGCTGCGTCGCCGCGCCCGGCGTGATGTCAAAGGCGCTGCTGGTGGCGCCGGTGAGGCCGCTGGCCGTGGCGGTCAGCGTGTAGCCCGTGTCGGCGTCGTCGATGTTGAGGTCGTTGAACGTGGCGACGCCGGCGACCGCGTTCACGGTGAGTGTGCCGCTGAGCGCGCCATCGCCACCCGGGTTGTTGCCGAGGGCGATCGTGACCGCGCCGGTGAAGCCCGTGTCGACCGCGTTGCCCGCGGTGAGCGCGCGCACGACGACGGCGGGGCTGATGAGCTGGCCCGCGACCGTCTCCGACGGCTGGACGTTGAACGCGAGGTGGTCCGCGACCGCGACCGCGGTGATGTTGAACGCCGCGCTCTCGACGTCGGTGAAGCCGGTCGAGGTCGCGTTCAGGGAGTACGCATTGCCTGCGTTGTTTATCGACAGCCCGCCATACGTCGCGACGCCATTCACCGCGGCTACCGTTCCGCCGCCGGACAGCGTGCCGCCGCTCGGGTTGTCCTGGACCGCGAGGTCGACGTCCCCGTTGAACGTGGTGTCGACGTTGTTGAACGCATCGAGCGCCTGGACCGTGACGGCCGGCGTGATGGTCGCTCCCGCGTTGGCGCTGGTCGGCTGCTGACCGTACGCGAGATGGGTCGCGGCCGCCGCCGTGACCTGGATGCTCGACGAGTTTGGAGTGAAGTTCGTTCCGTCGCTCGCGCGGAAGGCGTAGATGCCCGCGGAGCCGAGGACGAGGTTGTCGAACGTCGCGACGCCGGCCACCGCCGGCCGCGTGAGCGTGCCGCTCACGAAGCTACCGGTCGGTCCGAACTGGATCGCGAGCGTGACGTCGCCGGTGAACGTCGTGTCGACGGCGGCGCCGTTGAACCTGGTGACGATGACGTCGGTGACCTCTGTACCAGCGACGGTGTTGGTCGGCTGCTGCGTGAACGCGAGCGACGGACCGACCGCGCCGATGTTGAACGTGTTCGTCGTCCACGACTGCATCCCGGGGGACGTCGCGATGAGCTGGTAGCCGAGGCCCGGGTTGTTGATCGAGATGTCGTCGAACTGTGCCTCGCCGGTGACGGCGCTGCGCGTGAGCGTGCCCGTGAGCGTCGAGCCGCCCGGATTCCCACCAGGCGCGAACGCGATCGTCACCGCTCCGGTGAAGTTGGGATTGAACGCGCCGCTCGAGTCGCGAGCCTGGAAGCTGAACGTCGCCATCGTCGCGCCCGGCGCCGTGTTCTGCGGCGGCGCCGATCCTACGAGCAGCGCGGGCGGACCGAGGGCCCCGGCCTCGATCGCACCGGCGTCGCAGCGCGCGCCCGCGGGCCGCGGGTACAGGCGCATGTCGGCGTTGTTGATGGGCGCCGCGGCGCACGCGGCCACGTTCACGCCCGCGTGGTCGATGGCGATGCTGCCGCCGTCGGGCATGATCGACAGGAACGGGCCACCGTTGTTGGTGAGCGGACCGAGCAGCGGGTCACCGAGCGTCGGCGAGCCGCTGATCGCGGGCGAGCCGGCGGTGAACGCGGCCTCCTCGAAGATGTTGTCGGCGCCAGCGGTGAGCGTGGCGGTGCCGGCGACCTCGTTGATCGCGACGTTGCCGACCGGGATCACCACCGCAGGAGGCGTCGTGCCGTCGGCGAAGATCGAGTTCGTGAAGGAGCTGGTCGCGCTGGGCGAACCGGCGCCGTAGGAGACCGTGTAGCTGCCGTTGCCCGGGCCCGTACCGGTGCTGGACGTGAAGTTCCCCGCGACAGTCGCGTGGATCATCGTGACCGTGCCGTTCAAGTTGAAGATGCCCGCGCCGAGACCCGCGCCGTCCGCCGCGCCCGCGCCACCAGCCGCGCCACCCTCTGCGTAGTTGTCGTTGATGACGCTGTTGATGACCGTGACGGTGCCGAGGTGAACGAACACGCCGCCGCCGAGCCCCGCCCCACCGCCGCCGTCGCCGGTCGCACCGATCTCGCCACCGCCGCCGCCGAAGCCGGCGTTACCGGCGGCGCCACCGCCACCGCCGCCGCCGAAGCCACCGATGCCGCCGTTGCCACCACCACCGCCGCCGAAGCCGCCACTTCCACCGGTCTGGCCGCCGCTCGCGCCGCTATCACCAACCCCACCACCGCCACCGCCGACGCCACCACCGCCGCCAGCTCCCCCGGCGTCGCCCGCACCACCGCCACCGCCGAAGCCACCGCCACCGCCAGCTCTGTCGGGGCCGATGACCTCGCCATTGCCACCCGCGCCACCGAAGCCCGCGCCGCCACCACCGCGGGTCGAGGGTCCGCCACCACCATACCCACCGTCACTCGTCCCACCACCTCCGAGCCCCCGCGTACCGCCGCCGGCGGTACCAGCGGCTCCCGCGAGACCATTCTCGCTGCCCGTACCTCCGCCGCCGAGGCTGCCGCCTGCGCCGGAAACTCCGCCGCCCACGTTGACCAGTACGCCGGAACCGCCGTCGGCGCTGGTCGCCGATCGGAACCCGCCGCCACCGCCGAGACTCGAGCCACTTCCGCCCATACCGCCGCCACCGGCGGACTCCGAGGCCGACGTGAAAGCGCCGCCGTTGCCACCGATGGCCTTGGCTCCGCGGAGGAGCACCCGCTCGAGCACGAGCTCGCCGTGCACGAAGGCCGCACCGCCGGCGCCGAGACCACCGCCGCCGCCCTGCGAGCCACCGCCGCCGCTACCGCCACGGGCGATGCCCCAGCGCAACGTCAGGTTGCGCAGCGTCAGCTTGCCCGCGCCGATCGTGTTGCCAGGTGGAACCGTCGCGCCCGCGACGTAGAAGATGCGGAACTCGGGAGCGAAGAGGTCGCGCTGGATGAAGGCGCCGTTGCCTTCGATCGTGATGTCGGTCGTGATCGGCGGGAGCGCCGTCGGCCCGTACCAGTAGTTGTCGGGCGTGATGAAATTGAAGTCGCAGAACCCGAGCGTGATCGTGTCGGGCTCCGGCGTTGCGTTGGCCTGGTTGATCGCCGCGAGCAGGTTGTTCGCGTTCGTGACGCCCGAGCCCGTGCACGTGATCGGAATCGTCGCCGCTTGTTCGGTGCTGCCGAGATCCGCAGTGCGGTCGTCATTGCCGCTTCCGCATGACGCGGCGGCGATGATCGAAGCGGCAAACGACAGGCGAGAAACGAGGCGGGCGGGCGTAATCATCGAGGCTTCCTCCGGACGCAAGGAGCGCCATGCGCGAGCACGCGCAGCGGTCCCCCAGGGGCGTGATTTTCTCAGGCTTCACGCGCCTTTCGTCAAGCCTGGAATCCGTGTCTCGCGCCACCAAGTTTGGCAGCGGCGCTCACACTTTCGATCGTTTCAGCGCGATCGTTACCGACGACGCCGGAACAACGGTTAACGGCTCGGTTAACCGCGTGACCGATGGCGCGCGATCACCTGCGGATCAGCGGCGCGACTTCCAGAGCGCTTCGCCGAACGCCTTGCCGCGCTTGAACCACTTCTGCACCTGCGCGCCGGGGCCCTTCGGCTCGGGCTTCTTGTTGCCCTGGAGCAAGCGCGACACCCTCGGTCCGCCGTAGACGAGACCGCCGATGTAGAGGACGTGGATGCCGTAGACGGCGAGCGCCGTGCCGGGAACCACCTGCGCCATCACCAGCGCCGCGAGGCTGACAGCCCCGGCGTAGCCACCCGGTCGCAGTCCGACGAACCACGCGGTGACGCCGAACACGACGAGGGCCAGGAGCAGCATGGGTACAAGGATCGTAGCTCGCCGTCGGGAGTAGCGCTACCTGGCCATCACTCCAGGCGTTCGCGGCACGGATAGTCGCACACGCGGCGATTCGGGCAGTCGTACGCGCAGCCGGCGGCGAGCGCGAACCGACTGATGATCTCGTCGGCGGGGTCGCCGCCTGCCGCCTTGCGGGCCGCGCGCGCCGCGGCGACGAGCGCGCCACCGTCGGCGGCGTACGGCGTCGGCAGGAACCCCATGCGGAAGAGCTGATCGCGCACCAGGCGGTGCGGCAGGCTGGCGAGCTCGCCGAGATCGTCGAAGCGGATCACACCGAGCTGACCGAGCGTGCCGAGGATCCAGTGCAGCTCGATGCGGAAGAGGCCGCGGCCGAGCGCGGCGTCGAGCGTCGAGAACGCGTCGGCCGCCGACTTCTGCTGCTCGAGCGACGACGCCAGCTCCGGCGTCTCCGCGCAGCGGCGCGCCGCGAGCGACGCGAGCATGAGCGCGCGCGCGTCGACCTGCGACGGCAAGTTCTCGGGCACGGTGCCGTGATAGAGGTCAGCCAGGACGTTGGCCTTGTCGAGCGCCTTGAACGCACGGATGACGCCGTCGCGATCGCTCTCGAGGCGGAACACGAGCGCCGCCGCGACCGCGATGCGGTAGATGACCTCGTCCGCGCCCTCGACCCACGCCTCGGGGTCGAAGCCGAAATCGGCCGGCGTGTAGAGCGGCGACGCGCCCGGCGTCTCCTTCCACCACGCGCTCATGCGCGCCGTCGTCTCCTCGAGGAGCTCGTCGGAGAAGTTGCCGCCGGCGAAGCGCGACACCGGCACCGCACGCTCGCGACCGAGCGGCGACTTCTCGCTGCGCGCGCTGGCGAGGTGGCGCAGGTAGCGGGGCAGCGGCGAAGCAGCCGGCGCCTCGGGCCCGGGTCCCGTGGACTCGACCGTCGCCAGCGTCACGAAGCTAGGCTCCTCGCCGATCACGGCGGGGACCTGCGTCGACTCCTCCTCGCCGCCGGGGATGACCGGCTCGGGGAACGGCGTCGGATTCTCGAGCAGCTCGTCGACGTCGAGGCCGGCGAGCGTCGCCTTCAGGCGCTCCGCGCGCGGGCCCGGCACCAGCGCGATGCCGATCGTGCGCGCCACGCCCGACGCGAGGAGCGTCAGGAAGAACGACTCGAGGTCGGGGCGCGACGGCGGCTTGCCGCGGTACGCGAACGAGCCGAGGTACTTCGAGATCTCGTCCTTGCCGTGCGGGCGCTGCTCGATGAGCTCCATGACGGTCTTGAAGAGGAGCGGGTTGAGCTCGAGGAGGCGGTCGGCGATCGCGTCGAGCGCGTCGTCGTCGCTGGCCGACGCTGCGAGCTTCTGCATGAACGGCGTCGGCGTCACCGTGGCACCCGAGGCGCCGAGCACCCGCAGCGGCACCGCCGGCCGGTCGCGGTCCCACAGCTTGACCGCGCGAAGCCGGCTGCGGAACGAGGTGAACGACTCGCCGCCGGGCGGCGTCTCGCGCGCGATCTTGAGGAAGCCGAGGAGTTGCTGGCGCGCCTCGACTCCTCCGAGGCTCGGAAACTCGATCACCTGCGGCATGTCGTGCCCATCCTAGCGCCGACGGAACGCGATGTGGTGCAGGTCGGCCACGTGCTTCCAGTCACCACCCCACTCCCAGCCCAGCTCGTCGAAGATCGCGGTCACCGGCCCGGGCCGCACGATCATCCCGGGACGCACGCGCCGGCGATCGAGGAAGTCGGCGCCGCCAGGCGGGACGAACCGCTCACCGCCCGGCCAGATCATCGGGTTCTCGACGGGATTCAGATCGATGGCGACGCCCAGCGCGTGCTGCGACAGCACGCTCGTGCCGGCGATGACGCGGAAGTTGAACGCGCTGGTGTTGTCGGCGGCCATCGAGCGATCGTCGTCGGCGTCGTGCGCGTCGACGAGCTCGACGCGGCTCAGCGGAAACCCGATGGCGTAGAGCCTCCCGAAGAGCGCCACGGTCTCCGCCGCCAGCCCACGCGCGACCACGATCTCGCCCTCGGCCGCGCGTCCCGCCATGTCGACGTGCCGCACGACGACGCACGCGAGCGCCGGGCGTGCCGGACAGCGCGGATCATCCTTCCACGAGCAGCCGCGCATCCGCGCGAACGTCGCGTCGTCGAGCTCGGCGATGCGGGCCGCGAACGGCTCGCTCGGTCTCGGTAGCAGCGCGCCCATGGTTGAGCTTAGGGCAGATCCGCGCAGCAGCGAAATCCCGTCGAGTAGTCCCAGTGCGACGTGTCGTGCGCCGTGGTCCGGTAGAGACAGCCGTCGCCGTTGAGGCGCGTGTCGACGAAGAACCCGCCGCGAAACGTGCCCGCCGGATCGGCGGTCCACTCGTGCAGGTTGCCCATCAGGTCGAACGCGCCGTCGGCGCTCACGCACGCGTCGTGGCTGCCGGTGCGCGCCAGCCCGTCGGGGAGCTGGTCCAGGCACGCGTGGCCGATCATCCCGAACACCGAGCTGTCGTTCGACTCGAAGTACTGCACCGCCGGGTGACACGTGCGCGCGTCGTTGCAGCGGCCGTTCTCGCGCGTCGCGCCGTACGGGTACGTGGTGCCCGCCGCGCCCTGACACGCGCGCAGCCACTCGACGTCGGTGCACAGCCGCTTGCCGGCGTTCGCGCACGCGGCCGCCGCCTGCACGCCGTTGATGTAGCCCTGCGGCACGACGCCGGGCGCGCTCACCGCCCTCACCCGCCGTGTCCCGGGATTGGCGTACGGAGACCAGCCGGCGATCACGTCGTTCTCCTCGAGGAGGAGCGCCGCCTCCCAGCGATCGATGCAGGCCGTCCCCGCCGGCGTCATGCCGGGCGGACAGCCGCCGATGCCGGCCGGCTCCGCGACAGGGCCGTTCACGTCGGGCGTGTCGCCGGCGGCGCACGCCGGGATGGGATTCTCGAGACACGCCGTCGAGCGCGGCACGTCGATGGTCAGGTGATACGGGCCAGGCATCTCGCCCGCCATGCCGCTGTACGTGTCGACGGCGATCCACCAGCTGCCCGGCGCGAGGTCGGCGACGAGCGCGCGGTCGTCGCGCGCGATGCACGAGCTCTCGGCCGGCGAACGCAGGACGTGAACGTCCACGTCACCGGCGGCGGCCGCCACGGCGATCGCGACGATCGTCGCCTCGGCGAGATCGACGCGATAGACGACCTCCGCGCCGCCCTCGAAGATCGCGGGCGCGCAGCTGTAGTTGGCGACGCGCCGCTCGCTCGCCCCCACCGTCGTGCCGTCGACGGCGAACGGCAGCGCGTCGATCACGAACGGCCGATCCCACGTGCCGTCGGGCGTCGTGGCCACGTCGGGATCGCCGGCATCGATCGGCGCCGCGCCGCCGTCGTCACCGCCACATGCGACGATCGCCGCGACCAACGCGACCGCCGTGCGCATCAATTGGTCGGCGTCGCCTTGCGGGCGAGCGCCATCGACTTGCGCCGGGCCGCCACGCTCAGCGGATGCGCCGGCTGCGCGCTCGCGAAGCGGTCGTACTCGGTGCGCGCCGCGGCCAGGTCGCCCATCGCCTCGAGCGCGCTCGCCAGCCAGAAGCGCGCGTCGACGGCGCCGCTCTGCTCGACGCGGCCGGCGAGAGCCAGCTCGAGCTCGCGCTTGCCCTTCTCGGGCTCCTTGGTCTTCACCAGCGCGACGCCGAGGTAGTAACGCATCTGCGCGGCGCGCGGCCCTTCCTCTTCGTACGCGAGCGCGCGGCGGAGCTCGCCGATCGCCTTGCCGTGCTCGCCGTCCTTCGCCGCGTCGAGCCCGGCCAGGTAGCCGGCGTCGACGAGCGCCTCGCGCGCCTGCTTGTGACCCTGCTCGAACACCGCCTTCTCGGTCGGCGTGAGCGCGGCGGGATCGAGCTCGCCGTAGCGGGCGACGGCCTCCGCGCGCTTACCCTCCTGGAGCAGCGTGAAGTACTCGAACGCGCTCTTCGTGCCGGCGTCGCGCCTGGTCAGCGTCTCGTCGAGCAGGCGGGCGCGCGTCCGCGCGTCATCCCGCTCGTGCACCGCGGCGTCGCGGGCGTGGACCAGCTCGCGCGCCCGCGAGCGGTAGAGCGTCAGGAAGGCGCCGCCGAGGAGCAACGTGAAGATGAGGTACGCGGCGAACGAGTTGACGTTCATCCACCGCTCGCGGCGGCGCTGGCCGGTGACCATGCGCCCCACGGACTCGGCCAGCTCGGCGACCGACTGCTGGTTCTTGCGCAGCAGGGTGCCGTGGTCATCGAGGCGGCGGCGCAGAGCGTCCAGCTCCTCGCGAAGCGGGGCGGCCGGATCCGGGACGTCGGGTTGCATGAGGGCCCCCGATTAAGGCCAGGGGGCCGGGTGGGATCAAGCCCTCTGACGACTGTTGGACAGGCCACCTTGAGCACAACGCCTGCCACTGCTACAGTGCGCGCGGCGCGATCTGAGCTCTAACTGTCCGCCATCCCTAGATGACCCTCCTATACCAGTGGCTCCAACGCGCCGCGCGGGTCCAGGGCAATAACAAAGCCCTGGTCTACCGGGACAATTATCTGTCCTGGCGAGGGCTCCTGCATCGCGTGGATCGCCGCGCCCAGGAGTTCAAGGCGATGGGGATCAAGGACGGCGCGTGGGTCGGGCTGATGCTCGGCAACGTGCCCGACTTCGTGATCCTCGCCCTCGCGCTCTCGAAGCTCGACGCCGCGGTGGTGCCGATCGACCCCACGACCGGCGCCCGCGAGCTCGAGCTGATGCTGACCGCGGCGCCGTTGCGCGCGCTGGTCACGCGGCCACGCGGCTCCGAAGGTTCCATCACCGCGAGCGGCCAGACGACGCCGCCGCCGGTGACGCCACAGCCGCGTCGCGGTAACCGCACGACGGTGCCGCCGGGTGTCACCACCGCGCCCGGCCCGGCCGCGGCCGCGGCGCATGCCGCGCTGGGAACGCCCGGCGTCGATGCCGGCGCCGAGGTGCGTCGCCGTCTGCAGGGCACGCTGCTCACGTGCAGCGTGTTCAAGCGCGACACGCCCGACGTCGACGTCGAGCCCATCGCGATCCTCTTCACGGCGGACTCGCTCGGCGATCCCAAGGCCGTCCTGCGCAGCGACAAGAACACGATCGCTGCCGTCGACCACGCGATCGCCGCGCTCGAGCTCACGCAGGAGAGCCGCATCCTCGTCGCGGTGCCGCTCTTCCACGCCTACGGCTGGGACCTCGGGCTCCTGCCGACGCTGAAGCTCGGCGCCACCATGTTCCTCGAGGAGGAGCTGTCGGCGCGCCGCGTGGGCAAGCTGATCCGCGAGCACGACATCGACGTCCTGCCGGGTACGCCGCAGATGTACGCCGAGCTCTCGCGCCTGCCGACGGCCAAGAAGCTCGAGCTCGCCAAGGCGCGCTACCTCGCCGCCGGCTCGCGCCTCGACGAGGCGGTCGCCAACGAGTTCCTCGACAAGTACGGCGTGCGCCTGCTCAGCTGCTATCACTCGACCGAGGCGGCGACCGTCGCGCTCGATCTCACCGGCAAGAGCCCGACCTCGGTCGGCAAGGCGCTTCCTGGCGTGGACGTGCGCGTGACCGGCAGCGACGGCAAGCCGGTGGCGAACAAGGACGGCACCCTGTGGGTGCGATCCAAGGCGCTCTCGCCGGTGTCGCTCGGTCCGTACGACGCCGAGACCAAGGGCAACGGCGCCGGGAAGTCGTCGAAGAGCGCGAGCAAGAGCCCCGCGTCGATCGGTTCGGTCGACAAGCAGGGCTGGTTCCGCACGGGCGATCGCGGCCGCCTCGACAAGAGCGGGCGCGTCTACCTGGTCGGTCGCGAGGACGACGTCGTGAAGGTCGAGGGCAAGCGCGTCGCGCTCGGCGAGGTCGAGGGCTGCCTCGAGTCGTTTCCCAAGGTGAAGCAGGCGCAGGCGCTGGTGGTCACCGACCCGCTCGCGGGCGCGATGGTCGTGGCGCGCGTCGTCGCCAAGTCGCAGTGCGGCGCCGAGGAGATCATCGATCACTGCGCGCGGAACCTCGCGCCGTACAAGGTGCCGAGGCGGATCGAGTTCTGTGACGTGATCTAGTGCGGTCGCTGCGCGTGGGCGCAGGCCTCGGTGGCTTCGATGAGCGCGGACGCTTCCTGCTGCTGGGGGATCGTCGGCCTGGTTCGATCCATCAGCTCCTTGTGGTCGAAGCCCCACTCGAACTGCTCGGCCTCGACCTTGTCCGCGCAGACTTCGTCGGCGCAGGCGCACATGCGATCGCGGTGAAGGCGTAACGCGTCGAGCACCTCGGCCATCGCCGGATCCGGCTGTGGCTGCGGTTGCGGTTGCGGCTGCGGTTGCGGCTGCGGCTGCGGCTGCGGCTGCGGCTTTGGTCCGCAGGCCGCGGCGATCACGATGAGCGCGAGGACGGTCGCGCGTGCGATCACGGAGGCGCCGTCTTGCCGGCCGCCTCGAGCTTCTTGGCGCAGACGTCGAGCT
>DATLEB010000232.1:0-62321 GCA_035525615.1 Kofleriaceae bacterium | reverse complement strand
AAGGGCGCATCGACGGCCTCGACGACATAGGTCCCGGCGGGCAGCTCACGAAGCTCCTCCGGGAGGTCCTTGCCATTCCAGCGGAGTACTCGTGCACCAGCCATCGCGAGAACGATATCACGCCAACCCGTCGTGCCAAATCCTTGCCACGCTCGGGCCGATCACCGACGACCACGCCGGATCAGGACGGATGACGCACGGACCGAACCTCTCGTGATCGCTGCAAGGCTGCACGGTCGTTGTTGATTCGCCGTGCGTTCACAAGGGTTCGATTCCCGTGCGCTTCCGTTTTCGTTCAGCTACCTGCGGCGATCTTCGTGTTCTGCAGAAGGTCGGCACTCGTGCTCGCCTCGTTCCCGCGCGCGAGCTCGCCGAAATGGGCAGTCTCGATGCCGTCGAGGTCCTCCATCTCGAAGCTAACGGCCCCCCTCGTTTACATCGCGATGGCCTACGCAGTCGCGCGCGCCGACCGCAAGGTGTGATCAGCGGCGGTCCCAGGTGGCGACGCCGGCCGTGAGGATGCGCAGGTTGTCGGAGGCGAGGTAGGCAGCACCGCCGCCGCTGTTGCGGGTGTGGGCGTCGAGGAAGGCCAGCGCCGACGATGCGATCCACCGGCGATAGGTCGCGCACTGGCCGGGATCGAGGCCACGATCGGTCGACCAGCGTTCGCAGTCGTCGGGCGACATGTCGAAGGTGGAGTGGCGGGCGGCCTCGCCGAGGAGGAAGAGTCGGTGCTTGCCGCCCGGCGGCATGAGATCGAACACGCGGGTGCGGTTCTCGCCGATGGTGACCGCGCCGGGATCGCCGGTATCGTCGCCGACGCCGGTGTTGATCAGGGTCGGGCGCGCGCAGCCGGCAAAGGAGGCGTCGATGAACCCGTCGTCGCCCGAGGGCTCGGGCGAGTTGGCGATGAACGCGACCGGGCGCGGATCGTCGACGATCATCTGGGTGCCGGCGATCGCGCGCGACGCACCGTTGACCATGTCCACCGATCCTGCGCCCGCCGAGTGGCCGGCGTAGACGATGTGGTCGGCGTCGATGCGGCCGGCGAACGGGCCGCTGGCCGCCTGGGTCTCGACGAAGTCGAGGGTGCGGCGCACGTCGTGCGGGCGATCCCAGCTGAGGTACTTGAAGGTGAGGCAGCCGGTGGCGTCGTAGCCGAGCGCGGCACACAGCGCGCTGCGCGAGCTCGGATCGCGTGGCGCGTGGGCGATGGTGACGACCAGGTAGCCGCCGCCGGCGAGCACGGCGGCCCACTCGGTGCCGACGTTGGCGGCATTGATGCGGCCATCGTTGCCACCGTGCGACCAGATCACGACGGGCAGCGGCTCGGGCGCACCCATGGGCGTCCGCACCGCGACCTGGAAGGTGCGCGTCTGGCCGGCCGCGTCGCTGTACGAGAGGTCGACGAATACCGGGTTCGAGACCGCGAACGGCGCGTCGGGGACGAAGTCGCAGCGATCGAGGGCGTCGGGCGCGCAGCCCGACACCGCGCCCGGGCCGTCGATCGCGGCGTCGGAGGTGGAGGCGGCGTCGGTCGTGTCGCCGCTCGTGGCGTCGCCGCAGGCGAGGAGGGCGCAGGCGAGCAAGGCAGACACGCGGGAATGGGTCATGGCCGGTGACGGTAGCAGGCATCGTGCCGCGCCATGTCGGCGGAACTGCTCCGGCGCCGGGACCCGCAGGTACCAGTCCGAGGACTGGATCGTACGTCGCTGACCGGCCACGGCCGGCGCGACACTTCTTGCCACGCTCCGGCGGATCACCCGTGCGCGATCAACGCGCCGACTGCTATTGGCGATTCGGCCATACTGGCGCCATGACGCTCGACCGCCGCCAGTTCGTGAGCTTCACCGCGGCCGGTGCCTTGCTGGGCACCGCCCTCCCCGCGTTCGCCGCGAAGAAGAAAACACCGCCGAGGCTGCCGAAGCCGACCGCGCCCGGCAAGCACGCGGTGCGCGACCTCCCGTTCGATCCGAAGAAGCTCACGGGCCTGTCCGAGGCGCTGCTCGTCTCGCACCATGACAACAACTACGCCGGTGCGGTGAAGAACCTGAACAAGGTGGAGCTCGAGCTGGCGCAGGTCACCAAGGACACGCCGGGGTTCGAGGTCGCCGCCCTGCGCGAGCGCGAGCTGCTGTTCACGAACTCGATGATTCTGCACGAGCACTACTTCGCGAACCTCGGCGGCGACGGGAAGGTCGGCGGCGACATCGAGGCGTTGATCACCGGCACCTGGTCGACGGTAGGGGGATGGGAAGAGCAGTTCCGGGCCACGGCGATGGGGCTCGGCGGCGGCAGCGGCTGGGTCACCCTCGACCTCAACTTCCAGAGCGGCGACCTGCGCATCCACTCGTCGCAGCATCACACGCAGGCGGTCGCGTTCGGGCAGCCGCTCCTCGTGCTCGACATGTACGAGCACTCGTACGCGATCGACTACGGGGCCGGGCACGCGAAGTACATCGACGCCTTCTTCCAGAACATCGCGTGGGACGAGGTCAACGCGCGGCTTGGGCGCACGCGTGGTGCGTACGCGGCGCTGCACGCGTGAGTGAAGCGCCCGGAGACGGTTGAAGGATTGGATCGGGTACGCGTACCCGCAACGAGGGCCCGCGCGTCCTCGCTGGCATGAACCTCGTCCTGACCAACCTGTCGACGGTGGCAGCGATCCTCGGCGGCATGGGAGCGATCGGGCTCGTGGAGACCGTGATCCCGCTGCACGCGCGCGGTCGCTGGCACCGCGCCCACCTGGGCCCGAACCTGGCGCTCACCTTCCTCACGTTCTTCAGCACCTTCTTCCTGAACGCCGCGCTCATCCTCCTCCTGCTCTGGCTGGAGAAGCGCGGCTTCGGCCTCCTGCGCTGGCTCCCGATCGGGCCGATCGCCGCCGGCATCATCGGCATCCTCGCGCTCGACTTCTCCTGGTACGCCCTCCACCGCGCGATGCACCGCGTGCCCACGCTGTGGAGATACCATCGAGTCCATCACTCGGACCCGGTCGTGGACGTGACCACGACGATCCGGCAGCACCCGGGCGAGAGCCTGCTCCGCTACGCCACCCTGACCCTCTTCGTGACCGTGTTCGGCATCGGCCTCGTCTCGTTCGCGATCTACCGCGCCTGGTCCGCGCTCAACGGCCTGGCCGAGCACGCCAACGTCCGCATGCCGCGCTGGCTCGACCGAACGATCGCGCTCGTCTCGGTCTCCCCCGACATGCACAAGGTCCATCACTCGCGGGACGTCCGCGAGACCGACACCAACTACGGCAACATCTTCTCGGTCCACGACCGCGCGCTCGGGACCTTCACGCCCACCGAGCGTGGCCCGACGGTGGTGTGCGGCCTCGACGGCTTCGACGACGACGACGTCCAGACGACGGCGGGTCTCCTGGGGCTGCCGTTCCGGGATCGCGTACCCTCGGGACCGGCTCGCGCGTCCTCATGACCATGGACCCTTACCTCCTGGCGGCGATCGAGCGCAATCGCCGGCGGCTCTGGGCGATCTGCTACCGGATGACGGGGGCCGTCCAGGACGCCGACGATCTGTGCCAGGAGGCGATCGCGCGCGCGATCGAACGGGCCGACCAGGTCGTCGCCGGCGACCCAACCGGATGGCTCCTCCGGATCGCGACGACGACGTCCCTGGACCACCTGCGTCGCGCGACCGTGCGTGACCGCGTGACCACGCTCGTCGACCCGCTCGACCTCCCCGACATGGCGCCCGGCGAGCGCGCCGAGGATCCCGAGCGGGCCGCGATCCTTCGCGAGGACGTGCGGTACGCCGTGGTCGTCGCGCTCCAGGCGCTCACCCCGCGCCAGCGCGCCGCGCTCGTCCTCCACGACGTCTGCGACCGACCGATCGCCGAGGTCGCGGCGATCCTCGAGCTCAACCCCAACGCGGCGAAAGCCCTGCTCCACCGCGCCCGCGTGGCGCTCGCCGAGGCGCGGCACCGCGACGACGTCGACACGCCGGTCGACCCCGATGTCGTCGAGGCGCTCGCCCGCGCCGTGGAGGCCGGCTCGCTCGAGCAGATCTCCGCGCTGCTCGCCGAGGAGGCCTGGGGCGTCGTCGACGGTGGCGGTGTCATCCCGGTCCTTGCGGGCCCGAGCCTCGGCCGCGAGGCAGTCATGCGCCGCTTCGTGAACGCGTGGCGGCGCCTCGACAACCTCTCGCTCACCGCCGAGGTCCGCCGGCTCAACGGTGAGCCGGGCGTGATCGTCCGCGTGGCATCAGCGCCGCAGATCGTCGTCGCGATCATCCATGTCGAGAGCCGCGCGCGTCACATCGCCGGGCTGCGCATCGACCGCGACCCGCGGCGCACCGCGGCCTTCGCCGCCGGGTGAAGCCCCGGGACGGCGTTGGGTTCACTCGACCTAGAACGCATACGCGAAAGAGAGCTCGACATCGAACGCGATCCCCGTCGCGCCGAGATTGTCCTCGGACTGCAGGACGGCAGCGGCGCCGATGGCGTCGTCGCGCGTGGTGGTGACCTCGTACGGACCATAGCCCGCGGCGACGCGCATGGTGAACGCAACCGGAAGCCGTGGATGGATCACGCGGTATCCAAGCTCGGGCATCACGCGGAGCTGGTGACTCTCGAGCATCACGTGATCTGGCGAGTCGCGGTCGCCGAAGTGACCGTGACCGAACCGGTAGCCGACCTCGGCACCGCCAAACGGGCCACCGCCGCTGCGCAGGTGATAGCGATACCCGAGCGAGCCACCATAGGTCCACTGATGCGACTGCACGTGATCGGCCGCGTGATGGATATGCACGAAATCGCCGCCCGCCCGCACGGCGTGATGGTCGCCGACCCCGTGCTCGTAGAAGACCACGTAGCTGCCGACGTTGTGACGGAGGAAGCCCGCGAACCCGGTAACGCTGGCGCCGACGAACTGGCTCGGCGCGGCGTCGTCGGCGATGGCGGTGCGCGCGCACACGAGGAGGAGGAGCAAGGCGAAGCGCTTCATGGGTCGCCACGGTACGGATCACCGTGGTTTCGCGCGCGACACGACACGCCGATGTCGCGACCGAACGCGCCAGACTAGCTCTTGCCCACCCACCGGCCGAACGCACGAACGAACGCCGAGCGCTCCGAGTAGCCGAGCTGCGCCGCGACCTCGTCGATCGGAACGTCGCGATGCAGCAGCGTGCGGGCGCGGGTCTGGCGCACGTGATCGACGAGCGCGCGGAAGCTCGTGCCAGTCTCGGCGAGCTCGCGCTGCAGCGTCCGGCTGCTCACCCCGAGCCCACGCGCGACGGTGTGCATGCTCGGCAAGGCTCCGGCTGAGAGCGCCGCATCGAGTGCGCGACACACGCCGGCTGCGAGCGTGCGACGATCGCCGAGCGCGGCGAGCTGCGGCGTGAGCAGTCGATCGAGCACGCCCAGCAGCACTGGATCTGCCGTGCGCAAGCGGCGGTCGGCGTCCTCCGCGGCCAGCTCGAGACCGGTCGCACCCGCCCCGAAGCTCGGAGCTGGAACGTCGAGCGCGCGGATCAACGCGGCCAGCTCGCGCGCCGGCGGTGCGCGATGCGCGAACCACAGCGCCGCCGGTCGCAGTGGCGTGTTCGTGGCCTGGCGCGCGCGAGCGAGCAACGCGGCGACCCACAGCTCGTTGCCGTGCCGCGACAGCCCGTCAGGCTCGCCGGCGATCGCGTGCTCGACGGTGACCGCGCGAGCGCCGCGCGCGGTGATTGCCACGTCGTCGTTGAACAGCGAGACCAGGCGCGGCAGGTTCGCGAGCGCACCGCGCAGGGTCGCGGAGCTGGTGCACGCCATCTGCAACACGTCCCAGGTCTCGCGCGGGAGGTTCGTGCCGACGTGAACGCCGAGCAGCGGATCGGCGGCGGCCGTCGCGGCGGCATCGAGCACCGCGTGCAAGCGTGCGAGCTCGATCTCCAGGAAGGGCGCGGTGGCCGCGTCCGCGGGCAGACCGTGCCGGCGGCCGAGGGCGGCCGCGTCGCCACCGCGTTCGCGCACGTAGCGCAACACGGGCCCGACGATGTGAGTCCTGAACCTGCGCGCGCGACGCATGCGATCAGGTCAGCATCTCGAGCCCACTCAGGGCGCCGCCTTCGCCTCGGCGGCGTGGACCATCGGCTTGGGCCGGTGGAAGACCCGCAGCGTCTGCCAGATGGCCTCGGCCCATCCGAGGGTCCGATGTTGATAGCCGTGCCGCTGACAGTACGCCTTCACCAGCGGGCTCATCGCGCGGTAGTGCACGTGGCTGCAGTTCGGAAAGAGGTGGTGCTCGATCTGGTACTCGAGACCCGCGCAATACAGTCGTCCGAGAAATCCGGTGCGGAAGTTGATGGTCGTGTCGGTCTGCAACCGCACCGAGTCGGTCGGCCGGGCGCCGGGATCGAGGGCCACGGCGGCGGCCGGGTAGTGGGCCGGCGCCAGCACGGCGAACAGGGGGTAGCCGACCAGCGCCACGCGGAGGAGATTGAACCCGACGACGTCGAGCACCGGGAAGAACAGCGACGGCACGACGAACCAGGCCAGCACATGGAGCATCAGCGCCGCAGCGTCGGTCACGTGGGTCAAGCGCCGCTGCTTGGGATCACGCAACACCTTCAGCAGGCGCAGGGTGCACTTCTTCTGCCGAGCGAAGCCGGTGGCCCAGGCGAGGAGCGGCAAGACCAGCCACTGCGCGCGCCGCAGGTAGATGCGGTGGAGGCCCCGACTGGCCGCGACCTCGGGCTCGGTGAGAGCGAAGAGGGGCATCAGGTCGGCGTCGCCGTCGACGCCGGCCACGTTGGGGCTTCGATGATGCAACGTGACGTGCTGGTGCCGCCAGGAGGTGGCGCTCATGCCGAGGAAGAACGGGTAGCCGAACCAGGTCAGGAGATCGTTGACCCATCGCTTCGAGCTGGCGGCGTGATGGGACGCGGAGTGGGTGTTGGTGCCGACGCCGAGGTTGCCGAGCGTCATGATCAACAAGCCAAGGGCCTGCCAGGGAAGAGCGTCCGCGATCACGAACAGCGCGATGCCACCGAGCGCGAAGAGCAGATGGAAGCCGAGCTCGAGCAGGATCCGCGTCGTGGCCGGCGCAGTGAAGCCGCGGGTGCGCAGCTCGGCGCGCAACTCCGCCGTCGAAGAAATTCCCGTCGCGGAGCCAGGCAAGCGCGCCACCATCCCGCGCCGCCAGACTGGAGTCAATCGCTTGTCTGTCCATCGGCACCATGAGACAGAGCGGTGGTGGCATCCCAGACTGCTCCGACCTGGACCGCACCGCTCCGCGACCTGTTCGACCGGGTAATGCCCGCCGTCGGTGGGTCCGGTCGAACCCGCGAAGCCGAGGCGATCGTACGCGAACTGTTCGAGCTGGCGGACGTCCAGATCGGCGGCACTCGTCCCAGCGACCTCCGGGTCCACGATGACCGCTTCTACCAGCGCGTGCTGCGCGACTCCTCGCTCGGCCTCGGCGAGTCGTACATGGAGGACTGGTGGGAGACCGACGCCCTCGACGTGATGCTCGAGAAGCTGCTGCGCGCTGACCTCGCCCAGAAGATCGCGGGGAGCTGGCGGCTGCGGGCGCTGGCGGTCAGGGCCGCGGTGATGAACCTGCAGAGCAAGGCCCGCGCGACCGCGTCGATCGCTGCGCACTACGACATCGGCAACGATCTCTACACCCGGATGCTCGACGAGCGGATGGTCTACACGTGCGGCTACTGGAAGCAGGCCAAGACGCTGACCGAGGCGCAGGAGGCCAAGCTCGATCTGGTCTGCCGCAAGGTCGGCCTGGCACCCGGCATGCGGGTGCTGGATCTTGGCTGCGGCTGGGGTGGGTTCGCGAGCTGGGCCGCCGAGAAGTACGGCTGCTCGGTGCTCGGTGTGACCCTCTCGAAGGAACAGGTCGCGCTCGGTAGTCAGTTGTGGAAGCACCTGCCGGTCGAGCTGCGGCTGTGCGACTACCGCGACGTCACGGGTCGGTTCGATCGTGTGGTGTCGATCGGCATGATGGAGCACGTCGGTCCCAAGAATCACCGCGACGTGATGAACGTGATCGATCGCTGCATGGTCGACGACGGCATCGCCCTGATCCACACGATCGCCAACAACCGAAGCCTCCACCGCGGCACGCCCTTCGGGGCGAAGTACATCTTCCCGGACGCGGTCGCCCCGTCGCTCACCCAGCTCGGTCGCGCGGTCGAGGGCAAGCTCGTCGTCGAGGATCTTCACAACATCGGGCCCGACTACGCCCCGACCTTGATGGCGTGGTGGGAGAACTTCGACCGGACCTACCCGGAGATCGCCGCGACGTACGATCGCCGCTTCTACCAGATGTGGAAGTTCTACCTCCTGGGCTCGGCCGCCTCGTCGCGCGCGCGCGCCGGCCAGCTGTACCAGCTGGTGATGACGAAGCCTGGTCGCGCCCAACCCGACTGCCGCCAGAGCTGAGCGCTCGCCTTCAGTCCGGGCGGTTCGCGGTGGTAGGCTGGCGCGATGTCATCGCTCCGCCTGGACCTCGACGAGCTCGAGCATGGCTGGCTGACCTTCACGCTGCGCGGCGACGACACCACGTGGAGCGTCGGCGCGTCGTCGGTCTTCGACACGCTGACCGAGCTCGCGGGCGCGGCGCTCGAGCTGGCCGAGGCGCGGCCGGTGCGCGACGTGATCCTCTTCGAGGAGCCGGTGGCCAACGTGCTCACGTTCGAGCCACGCGGGTCGGACATCGCGTTGACCGTGACCCGCTATCACCAGGAGAGCCGACGCGTCGGCGGCGAGGTCCAGTTTGCGGAGTCGTTCCCCCGCGAGGTCGTGATTCGCGCCGCCTGGGCCGGGCTCCGCCGCCTCGACGGTGCGATGGGCCCAGAGGCGATCGAGCGCGCGTGGGGACGGCCGTTCCCGGCGCGCGAGGTCGAGCAGCTCGGCGCGTACGTGCGACGGTCGGCGGGGATGTCGAGGGATGCGTCTAGGACGCGGTCTGCGTGACGAGGAGCTCGGCGAGCTGATCGAACGTCTCGTCGGCGCAGCTCGTGCTGCCCGAGGAGATCGCGGCGTCGAGCGCGTCCTTCGAAGGGTAGAGGTCGTGCATGACGACGTGCGTCTTGTCGCCTCTCTCCTCGAAGGTGACCGTGGTGACGGCGCCGCCTTCGTCGCCTTCCTCGTTGCTCCAGACGAGGCGCGAGTGCGGCGTGACCTCGAGGTACTTGCCGAAGAACGCCATCGGCTCCGGCGCGGACGGGTGGCTGAACACGAGCTTGTACTTGCCGCCGACACGCGGATCGGTCTCGCACGACAGGAGCGTGAGGCCGTGCGACTTCGGCACCCACCATCGCTTCAGCAGGTCGGCCTTGGTCCAGCACTCGAAGATGATCCGCGCGGGGCCGTTCAAGGTCCGCGTGACGACGAGCTCTCGGTCGGACGTCCGCTCCGACGTCGTGGGGTTCTTCACGGGGGTGGAGTCACTTTCTGTTCTTGCGTGCATCGGTCGTTTCCTTCCGTTTCAGGTCCTCGACAAGGTTGTCCAGCGCGTCGAAGCGCGCGTCCCACAGCTGGCGATGCGCCTCGATCCACGCCGTCTCGTCCTCGAATCGATGCGGGCCGAGCGTGCAGGTCCGCACGCGTCCGACCTTCTCGGTGGCGACGAGCCCGGCCTCCTCGAGGACGGCGACGTGCTTCTTCATGCCCGTCAGGGTCATGCGGAAGCGGCCTGCCAGATCCGTGATCGAGGCGTCCCCGCGTCCGAGCTGCTCCAGGACGCCACGACGGGTGGCGTCCGAGATCGCGAAGAACGAAGCATCGAGCCGTGCCGACGCAGACTGAACCATGTGGTTCAGTATGTAGCGGATCGAATCGCGTCACGCAAGGGTTTTTGAATCACGAGATCGGCGGCGACTCGAGGCTGACGTGCCCGATCACGCCTGCGCGAAACTCGTGCACGAGCACCTCGGCCGCCCTGTGGAGGTCCACCGCCCCGCCCTTGCGGAGGGCGCCGCGGCGCCGACCGATCTCGCCGAGCAGCGCCTCGGCGCTGGGAGGTCTCGCTCCGAGCTTGTAGTGCGCGATCGCCAGATCCGGGTATCGCTCGAGCAAGAGCTCCGCACCGAACATCCCGATGGTGAGGTAGTCGATCGCGGTATCGGGAATCGAACCCGCGAAGGCGAGGCGAAACGCGCGCGGCTCGTGCTCGATCTTCGGCCACATCAGGCCCGGGCTGTCCGTCAGCACCATCCCGCCGGGGAGGTGCACGACCTGTTGCTGCTTGGTGACGGCGGGCTTGTCGCCGACCTTCGCGACGACTCGATTCATCAGGATGTTGACCAGCGTCGACTTCCCGACGTTCGGGACGCCGGCGATCACCGCTCGCAGCGGCCGGTCCGGACGGCGGTGCGGCGCGAGCTGCTGGCAGAGCTCCGCGATCCGTTTGCGCGTCACCTGGGGTCGTTCGGTGGTCGCGGCGAACGCCTTCACGCCCGCCTCGCGCTCGAAGAACGCCACCCACGCTCGCGTCACCTCCGGGTCGGCGAGGTCGCTCTTGGTGAGCACCTTGACCACCGGCTTCGTGCCGCGGACCTCGGCCACCAGCGGGTTCGAGCTCGCGTCGGGCAGACGGCTGTCGATGACCTCGATCATCACGTCCTGCGATGGCATCAGCGCGAGCAAGTCGCGCCGTGCCTTCGTCATGTGGCCCGGGTACCACTGGAGCGACATTCCACGCTCTATGACACGTTTCGCGCGCGCTCAGCGAGCCTGGCGCAGGGTCGAGCCCAGGCGCACGCCGTCGCTCCAGTACGTACCGGTCTCGCCGGCGGGCAAGATGTCCCACGTCGCGCCGCGGTAGGGCACGATCCGCACGTCCGTGATCTCGGCGCCGTCGAGGCGCGCGCCGATCGCGAGGTTGCCGACGAGCGAACCGTCGACGAGCGGATGCGATGCCGATGCGCGCACCACGCGTCCACCGGCGAGCGTCACCTCGACGATCGAATGGTCGCCCTCGTACGGAATCGACGCGATCCGGATCAGACGTGCGGCAACGCGTACGCCGCGGGCGTCGGCCGTCCAGACGCGATCGCCAACGGAGAGCCGGTGGACAGGAACGTCCCCGGTCGGGGTCGCGATCGCGGCGTCGGCCGGCAAACATCGCAGGTGGCACTCGATGGCGACACACTGGCCATCGGGACCGCGGGTCGTCGCCGGCTGGACGTTGTCGGGATAGTGGGGCTGGCAGCCGCCCGGCCGGACGAGCTGTCCGTCGGGCATGCAGCACTGCGTCGCGTCCGGAACACAGGAGCTAGAGGGCGACGGCGTCGCGTCCGGTGCCGGCGGCGGCGGGACTCCTCCACCGATCGGCTCGGTCGGCGGAGGCGACGCTCCGGAACAGGACACGACCACCATGAGGCACGCCACGAGACCTCTTGTCATGGGTCAACTCTACAGGTGAAACGCGGGTATCCTGCGCGGCATGGGAATCGAGACGACCGGCAAGCTCCATACGATCTTCGAGACGAAACAGGTTTCCGAGAAGTTTTCGAAGCGCGAGTTCGTCGTCGAGATCAATGATAATCCGAAGTACCCGCAGGTGGTGCTGTTCCAGCTCACCGGTGACCGGTGTTCGCAGCTCGATTCGTTCTCCGTCGGCGACGACGTGCGGATCGAGTTCAGCCTGCGCGGACGCGAATGGAAGAGTCCGCAGGGCGAGGTGAAGTACTTCAATAGCCTCGACGTCTGGCGGGTCGAGGCCTCGCGCGGCGGAGGCTCGACGGGGCGTGGCGGAGGCGGCGGCGGTGGTGGCGGTAGCGGTGGACGCGGCTATGGCGGCAGCGGCGGACGCGGCGGTGGCGGCAGCGGCGACCCGCGCGATCGCGACGTGCCGCCGCCCCCGGACGACGACTACCGCCCCGCCGAGGGGCGCAGCCGCAAAGACGACGACATCCCGTTCTGACGCGACTCGGCCGCCGACCGGGCGCCGACCGAGGCTACGCGCCGGCCAGGGGCCGTGGGTGCGACACCGCCGCGCACGAGTTGTTCGTGCAGACTGTCCGGCCGATCGGGCTGCGACAGCGGCACGGTCCGGCAGACGCGGCGGCAAGTGTGCGGATCGCGCTGGGCGCGGTGAATGCAATGCGCCGCCGGCATGAAGCTGATGATGCGTTCCCTCGGGTGCCTCGGCCTCGCCATCGTCGCGGGCTGCCAATCTGAACCTGCGCCGCCCGGCGACGATCCGGGGGCGCGCGACAACGCCGCGGAGGTCGCAGACATCGAGGAGGCGCTCGCTGCGCTGCCCGACGTGCAGGTGCTCGACCGCACCGACGACGGCGTGCCGCGCTTCCTCGCCGGCTCGCTGGCAGAAATCGGGGCATCCGCCGCGACCGACGACGCCACGGCCGACGCGCAGCTCAAAGCCGTGCTGGCCGCGCCGCTCGCGCCGTTCCTCCTGCAGCCCGACGAGCTCGTGCTGGCGCGCGTGAAGACCGACGACGACGGCAGCCGCCACTTCCGCTATCAGCAGGTCCACGACGGCCTTGACGTCGTCGGCAGCGAGCTCATCGTGCACGTCGACCCGCAGGGGACGATCACGGCGATCAACGGCACGGCGCGTGGAGATCTCGATCCAACGCTCGGCTCACGCGCGATCTCGGAGGCGCGAGCGCTCGAGATCGCGGCCGCGGATCCGCGCCTCGCCGACTCCGTCGTCATGGAGCATCGACTGGTGTACGTACAGCCAGCAGACGGCGGCGCGCCGTACCAGGCCTACGAGCTGATGCTCCAGGGCGCCGAAGACGAGCACCGCTTCTTGCGCGCGTTCGTCGACGTCGACCGCGCGGCGGTCGCCGAGGTACAAGATCTCGTCGATCACGCGAAGGCCCGCGCGGTCTACGACGCGCAGCACGAAGATAAAGACTGGGAGGGGTACTACCTTCCCGGCCCGCTCCGACGATACGAGGGCGGGCCGGCCTCGGGAGATCCCGAGGTCAACACCGCCTTCGACAACCTGGGCGTCGTGTACGACGCGTACAAGCAGCTCCTGCAGCGAGACTCGCACGACAACCAGGGCGGCACGATCGCGGCGAGCGTCCACTACGGAGAGAGCTCCTGCGAGTCGTACTTCACGTGGTACTGGAGCGCCATCCCGGCGTACCGCGCGCGACTCCTCGTCTTCGGCGACGGAGACGGAACGGCGAAGTGCCAACCGCAGGCTCGCGCCCTCGACGTCGTCGCCCACGAGTTCGCGCACTGGGTCACATACAACGAGGTGGACCTCAACGGCAGCGGTGAGCCCGACGCGATCAACGAGGGCCTCTCCGACATCTTCGGCGCGATGGTCGAGGCCTGGTCCGTCCGCGGACAGAACGGAAACCCGCTGCGCCTCCAGCAGAGGACCTGGACCATCGGCGAGACCGCGAGGGACAAGCCGATTCGCGACCTGTGTGATCCCAAGAAGGTCGACGCGAGGTCTCTCGACCGGTGGGACGCGACGCTCGGGAGCCAGGATCCGCACTTCGGCGGAAGCGTCGCGGGCCTCGCGTTCTGCTTGCTCGCCCGCGGCGGCAGCCACCCGCGCGCACAGACGCAGGTGAACGTCACCGGCATCGGCATGCTCGACGCCGTGGCCATCTTCTACAAGGCGCAGCGCTCGTACATGGTGTCGAACACCAACTACGCGCAGCTGCGCACCATGACCGAGCAGGCGGCGGCAGCGCTGGGGTTCCCGGCGCAGGTGCAGCGTTCGGTGAGCTGCGCGTGGGCCGCGGTCGGCGTCGGCACCGCGTCGCAGTGCGGAACCACCGACATCATCTGGCGCGCGACGAGCACCGACAGGGTCTCGGTCTGGACGATGAACGGCGCTGCCGCGACCGGAACGGTCGTCGGCAATGCGGCGGGCTACCAGCTCGTGGGCACCGGCGACTTCGACGGCGACGGCAAGGCAGATATCCTGTGGCGGTCTTTATTCTCGGGCGAGCTCGTCATCTGGCGGATGAACGGCGGCACCAAGCTGGGCGCGCTGTCCACGAGCTCGCCGCTCGCGTTGCAGGCGCTCGCGGTCGGAGACTTCGACGGCAACGGGATCAGCGACATCCTGTGGCGCGATCCGGCAAACAACCGGGCCACGGTCTGGTTCATGGAGGGCGCGACGAAGCTCGGTGAGGCGCAGCCCATGCCGAACACGATCGAGCCTCCCTGGCAGGTCGCGGCGATCGGCGACTTCAACGGAGACCGCGTGAGCGACATCCTTTGGCGCAGGACGGACACCGGTCGGATGACGGTCTGGATGATGAAGGGGGCCCTTCGCCCCGATACCTTCCTGGATGGGACCATCACCACCGACTGGGTGATCGCGGGGACCGGCCGGTTCAATAACGATGGCCACGACGACATCCTGTGGCGCAACTCGGGTGACGGCCAGGTCGCGATCTGGTTCGTCAACGGCGGCAGCAGGATCGGCGAGTGGTATCCGGGCCGCCCCGGCCTCGACTGGCAGATCAAGGGCACCGGCGACTTCAACGCCGACGGGACCAGCGACATCCTCTGGCGCAACAACGGCGGCGCCAACGCGATCTGGCTGAGCGGCGCCGCCGAGGCGGCGATCTATCCGCCGAGCGCCGGCGTCGACCTGAAGATCGCGGCGACCGGTCAGCTCGACTGATGCGCGCGCGGTCGGTTCGTGGCACAAGCGCGGCATCGCCACGATGTCGACCCGCCCAGACCCGGCCGACCCGGCCGACCCCGCCGACCCCACGGACGCGCGCGCGCTCGCGCGCGAGGCGGCGGAGGCGCTCGCCCACGCGAAGCAGCTACCGCTGCCGGCGGCGCGTGAGGAGCTGAGGCGGACGCTGGCGCGCGCGATCGAGCGGGGCGAAGCCGCGCTGGGGCTCGCGCTCGCCGGCGCGAACGACGCGGCGACGGTGGCCAGCGCGCGGGCGACGCTGGTGCACGCGCACGCCGCCCGCGCCGAGGACGCGCGGCATGGCGCGGGGCAGCTGTCGCTCGGCGCCCAGCGCGCGCCGACGCCCGAGGATTGCGACGACGGCTGGGAGCGCGTCGAGGAGATCGTCCAGGTGGCCGAGGCCTCGGCGCGCGCAGCGGCGCGCATCGCGGGCGGGCTCGATCGACCGGCGGCGCACGAGGCGGCGCGTGCGGCGGAGGCGTCGGCGCGCGCGGCTCGACGGATCGTCGACGAGCGCAACCACGCGTACACCTTCCACGCCGATCCGGGCTTCTCGTTCGGCGAGGGCTGGTATCTCGCCGCGGCCGCCGTGCTCGCCGGCGTCGCGATCCAGGTGGAGCCCAGCAAGCCGCAGACCGCCGCGGCGGAGCGCTTCCTGCGCGACGCCGGTCTGGCGGCGCGCGTGCAGCCGTACCGCTCGCGACCGCGCGCCAACAAGCCGCTCACCGCGATCATCGCGGCCGCGTTCCGCGCCGATCCGCACGCGGCGCAGCGCCGGGTGCGCGCGGCGTTCCTCGACGACGCGCCGGTCCCGCCCGACATCGTCGACTGGGCCGCACGCGCGCTGACAGCGGCGCCGGCGGGCCCGAAGGTGCTCCTCTGGGTGCGCCACGGCGCGCACCACCCGGACCGCAACACGCGTTACCCGGAGCTCGCCCTTCTGGTGGCGCGCGCGCGCGCGGCGGACCTGGTGCCGGTGCTGATCGGCGACGCCGTCGGCGGCGGTGACATGCCGCCCGGCGCGATCGACCTGACGCTGTTCTGGAAGCAACCGCTCTTCCAGGGCGAGGGCATGCGGCGCGCGCAGCTCCAGCTCTTCGAGCAGCTACGGCGCGCGCACGGGCTGGTCGGTCAGCTCGGCGTCACGACCGCCGGCATGGACGGGCCCGCCTTGCTCGGTCTGCCGACGGTGTACCTCACCGCGGCGCCCAACCCGCGCATCGGCGCGTGGGTCGGCGCGGTCCCCGGCTACCAGGAGGTGGTGCGCGACGACGACTACCTGGCCCGGATCGACGCGGTGCTGCGCGCGTGGCGCGACGGCGCGTGATCCTCAGGACTCGCGCCAGCGCAGCGGCAGACCGCGGTCGACCTCGAGCGTCGCGTACGCCGGCGTCGCCCGCGCGCCACGTGCCCGCACCCAGGCGGCCATCGCGCGCAGCCCGGTGTCGAGATCGGTCCGGCACTGGTAGCCGAGCAGCGTGCGCGCCTTCGCGTGGGACGGGTAGATGTGCGCGACCTCGACGCGGTCTGGCAGGTAGCGGGGGCGGAACGGCACGCCCATCGCCTCGCTGACCCGCTCGCCGAGCTCCTGGATCGAGACCACGGCGTCGGCGCCCACGTTGACGATCTGATCGTACGCGGCCGGCTGATCGATCAGCTCGGCGATCACCGGCGCCACGTCGGAGACGTGGGTGAACGCGCGCGTGTGGCTGCCGTCGCCGAAGATGGTCAGCGGCTCGCCGCGCAGGCACTGGTTCATGAAGATGCCGACCACGTTGCGGTAGAGGTCGCCGATGTTCTGGCCTTCGCCGTAGACGTTGTGCGGACGCACGATGATCGAGCGCAGGCCGAACACCTCGCGTGCGCTGCGCAGGTCCTGCTCGACCGCGGCCTTCGCGACGCCGTACGGATCCACCGGCGCATACGGCAGGTCCTCGGTGGCGGGCGGCGTCGCACGCCCGTAGACCGCCATCGACGACGTGAAGACGAAGCAACCGACCTCGTGGCGGATCGACGCGTTGATGAGGTTCACGCTGCCGATCAGGTTGTTCTGGTAGTTGAAGCGGCGGATGAAGTGGCTCAGCCCCTCGGCGGCGTAGGCCGCCAGGTGGAACACGGCGCCGAACCGGTGCTCGTCGAACACGCGGTCGACGAGCGCGACGTCGACGATCGATCCCTCCACGAAGCGCGCGCGGGGGTCGAGGTTCTCGCGAAACCCGCCGGACAGGTCGTCGAGCGCGACGACCTGGTGCCCGCGCGCGAGCAGCGCACGCGTCACGTGGGAGCCAATGAATCCGGCGGCGCCGGTGACCAGGACCTGCACCCGCCCCTGGTAGCACGACCGCCTTACGGCGTCGTCGTGCCCTTCGCGCGCAGCTTGTCCTTCTTGCTCATCCGGGCGCCCTTGATGCCGCCGGTCGAGGGTGGGCGCGCCGGCGCCTGTGTCGGCTCGAAGCCGGCGATACGCTCGCGCGGCACCCAGTGCTGGTAGGTCTTCTCGATCAGCGCGAAGTGCGCGGCCATCTCTGCCGTCACGAAGCTCACCGCCACGCCCGTCTCCCCCGCGCGGCCGGTGCGACCGATGCGGTGCAGGTAGTCCGTCGGCGACCGCGGCAGGTCGTAGTTCACCACGGCCGGAAGACCCGTGATGTCGAGGCCGCGCGACGCGAGGTCGGTCGCCACCAGCACCTGCACGCGCGACGCGCGAAACCGGTCGAGCGCGCTGGTGCGCGCGCTCTGGCTCAGCTCGCCGCTGAGCGCGATCGCGTCGATGTGCGCTCTCCGTAGCTTCGCCGCGACGTGCTCGGTCGCGTGGGTCGTCGCCACGAACACCAGCACACGCTCCCAGGCCTGCGTCTCGAGCAGGTGCCGCAAGAGCGCGGTGCGGCGCGAGGCGTCCACCTCGATCGCCCGTTGCGTGATGGCGGGCACGTCGGTGACGGGCTCGGCGGCCTCGAGACGCACCGGCTCGCGCAGGAGCTGTTTCTCGAGCTTCTTCAGCGCGGGCGAGAACGTCGCCGAGAACAGGAGCGTCTGGCGCGCCGCCGGCAAGAGCGCCACGATCCGCGCCAGCTCGTCGCTGAAGTTGTTGTCCATGAGCCGGTCGGCTTCATCGAGGACGAGCTGCTTCACCGCGCCGAGCGTGAGCGCATTCTTGTCGACGAGATCGAGCAGTCGGCCCGGTGTGGCCACCACGATGTCCGCCCCCCCGCGGAGCTCCATCATCTGCGGATTGATCGACACGCCGCCGAGCACCACGACCGCCTTGGGGCGGCGAGGCAGGTGCGCGCGCAGCGCCGCGATGACCTCGAGCGTCTGCTTGGCGAGCTCGCGCGTCGGGCAGAGGATCAAGGCCTGGACCCGGCGCGGCGTCGTGATGGGGCCGAGCCGGTGCAGGATCGGCAAGATGAAGGCCGCGGTCTTGCCGGTGCCTGTGCTCGCCTTGGCCCAGACATCGCGGCCGGCGAGGACCTCCGGGATGACGGCCGCCTGGATGGGCGTCGGCTCCTCGTACCCCATGGATGACACCGCCCGCAGGAGGGGCGCGGACAGGCCGAGCGACGCGAACGACACGCGGCGCACTCTACTCGTCCGGCGGCGAACGTGCTCTACGTGTGGCCACGATGTCGTTCGCGTCGCTGTCCCTCGCGCCCGCCTGGCTCGCCAACCTCGAGCAGCTCGGCTATCGGGAGATGACGCCCATCCAGGCGCTCGCGCTGCCCGCGATGCTGGCCGGGCGCGACGTGCTCGGTCAGGCAGCCACGGGCACCGGCAAGACGGCGGCCTTCGGCCTCGCCCTGCTCTCGCGGACCACGCCGCGAGGTGAGCGGCCCGGTGCGCTGGTGCTGTGTCCCACGCGCGAGCTCGCGGCCCAGGTCGCCGAGGAGCTGCGCCGGCTGGCGCGCCCGCTGCCGCACCTCCGCGTGCTGACGCTCTCGGGCGGCACGTCGGTGCAACGCGAGCGCGCCTCGCTCGAGCACGGCGCCGACGTCATCGTCGGCACGCCGGGTCGAGTCGCCGACCATCTGCAGCGCGAGCGGCTCGATCTGTCCGGGGTCCGGACACTGGTCCTCGACGAGTCCGATCGCATGCTCGAGATGGGCTTCGTCGAGGTGGTCTCCACGATCGCGCGCGCCACGCCGGCGGAGCGCCAGACCCTGCTGTTCTCGGCGACCTTCCCCGACGCGGTGCGCGCCCTCAGCGCGAGCTACCAGCGCGACGCCCTCCACGTCACGGCACCGACCGAAGACCTCACGACGCGCATCACGCAGGTGCTCTGCGTCGTGTCGCGCGGGGAGCGCGTGCCCGCGCTGATTCGCATCCTGGGTCACCATCAGCCCACGTCGGCGGTGATCTTCTGCAATCACCGCGAGACCTGCGACGAGGTCGCCGCCGCGCTCGACGCCGCGGGCTTCGCGGCCGTCGCCCTGCACGGCGGTATGGAGCAGCACGATCGCAACACCGTGCTGCTGCTGCTCAAGAACGGCAGCCTGCGCTTCGTCGTCGCCACCGACGTCGCGGCGCGGGGGCTCGACATCGACAACCTCGGCGCCGTGATCAACTACGACCTGCCGCGCGAGCCCGATGTCTTCGTCCACCGCATCGGCCGCACGGCACGTGCAGGTAAGTCGGGCCTCGCCATCAGCCTCGCCGAGAGCCGGCCGCGCGTCGGCCCACTGGCGGACGTGCCGGTCACGCCGGTCCCGTCTGCGGACGCGGCGCTACCGCCGCCGCCGGCCATGACGACGATCGCGATCCAGGGCGGCCGGAGCGATCGCCTCCGCCCGGGCGACATCGTCGGTGCGCTCACCACCGCCGTCGGGCTCGCCGCGACCGACATCGGGGTGATCACCATCACCGACCGCATCAGCTTCGTCGCCGTCGCGGCGGCCCACGCCCCACGCGTGCTCGCCGCGCTCCGTGAATGCCGCATCAAGAACAAGCGGTTCCGCAGCTATCGGGTCGTGGCGCCGCGCTCGTGAGCTGACGCGCGCGCGCGCGGCGCGGCCCTCACTCGGGCCGGCTCTTGAGGGTCGGCTTGCGGGGTAGATGGCGCAGGCCCATCCAGGCCAGCGCCCCGATGTGCTTCGCGACCTCGTCGACCGACGGCTTGCGGACATCGGTCCACCACTTGCCGACGAACGTGACCATGCCGACCAGCGCGTGGGCATAGATCGGCGCGGCGCGCGGGTCGTAGCCGGCGGCCTTGAACGACGACGCGAAGACGTCGCCGACGCGCTCGGCGAGATCGTTGAGCAGGCTCGAGAGCCGGCCGCGCGACGACGTCATCGGCGAGTCCTGCGAGAGCACGGCGAAGCCATCGGGCTCGTCGCGCACGTAGGCCAGGAACGCGAGGCTCGCCTTCTCGACCCGCTCGCGCGGCGAGCCGGTGGCGATCGCCTCGACGATCCGCCGCACCACGTAGTCCATCTCGCGGTCGACGATGACGGCGTACAGACCCTCCTTGCCGCCGAAGTGCTCGTAGACAACCGGCTTGGAGACCTTGGCGCGGTCGGCGATCTCCTCCATCGAGGCACCCTCGAAGCCGCGCTTGGCGAAGACCGCCCGGCCGACGTCGATCAGCTGGGAGCGTCGCTCGGACGCGGGGAGACGGCGACTCATACCGGCAACCTAGAACACCCAGGTAGGTTACGCAACGGTAACCCGGCCCACGAGTGTGGCGGGTTCACCGAGGCCGTCGTCGAATTGCTCTTGACGGTAACCTACGCACGCGTAACTTACGGTTCAGTAGAAATGCAGTCCAACCTGCTCCGCACCTTCACCCGCCGCCTCTTCCTCGATCGCCAGGCCGCGTTCTGGTCGGGCCAGCTCCACGCGACCTGGTCGCCCCGCGAGATTCGCGCCCGGGTGGTCGAGGTCATCACCGAGACGCCCGACACGAAGACCTTCGTGCTCCGCCCCAACCGCCACTGGACCGGGCATCGCGCCGGCCAGTACACCACCGTCGAGGTGGAGATCGACGGCGTCCGGCATCGCCGCTGCTATTCGATCTCGTCGGCGCCGTCGGACCCGCGGGTCGCGATCACGGTCAAGCGGGTCGCCAGCGGCAAGGTCTCGCGCTGGCTCCACGAGCACGTCCGCCCCGGGCACGTGCTCCGCCTCGGCCCGGCGGCGGGCGACTTCGTCCTCGACGCGGATCCGGTGGGGCCCCCCGCGCCGCTACTCCTCCTCGGCGCGGGCAGCGGCGTCACGCCACTGATGTCGATCGTCCGCGACCTCGTCGATCGCGACGCCCTGCGCGACGCCGTGATGGTGGTCCACGCCCGCCGCCGCGACGACGTCATCTTCGGCCGCGAGCTCGACGCGCTCGCGGCGCGCCACGCCGGCCTGCGGCTGCTCGTCCACGAGGGCGACCTCGACGAGGCGCGGCTGGCGCGGCTGGTTCCGGACTTCGCGGCGCGAACCACGCTCCTGTGCGGGCCGGCCGGCCTGATGGCGCGCGTCGAGCGCATGTGGGCCGACGCCGGCGCCAGCGCGCGCCTCCGCCGCGAGCACTTCGCTGCTCCGCCCGTCACCGTGCCGGCACCGGGCGCCCCGATCGCGATCCGCCTCGCTCGCGCGGCGCGCACCGTCGCCGGCGACGGCGCGGGCACGCTGCTCGAACAGCTCGAGCGCGCCGGCGAGCGCCCACCGTCCGGTTGCCGGATGGGCATCTGCCAGACCTGCAAGTGCCGCAAGACCAGCGGCGTGGTCGAGAACCTGCGCACCGGCGCCATCTCGTCGGATCCCGACGAGGACATCCAGCTCTGCATCTCTCGGGGGCGCTCGGATCTCGAGCTCGCCCTCTGACGAAAGGACCCATCATGACTTCCCCCAGCAGGATCTTGACCCGCGCCGAGGCCGACGCCTTCGGTCGCGAGCTCGACGCCCTCCGCGCGGAGGTGCGCGCCGACCTCGGCCAGCGCGACGTCGACCACGTCCGCGCGGTCATCCGCACCGCGCACCGCGCCGAGGCCGCGGGCCGGCTCCTCCTTCACTTCGGCATCGGCCCGGTCAGCTTCGTGCTGGGCAGCGGCGCGCTCGGCCTGGCCAAGATCCTCGACAACATGGAGATCGGCCACAACCTGATGCACGGCCAGTACGACTGGACGCGCGATCCGGAGCTCGACTCCAGCTACGAGTGGGACACGTCGTGCACCGCCGCCGACTGGCGCCACTACCACAACTTCGAGCACCACACCTTCACCAACATCCTCGGCAAGGATCGCGACATCGGCTACGGCTTCCTGCGCATCAGCCCCGAGCAGCGCTGGTATCCGCGCCACCTCAGCCAGCCCATCGTCGCCGCGTTCCTCGCCGCGAACTTTCAGTGGGGCGTCGCCACGCACGACCTGCGCATCGACGAGGTCAGCAGCGGCAAGCAGACCTGGGGCCAGCTGCGCGAGCGCGCGCGGCCGTTCCTGCGCAAGGCCGGCTGGCAGCTGGCCAAGGACTACGTCGTCTTCCCGGCGCTCGCGCTCGGCAACGCGCCGCGCGTCGCCGCCGGCAACCTGCTCGCCAACCTGACCCGCAACCTGTGGACGTTCGCGGTCATCTTCTGCGGCCACTTCCCCGAAGGCGTGCGGATCTTCCATCAGGACGAGGTCGTCGACGAGAGCCGCGGTCAGTGGTACCTGCGCCAGCTCGCCGGCTCGGCGAACATCGAGGGCGGTTCGACGTTCCACGTCATGACCGGGCACCTCAGCCACCAGATCGAGCACCACCTGTTTCCCGACATCCCGGCGTCGCGCTACCCGGAGATGGCGCCGCGGGTCCGCGAGATCTGCGAGCGCTACGGCCAGCGCTACACCACCGGTAGCTTCGCGCGCCAGCTCGGCAGCGTGGTCGGCAAGATCTTCCGGTACGCCCTGCCCGGCGGCAAGCGCGCGCCGCGGGCGACGACGCCCTCGGTGATGGCCGCGGCGCCCGCATCGCCCGAGCGTGACGGCGTCGAGCCTCGGCACGCCCGGCAGGCGGCGTGAAGACTCGCCCCGTGGCCGACTCGCCCTTCGGTCGCGCGCTCGTGTAGCGCGCGAGCGGGCGCGTCACGGCGTCGTCGTGTAGTTCGAGTCGTAGGCCCACGCCGTGAACCCGACCGGGATCGGATACGTGTCACCGTCGGCGCGAACCGGCGCGAGGTGGAACGAGGCGTAGCCGCCGACCGGATCGAGGTTCGCCTGGGTCACGCGCAGCATGTTGTAGGTCGACTGGCCCGGGGCCTGCGCCGTGAGCGAGCTCGACACCGCCGGGATCGCGAACGACGTGGTCGCGGGCGGCGCATACACGAGCCACTCGTACGCGAGGTTGCTCGCGTCGCGCCAGCCGAGGTCGATGATGGTGGCGTCGCCGTTCACGGTGCTGCCGGTGACGGTCCAGCTGGCCACGGGCCGGGTCGGGACCGTCTTGTCGAGCGCCGGCGTACCGATGCGCGCCGGAAAGTTGTTCGCGGCGATGGTGAACGCGCCGGCGGGGCGGGCCACGCGCCGCCAGAACGACGCCGATTCGCGCGTCGTTCCGAAGGTGACGTCGGCGACCGTCTGGACGAAGTCGCCGAAGCTGCCCGGGTACCGCTGATTGACCGACGCGTTGCCGCCGTTGATCGCCGCGGACAGCGGCGTGATCGACGTCCCGAAGTCGTTGGGCGCGAACTGCAGGTTGGCAGTCTCGGACCACGTGGTCCCGCGGAGCTGGGTGGCGGCGGTCGGCGCGCCGTTGACGCTGAGCACGAACTCGTTCAGGTCGGTGCGCCAGTTGTTGGGCAGGCTCACCGCCGTCGTGCCGGACGCGTTCGGCACGATGTTGTTCGAGAACGTGTACGAGATGAGGCGATTGCCCGTGTCGTACGTCCCCGCGTACAGGTTGAACCTGCCATTTCCGTCGAGGTTTCCGCGCGACAGGCTCAGCGACCGCGTGCCGCTCGTCATCGTGACGAAGGTCGAGTACACGTCGTTGCCGAGATCGACGCGATAGAACGACTTGCTGGGCGCCTCGGTGGCCGCGCTGAACGTGACGGTGCCCGCGCTGCTGTTGTCGAAGGGCGGGGGCGTCCTGAGGGTGATGGTCTCGCCCGGGTTCACGCCGGTGATCGTCACGAGGGCTCGCGGGCCGACCGCGATCGTCACCATCGCGTTCGCGTGGATGGTCCCGGTCGCGGTCCCCGAGGTATCCGTGTCGGCTTCACTGATCAGCGAGCCGTCGGCCTCCTGGAAGTTGACCTTCAAGCCGCCGGTGGCCACGCCGGCGAGCTGCACCTGCACCGTGGCCACGCCGCTGGTCGGTGCGTCGGTGGAGGGTGCATCGTCGGTCGTACCCGAGTCGATGTCGCCGCCCCCGCTGTCGACGTCGTCGTCGCCGCCGTCGGGCGGGTCCGATCGGACGTTGCCGCACCCCACGAGACACAGCAGCAAGGCCAGGGTTCGCATGTCGGCGTTCCTCACGCGACACCTCCTTCGTCCATGGCGTCGAGGCTCGGAGCGTGGCCGGGCACGACGACGAAGTACGTCGTCGCGACGCCGCGGATGACGACGCGCGGCACGGGATACGGCGCGCCGTCCACGGTTCCGAGGAGGCGGCCGTAGTTGTCGCGCACCTCGCGCTGCGGGGTGTACTGGCCGAGGCCGACGATCTCGGCGAGGTAATGCGCGTCGCGCGGGTAGTGCTGCGTCGAGGTCGGGACGTTGTCGACGCCGTGGCGCTCCCCTGCCCGCTTCGCCATGCGCTCGTACAGGTCGTCGAGCCGCTTCATGCCGGCGAGCAGCGCCTCGCGCACGCCCTCCTCGTACTCGAAGAGGAACATGTCGCCGTTGACCTCGTCGTGGTGGTCGTACAGAAGGCGGCCGAGGTGGCGCGCGTGGCAGCGAATCCACTGGCCGCGGTACTTGTCGAGGTCGGCGACGATCGAGCCGCCGAGGACGGTGATGGGCGCGCGCGCCTCCGCCCACGCGTCGAACGCCGGACGAAGGGTCTGCGCCGCGGTCTCGGCGCGCGCGCGGATCAGCTCGCCGCCGGCGGCGATCTCGGCCTCGGCGCGCTGGCGCGCGTCGGCGGTGCCGGCGATCGCCGCGGCGATCTGCGCGTTCTGCGGCGCGTCGGGCAGCGGGTCCCGCAGGCTCTGGGCGGAGCGCTCGGCGCCGCTCGCGTCGTTCGCGATCGCGAGGCGCGTCGCCTCGGCCAGACACGCGGCGCCGAGCGCGTCGGCGGCCTCCGTGCGCATCGCCGCGACCTCGGCGGCGAGCGCGTCGGCCTCGTCGCAGTCGTCGGCGAGCTCCGCGCGCGCGCCCGCGATCGGCGTGTCGGCCATGCGGAGGTGACGCAGGACCTCGGGCCAGACGCGCGCGGCGTCGTACGCGTCGCCGGGGGTGAGGCCCTGGCGCGCGCGGTCGGCGTCGCCGAGCGCGGTGCGCGCGCGGTAGATCGCGCCGGCGTATGCGCAGCGCTGCGCCGCGCGGCGCTTCCACGCCTGGGCGCGCTTCACGAGCGCGGGCACCGCGTCCTCCGTCGCCGCCACCGCCGGATGGTTGCGATCGAGGCGGCGCAGCGCGTCGGCCAGCTCCTCGGCGCGGCGCGCGGCGTCGATCATGTCCTCGGCCGCGCTCTCCGCGTTGCGTTGCGCGTACGCGGCGCACGAGCCGGTGGCGCAGTCGACCTCGGCCTCGAACGCGAGGCGCGCCTTGGCCTGCGTCTCCTCGTAGCGCGCGAACGGTGCGTCGAGCTCGCGCAGCGCCGCCTGCACCTTCGTGTCGGCCGTGATGTCGACCGCGAACCGCGGCACGGCCTCGGCGACGGCGACCTCGCGCGCGATGGAGGCGCCCACGGCGGTCTCGATCTTCGCCAGCGCCGCGCGGGCACGCGCCTCGAGGATCTGCGCGCGCTGGTGCGCGAGGAACGGCGCGAGCTCGCCGAGCCGCGCGATCAGGCGCGGCGCGTGCTCGCGGATGCGAAAGGCCGACGCGAGGACGACGGCGCGCTCGACACGCTCGACCAGCGGACGCACGACGCTCTCCGCGTGCTGGATCTCGCGCAGGACGAAGCCGTCGCCGAAATCGGTCTCGGCCTGGCGCATGGCGCGCCCGGCCTTGCGGAGCAGGTCGTCGACGTCCGCGTCGGCGGCGTAGCGCTCGAGCGGGACCATCGCCGCGCGCAGCTCGCGCCGCGCCGCGAGCGCGCCCTCCTCGTCTTGCGAATCGATGGCGCGGCGCAGCCGTTCGACGGGGTACGTCGCCGCCTGCAGGAGCGGCGCGATCGCGAGGCGGTCGAGGAGCGGCCGGAGCTCGGCCTCGATGCGCCGCTCGGTCTCGTGGTACCGCGCGACGATCGCCTGGACCTCGGGGACCTGCGCGAAGCGCGGCTGCTCGAACGAGGCGATGAGCTTCTTCGCGGCGTCCCACGCGATGATGACGCGCTCGGGATCGCGGCTGAAGTTCCAGTCCACCGAATCGAGCGCGGCACCGATCGCGAGCTCGCGGCCGTCGACCTCGGCCTCGGCGCGGAACAGGTCGCAGGCCTCGGCGAAGAGGGTGAGCTCCGCGATCTGCGCGGCGATGATCTCGGCCCAGCGATCGGCGTCGGCGAGCGCCGCGAGCCCGCGCTCGCTGCCGATGCCGGCGCGCGACGCGTTCCGCATGCGCTCGACCCACGTGGCGAGCCGCTGGGCGGTGTTACCGGGGTCGAGATCGCGCGGCGACCGCTCCTTGCGCGCGTCGGCGAACGACCGAGCGTCGCGCTCGGCGCCGCGGCGACACGTGTCGAGCTCGAACGTGAAGTTGTCGACGGCGGCCTTGTCGTCGACCGTCGCGGTGGCGACCGCAGCCACCGGGGCCGTCCCGATGGCCTGCACGGGCGCGGACACCGCGGCCGGCGCCGCGGGCGCGAGCTTCGCCTTGATCGCGGCGAGCTCCTCCACCTCCTTCGCCTTGTGCTGGTCGCGCACGTGGACGAGGAAGTCCTCGACCATCACGACGAGCTTGGCGGTGTCGGCCGGATCGTAGCCCTTGTCGACGTACTCCCTCGCCTGGCGGAGCTTGCCGCGCGCTCCGGAGAGCTTGAGCTTCTCCTCGGGCTGCACCATGGCGGCGGCCTCGATCCGGAGCGCCGCGATCTCGGCGAGGATCGGCGTCTTGTCGATGTCGGTCAGCCGGGCGAGCGTGCCCTCCGCGCCCGCGAGCGTACGCTCGAGGTCATCGATGCGCTCCCGCTGGATCTGCTCGCGCGCCTGGTTGATCTGACTCTTGACGACATAGATCGACATGCGGGCGACTTCAGCAAGGCCCACGCCACCGCACCCCCCCGAAACGACGCCGCGCACCGCCTGCTCCGGCGGTGCGCGTACGAACTGCGCGAACAGTTCGAGCGCTCGAACTGCGCGGCTCAGCGGAGAAAGTACGGCGTCGCGACCGCCGACCGGCACTGCCAGTTGAAGCTGCGCAGCTGGCCGGCCTCGCCCAGGGTCCGGGTTCCGGACACGAGCGCGTCGGCGGCGGAGCGCAGCTGGGCGTCGCTCTTGCCCTGGTAGAACCAGGCCAGGGCGACCACGTAGGCGGATTCGCCCCAGTGCTCGTCGAACTCGTCGACCTCGCCGGAGCTCACGCCGGCGCCCATCCAGTAGTAGGGCTTCCCGGTGCCGTCGCGCCCGTGACGCGCGATCATGCGGCCGAGCTCGACGATCGCGGTGCGCGCGACGGTGCGACGGGTGCCGGTGGCGCGACGCGCGTACGCGTCGAGACCGTCGGCGAGGATCGCGCTCATCCACGGGCTGCAGCCGACGTAGGGATACGACTCGCCGTGTGCCGCGCCGCTGTGGGCGAAGCAGCGCGCGTCCGATTCCCACGCCGCGGCCGCGTTGTCCTGCATCGCGGCATACGCGGTGACGGCCGTGTCCGACCAGCCGTTGAACGTCGCGGCGCGGTCGTCGCTGACCGCCGACGCCCACTCGTACGCGAGCAGCGCGAAGCCGGCATGGCGCTCGGTCCAGAAGTCGGCGCCGCCGGCGTAGCCGGGGTCGGTCCACAGATCGTGGGCGCGAACCGCGACGTTCTCGGCGGCCTCACGGAAGCGCGTGTCACCCGTCAGGAGATAGTGGATCGCCATCCCCTGCGTGTAGTGATACTTGAGGTCGCTCGACGCGCCGGGCACCCCGATGCGCGTGGCGCTGTTCGTGCCAGTGACGCCCGCGCGATACAGCGCGGCCTCGCGATACGCGTCGCGCAGGACCGACGACGCGCCGGCATACGCGTAGCCGCGGAACAGCGCGGTCGACCGATCGAAGAGCCAGTAGCTGGCGGTGCCCTGGTTGGGCAAGAAGGCGCTCGTGCCCCAGGCCGCGTAGTTGCAGATCGACTGCCACGCATCGAGCGCCGTGCCGGCGACGACGCTGCGGCGGATCATGGGACCCGCGACCTTGGTGATCGCCATCCATTCGACCGGCAGGTACGCCCACACGCGCGGACCGCTGGTGCCATCGGCGACGACCAGCGTCGTCGAGACCTCGGCGAGCGTGAGCGGCGCAGCGGTCGCGGTGACACCGAGCCGCACGTCGACCGCGGTGACGGCGGCGGGGTCGAGGTCGAGCTGCAGCTGGATCGATCGCAGCGAGCCGTCGGGATAGGTCGCGAGCGCGCGGCGCGCGGCGCGGAGCTCGGTGCCGGCCGTGGTCTGGACCAGCGTGCGATTCACGTCGGTCAGCGTCGCCGGAGGCAGCGGCACGGCGAAGTTGACGCGCTGCACACCGGAGACGCCGCTCTGCGGCGCGAGCGTGACGCGCACCGTGTACGGCAGCGGCAGGACCGTGACGGAGTCTGCGGTCTGCGGGGCATCGGGGTCGAAGAGACCACCACCACCGGCGTCAGGCACCGGCGTGGCTGCATCGATCGAGGGAGCCGCATCGACCGACGGAGCCGCGTCGACCGCGGGAGCCGCGTCGACCGCGGGAGCCGCATCGATCGCCGCAGCGGCGTCGACGCAGGGCGGCCGACCCGGTCGGCCACATCGACGTTCGCTCTGGTCGACGGCATCGTCGGAGGCCTCGCCACCGTCGCCGATGCAGCCGCCGCCAACGAGCCCGACCATGAACGCGAGAACGAGCTTCTGCGTCTTCATCGTCGCCACCATGCAGGCCCGATCGCGATGCATCAACCCTGCACCGGCGCACTTCGTTTCTGCGCGCGACAAACGTAACGCGTCTCTCGCGCGCGTCGCGATCCGCGGCCGAGCGCGTCAGCTGACGTGCGCGACATCGAGGCGACGAGTCGCCTCCGCACGTACATGCTCGACCTCGCTGCGGAAGCACCCGAGCGGCGACACGACGGGCCGCGAGCTTACAACGCCCCTACGGGGTCGCGACGTCGACCACGCGGCCCTCGCGGCGGGCTTCCTCGGCGGCGAAGACCATGAGGTGCGTCTCGAGGCTCTCGGCGGGGCCGGAGCGGATGTGCGACGGGTCGCCGGTCGCGAGCGCCGCGACGAAGTGCTCCATCAGGCGCGCGTCGCCGCCGCCGTGACCCGTCGCGATCGAGCCGTCGGCTGCCACGCCGGTGTCGAGGGTCTCCGTGCGGTCGGTGAGGAAGTCGTGGATCTCGATCCGGCGGCCGTCACCGAAGAGCTCGCCGCGGGTGCCGAAGATGCGGGTCTCGCGATCGCGCTGGCGGGTGAAGCCGGTCATCGTGAACGTGGCGGTCGCGCCGCCGTCGAACTGCATCGCGACGACCTGGTGATCGACGACGTCGTTGTCGCACGCGTAGACGCAGCGTCCGTACGGACCGGTGCGCAGCGCGTCGGTGACCGTCGCCGCGGTCACGTGCTCGGGCGCGACGACATCCACGGGCCAGCCGGTGGCGCCGCCGTGAACGCGGCCGAGGTAGATCTTGCGCGCCGAGTACGGGCACGTCTCCTCGATCCCGCACTCGAGGCAGCGCTCGCCCGCGCCGGCGGGGGCGGCGTCGCGCCGGAAATGCTGGAGCCCGCCGAACGACGACACGCGCACGCAGCGCCGGCCCATGACGTGGCGGATCCAGTCGAGGTCGTGACATGACTTGGCGAGAAGCATCGGCGCCGAGCGCGCGGCGCTGCTCCAGTTGCCGCGCACGAACGAGTGCGCGTGGTGCCAGTAGCCGACGGGCTCGAGGTGCGCGAGGCTGACGACCTCGCCGATCCGTCCCGCGGCGACGGCCCCGACGAGCGCCTCGGTGTAGCGTGTGTAGCGGAGGACGTGGCAGACCGCGAGCATCACGCGGTGGCGCTCGGCGGCGGCCGCGATGCGGTGGCAGTCCTCGGCGGACGGCGCCATCGGCTTCTCGAGCAGGAGGTGGTACCCGAGGGCGGCGAACGAGACCGCGGGCTCCACGTGCAGCGCATCCGGCGTCGCGAGGATCACGCCATCGGCGAACCTCGGGGATGTCGCGAGCTCGCGCCAGTCGGAGACGACGTGCTCGCGTGGGATGCCGTGCTCGGCGGCGATCCGCGCCCGTAGGGCCGCGCGCGGCTCGGCGACTCCCACGATCTTGGCGTCAGCGCGGTCCCGCGCCCAGGCGGCGTAGACCGAACCGCGACTTCCGGCGCCGACGAGCAGGAGACGAACCGCGGCCATCGAAACAGGATCAGCTGGCCAGCTTCAGGACATAACGGGAGTTCTGCGTGTCGACGACGAGCTCCTTGCCGTCGTCCTCGACGTGCGTGACCGGGCTGGTGCGGATGACCTTGCCGGTGTCGAGGAACATCTGCAGCGACTCGCCCTCGTGCGGGATCGTCGTCACGAAGCCCGGCTCGTCGTCATGGTCACTGCCCTGGCGAGAGATGAGTACGCGTAGCGGCAAATGCATGGTGGGTGGCCTCGATGGTTGGTTCCTTAAAGGTAGGGCGTTCTGGGCGTCCGCAAATCCGTTGGTTTCGGAGTGCGCAGGCGCGCGCCCCGTCGTACGAACGCTGCACATGGCACGCAACATCATGATCGCCGCGGCGCTCATCGCTACCGGCTGCGGTCGATCACCCAAGGGGAGCCAGAACATGCCCGTCGCCTCCGGATCCCCACTCGCTGCCGAGGCCGTCGCCGGCGTCACCGACGCGCACCTACGCGATCTGCTCGCCGATCACTGGGAATGGTCGATGCGGTGGTCGCCGACCGCGGCGACCCGGCTCGGCGACCACCGGTATGACGACCAGCTGCCGAAGCGCAGCAAGCAGTTCCTCGAGCAGTACAAGCGCGAGCGCGCCGGCTTGCTCGAACGGGCGCGCGCGATCGCTCCCTCCGGGCTCGCAGCCGCCGACCGCGTGACGCTCGCGCTGTTCGAGGGCGAGCTCGCCGCGGACGTCGCGGCCGAGGTCTGCCACGACGAGCAATGGTCGGTGTCGGCGTCGTCCAATCCGTACGCCGCGCTCGCCGACGTCGTCGAGCTGCACCCGCTGAAGACGGCCGACGATGGGCGAAATCTCGTCGCGCGGTTGCGCCAGGGCCCGGTGTTCGTCGCCGACACCATCGCGAACCTGCGCGAAGGCGTGGCCAGCCAGCGCGTCGCGTCCGCCGAGGCGGTGCGCCGCACGATCGCGCAGCTCGACGCGGAGCTCGCGAAGCCAACCGCGGCGTGGGCGATGAACCTGCCCGGTGCGGCGCCGCGCCCCGACTGGCCCGACGGTGCGCAGGCGCGCTTCGCCGCCGAGCTCGCGGCCACCGTCGACGCGCTGCGACCGTCAATCGTCGACCTGCGCGACTTCCTGCGTGACGAGGTGCTGCCGGTCGCGCGCACCGGGAAGCGCGAGGGCATCGGCGCGCTCGCCGACGGCGACGCCTGCTACCGGGCGCGGATCCTCGGCCACCTCGGGTTCGAGCGCACGCCCGAGGAGCTGCACCAGCTCGGCATCGCCGAGATCGCGCGCATCGATCGCGAGCTCGCCGCGCTCGGCCAGAAGGTGCTCGGCACGAAGGACCTCGCCGCGACCATCGAACGGCTGCGCACCGACAAGGCGCTCTACTTCGACACGCCCGAGGCGCTGCTCGCCGCCGCGCAGGACGCGCTCGATCGCGCGCGCGCCGCGATCCCTGCGTACTTCGGTGTCCTGCCCCGCGCCGACTGCGTGATCGCCGTGATCCCGGAGCACGAAGCCCCGTACACGACGATCGCGTACTACGAGGCGCCGCACCACGACGGCTCGAAGCCCGGCGAGTACTTCGTGAACACCTACCGGCCCGAGACGCGGCCGCGCTTCGAGATCGAGGCGCTGTCGTGGCACGAGGCCATCCCGGGGCATCACCTGCAGATCGCGATCGCGCAGGAGCTCGGCGACGTGCCGTCCTTCCGCAAGCACGGCGGTTCGACCGCGTACGTCGAGGGCTGGGCGCTCTACACCGAGCGACTCGCGGAGGAGATGGGGCTCTACTCGAGCGATCTCGATCGCATCGGGATGCTCAGCTACGACGCGTGGCGCGCGTCGCGGCTGGTGGTCGACACCGGCCTCCACGCGAAGGGATGGACGCGCGCCGAAGCCGAGGCGTACATGCTCGCCCACACCGCGCTCACCCCCGAGAACATCTCGAACGAGGTCGATCGGTACATCGGCTGGCCTGGCCAGGCGCTGGCGTACAAGGTGGGGCAGCTCGAGATCCTCGCGCTGCGCGAGCAGGCCAGGACGGCGCTCGGCGCGGGGTTCGATCTCAAGCGATTTCACGACGTCGTGCTCTCGCAGGGCGCGGTGACGCTCCCGGTCCTGCGCGCGCAGGTCGAGGCCTGGATCGCGGAGACCGCGGGCCGCTGATGGCGTAGCCACTGTCGTCGCTGACGACAGGCGCGGGGCGCGCAAGCTCGCGAGATCGCAAGGGCACGCTTGTTGCTCTCGCGAGCGTCGATGCGCACGATCTCCGTTCTCCTCGCCGCCCTGCTCGCCCTCCCCGCCTGCGCGGTCGATGACGGGCTCGAGACCGGCGAGACCGAGCTCCCGGCCGGCGACGACGAGGGCAAGGCCGACGGCACCACCGAGCTCACGGTCCGCGCCGGCGAGACCACGCTGTGGGTCGACCGCGCGATCCTCCGCGACACGCGCGAGGGCGCCGACGGTCTGGTCCTGCGCGGCCGCACCAGCCGCAACCTCACCGACGGGTTCGCGTTCGTGTTCGACGATCCCTACGGCGCGTTCGCGATCCGCAGCGCGCGCACGTTCGAGGTGCGCTGGACCACCAGCGAGCTCGCGTCGCTGCTCGTCGGCGTCGATCAGTTCGTGCGCCTGCACTTCGTGCACTCGTCATCGCGGCCCGATGCGCTGGCGGCGCGCGTGGTGGCTCGCCTGCGGACGACGGCGTTCTCCGGCACCGGCGCGTACCTGTTCACGGAGGTGGCGCCCGTGATGTCCGGCGGCCGGACGGTCATGCGCGTCCAGGGCTCGAGCACGAGCGACCTGCTCGAGGTGACCGCCGCGGTCGGCGCCACCACGATCGACGGCGTGGCGATCACGGACCCGCGTCATTTCCAGATCGATCTGCCGGTGGACACCGCGATCACGCTCGCCGGCAGCGCCGCCGCGGACCTGGCGGTCACCACGCGCACCGCCGCGGGCACGCGCACCAAGCGCGGCAAGCTCGCCCTCGAGGTGAAGAAGCTCGGCATGACGACCGGCGATCCCTACGAGGTGTGGCCGCGGCCCGAGGTCACGGGCGTGACGGCGACGCGCGCCGACGGCAACGCCGCGATCGCCGCCGCCGAGCCGGCGCTGATCGCGCTCCGCGCCGACGGCGTTGGCCTGGTCGGCGCCGCGCGCACGGACGCGCTCGTCGCCGGCGCGCGACGCATCCTCGAGTCGCGCGTCACGGCGCTCGTCGGGACCTCGTATCCCGACGCCGCGCAGCGCGACGCCGCGCTCGCCGCCGCGGTCACCGCCGCCATCGACGACGCGTACGCCTTCCCGCTCGCGCACGTCCCCACCCTCGCCCCGATGGCGGGCAACACCGCGCGCCACCGCGAGCTCGCGGCCGACGCGCTCCTCGCTCATCTCGCAGGTCTCGATCTCGTCCACACGGAGCTCGGCCGCTCGTACGTCGAGCTGTGCCGCCAGTTCCGTGCGCGCCACGTCGCCAGCATCCGCAGCTTCCGCCTGGAGGTCGCCCCCGAGGAGAGCGCCACGGCGTACATCTACATCGGCAACTGGCTGGACCCCTATGTCGAGGTCTCCGTGGCCAGGGACACGGGCGTCGCCACCAGCGTCTACTTCGAGATCGACTGACGCGACGAGGGAGGCTCCGGCTACGTCGGAAACGAGTGCGCCGCTTCCGCGGGGTCGGCGACCTCGCCGGCGAGGCAGCGCGCGAACCACCCGTCGAAGCCGGCCGGCAACGGCACGGCGGAGCGTGCGCTCGGTGGTGGGCCGGCGTTCGCCATCACCTCCGTGAGCATCTCCATCGGATGGCCGCCCAGTCGAGGTCGGCGTTCCAGTACGGGCGTCCGGACAGGAGCGTGAAGCTGATCAGCGCGAGCTGCGCGCTCGCGTTGGCGGCGGTCGGTCGCAGCCCCTTCGCCTCGTGCGGTGTCAGGTTCGCGTGGCGGATGTACTGGCCGCCGTTCGTGTACGTGCCGAAGACGAGGTCGTCTGCCCACGTGCGCCACGCGTGGATTCCGAGGTGCCAGATGCGCGCGCCGCCGCCGTGAGCCCGCTGGTCGTGCCGTGCGGGTGCGGCGGCTCGAGGCTCGCGCCGAGCTGGTAGCCCGAGATGGCCGGGTTCACGTACGCTGCCGCCACCGCAGGCGCGGCTGACCTGGCATCGCCGCGACGTGGCAAAAGCTGGAAGGTGTAAGCGAGGCGCGACGTTGCTAGATTGAGCGCTCCTTGGAACATCTGATCGGGACCGTGGTGCTGAGAAGCTCGCGGTCGAGGTGGCCGTGACCGAGTCGTCGCTGTCGCTCCGCGCCACGACCAGGCTCGAGGTGAGGGTGCGGCTGCCGCGCCTGCCCCACCGGCAAGCTCGATCGCCCGCAGTACCTGGCCAAGCGACGCGCGCTCGAGGAGGCGCGCGGCGGGCGACATCACGGCCGACGAGTTCGATCGCTACGACGCCGAGCTGGTCGGCTGCCTCGAGTGACGGCCCGGCGCGCTACAGGGCGAACGGCGGCGCGTCGGGCGATGGCTCGGCGGCGAGGCGGCGGCCGGGACCGCCGGGGCGCTGCGATTCCACGCGGCAGATGGCGGCGACCTTCTCGTGCGAGCGTGCATTCAGGCGGAGCGACCAGATGGCGGAGCCCTTGATCCCGAGCGACGTGAAGTCCGCGGGCGCGATCTCGAACGGCAGCATCTTGAAGATGGGGACGCGGCGCTCGGCGATCTGGAAGCAGACGCAGTCGAGGTCCCCGGTGGTGACGATGATTTTGCGCTCGAGATCGACGACGAGCCCGGCCGCGGCGAGCTCCGCCGCCGTGGCGCGCCGCTTCGAACCGCCGAACAGCGGCGACTCGCGCAGCCACGCCTCGAGGCGCATGCGCATCCGGTCGTCGCCGTCGAGCGTGGCAAAGATGCGCTCGACGGGCGCGGCCTCGCCGGTCACGAAGAACTCGGCCCAGAGGAGGTCGAGCCCCTCCGGTCCCTGGATCGGGATCGAGATCGCGTTCGGGAATGACGGGTCTTCTGCGACCTCGAGCAGCCGCTGGGCGAGCTCGGCGTGCGGCGCTGCGTAGCCGCGGAGGATCGGCGTGAACGCGTCGCGCGAGGCAGCGTCGGTCTGGCTGACACGTGCGAACACGTAGAACAGCACCATCATGCGCGCGAGCTGCTCGTCGCTGGCCTCGGCGACCATGCGCAACCAGTGCCGCAGCGCCGCTGCCGCCAGCTGTGCGTCGCGGTCGCGATAGAAACCGGTCGTCACCGCGTCGAACGCGGCGGCGTCTTGCTCTCGTGGGTCCGACGTGTCCATCGCGCCGAGCGTAGCTCACGTCAGCGGCGGCCGCCGGCCGCCAGCGGCTCGCGTCAGCGCGCGTCGAGCGGCGTCGCGATCGCGCCGTGATCGTCGACGCGCACGCGCGTGCGCGCGCGGATCCACGTCTCGAGCGCGGCCGGCTCGGCGGGCGCCAGGACGGCGCGATCGAGGTGCCACACGCGCGGCGGGCCGCGGTCGTCGCTCACCACGGCGGTGTCGCCGACGACGAGCAGGCCGCGCACGGTGGCGCGCAGCTCGCCCACCACGCCGGTCGCGCCGGTCGCGGGATCCCACACGCGCAGGAGACCGCGCTTGTCGCACGACACCAGTCGTCCCGACGGCGTGAAGCCGAGGCGCGCGGAGCGGGCGTCGTGGCCGTGCAGCCAGCGCACGGCGCCACCCTCGTTGAAGACCGCGATCGCTCCGGACTCGTCGGTGACCGCGACCATCGCGCCGTCGCGCGAGATCGCCACGTCGGTCGTGTTGCCACGCATCTGGCCGACGACCTCGCCCTGAACGTCGCCACCGTCCGGCAGCGCATCGAGCGACCAGCGCCACACGACACCGGCGCCGGTCACGGCGATGGCGCGTCGCGAATCGGGCGACGGCACGATGCGAAAGCTCGCGCCCTCGGGGCCGACCAGGCGGGCCGTGGCGCCGGTCGCGAGCTCGATCACGCGCACACCGTCGAACGCGCTGACCAGCGCGATCCGCCCGTCGGGCGTCAGGTTGCCGGCGACGAATGGCGTCTTGGCCTCGAGGAGCACGCGCGGCGCGCCCGCGGCGTCGAACGCGCGCACCTTGCGGTCATCGAACAGCGCGATCGCCTCCCCGGCCGCCGAGAACCCGAGCGCGAGCACGCCCGTCCCGCGCGACAGATCGATCGACGTTCCGCGCAGCAGATCCACCAGCGCGAGCCGGTCGTCACCGATGCCGACCAGCGCACGGTCGCCTCGGTCCGCGACGACCACGCGATCGGTCTTGCCGCCGAGCGTGGTGAGCGGCTCGCCGACCTGCTGATCGAGCGCGCCGGCTCGCCGCCAGATGGTCAGGCGTCCCTGCTCGTCGCCGACCACGATGACCGACCGGTCCGCGTTCGCGCCCATCGCCGTCACGGGCGCGGGGACGCCGCGTAGCCCCGGACCGTCGGGGGGATCGGGCTCCCACACGCGCAGCGACGCGTCCTCGGCGGTCGTGACGATGGTTTCGCCGTCCCGGCTCACCACGAGATCGCGCACGCCGCTGCCGTGGCCACGCAGCTCGCGCTCGGCGCCGCTCGCCGCGTCGAAGACGTGCACGACGCCGTCCTGCGTGGCCCACGCCGCGCGCGCGCCGTCGACCGACGAGGCCAGCGAGTCGTACACGACCTCCTTGGCCACGACCTCGACCCGCCCGTCGAACCACCAGCGCTGCAGGCGCTGGCTGCTGCTGTCGATGAGCAGCACGCTGTCGCGCAGCGCCGCGGTGACGACCACGGTGTCGCGGCCCTCGTCGATCGCGAGCGTGCGCGACGTGCCGTCGGGCCGATCGATCCGCACCTGCGTCGACGACGCACCGACCACGGACCCGTCGGCGAGCAGGTCGATCGACGTCAGCGGCCGTGGGTGCGGCGGCAAGGCGCGCACCTTCCCGTCGAGCGTCCACACCGCCAGCGAGCCATCCTGGCCCGTCATCGCCACCGCGTCGCCGCCCGGCGACTCGGCCAGCCACACCACGGGGAACGCGCTCGTACCGAGCTCCCGCGGCGCGCTCCGCGGCGGATCCATCACGTACACCTTCTGATCGGCGCTGGCGAGCACCACGGCCTCGCCCGCGAACGCGCCGCGCTTCACCTTCAGCGTCTGCGCCGTCCACGCGCCGCCCGGCAGGTCGACCAGCGCCAGCGCGCCCTTGCGGCCGTGCACCAGCGCGCGCGTGCCGCTCGCCGAGATGCGGCAACCGGACGGGGGCTCTGCGAGCGAACCGACGCGACGCACGGCGACCGGCGTCGTCGCGCGGTCCCAGAGGAACACGTCGCCGGAGCGATCGATCCCGACGATGGCGCGGCCGTCCGTCGACACGCACACGCGCTGGATCGTCGGACCGGTCACCGGCAAGAGATCCTGCGCCGCCGACACCGCCGCGGCCGACGCGACGCTCATCGCCAGCTCGCGCTGCTCGGCCTCGACGCGATAGGTCGCCAGCCACGCCGCCGCCACCGTCGGATCGCGCTCGAGCTCCGCGCGCGCCTGCAGGAGGCGCAACCGGTTCGCGCCGGCCGCGGCCGCGTCGCGTTCGCGCTGCGCCACGCCGCGCGCGTGCTCGGCCGCGCCACGTTCGCGCCGGATGCGCTGGACGCTGGCCACGCTGCCGGCCGCGAGCGCCAGCGCCGCGCCGACCGCCACGACCGCGGCCGCACGATGCCGCCGCAGCCACCACCACGCCAGTGACCACGGCCGGTACTGGTGCGCCGCGACCAGCCGTCCGCTCAGGAAGCGGCGCAGATCCGTCACCAGCTCGCCGGCGTTGGCGTACCGCTGGCCGGGCTCACGCGCCATCGCGCGCCGCACGATCGCGGCCAGCGCGCCCGGCACGCCCGGCGCGCGCTCCTCGAGCTCGTCGGGCGGCTCGCTCACCACCCGCCGCAGCACCTGCCCGCTCGCGCCCACGTACGGCGGCGCCCCCGACAGCACGAAGTAGAGCGTCGCGCCCAGCGAGTACACGTCGGCGCGCGCGTCGACGACCTCGCCCGCCGCCTGCTCGGGCGGCATGTACGCCGGCGTGCCGATGATCTCGCCGGTCAGCGTGACGACGTTGGCCTCGTCGACCTCGGGCGGCGGCATCTCGTCGAGACGCAGATCTGGCGGCGACGCGTCGTCGTCCCACGACGCCGCATCGCGCGACGCTCCGTCGGGCGCCTCGCTCAGCGTCTCGCCTGGACCGGCGGCGCCCGCGTCCACGGAGCCCGTGGGCGCGGTCGGTACCGACGACAGGTCCTCGACGGGCGCGCCCACGCGCCGCGCCAGGCCCCAGTCGATGACCGTGGTCTCGCCGCGCTCGCCGCACAGGATGTTCGATGGCTTGAGATCGCGGTGCACGATCCCGCGTTCGTGCGCGTACGCGACGGCCTCCGCGGCGGCCAGCACGACCGGCACGAGCGCGAGCCGCTCGGCTGCGGTCGTCACCGTGCCCACGCGCTGCGACAGCGTCTCGCCGGTCACGCGGCGCATCGCGTAGAAGGGCTCGCCGTCGCCGTCGACGCCCACGTCGTAGACGGGAACGATCGCCGGATGCTCGAGCTGCGCGGTCAGCTGCGCCTCGCGCAGGAACCGCGCGCGCGAGGCGGCGCTGCGATGCACGAGCTGCTTGATCGCGATCTCGCGGCCGAGCCGGCGATCGCGGACCAGCGCCACCTTGCCCAGACCTCCACGCCCGAGCTCACCGAGTGGCACGTAACGACTCATGATGAGCCGCGCAGTACGCCAACCGACGCCCGCCCGCCAAGCACAACCTGCGTGGACTGCGAAAAAGGCCGGGAGACGAAGCTGATTCGGATCCATTTCGTTTCGCCGCGCTGACCATTTCCGGTCGCCTCGCCAGCGCGATCGGCGCGGGTGCCACACTTCGCCTCTCGCCACCAGAGTACGCCGGCCGACGGCTCGGTCTGCTGATCCAGTATGCGGGCGCGACGATGTTGCACTCCTCGAAGCTCACCTCCGGCCTGCTGCTCTCGTACGCGCTTCTCGCCGGCTGCATGCCCGAGGTTCGCCCGTTCACGTGCGACACCGACGCCGAATGCGGCGTGGGTCTGCGCTGCGTCACCGAGATCCAGACCTGCGCCCAGCCGAGCGACGCGTGCGAGGGCGGCTGGCAGCTCGTCGACCTCTCCGGCGCCGGCACGTGCGTCACGTTCCCGCCGCCGCCGCCGCCGCCACCGCCGCCGTTCGTGCGCGACGTCTGTCTGGTCGGCCCGGCGATGCCGCCCGATCGCGACACGTGCGTCGACCTCGTGTGCGACGAGGATCCGCGCTGCTGCGAGCTGGGATGGAACGAGACCTGCGTCCAGGCGGCCGCGCGCTCGTGCGACGGGCCGCAGGACACGGGTCGCTGCCCCGCCGACGTCACGCTGCACGGGTTCGGCGGCATCGACACGCTGCGCCCGCGCCCCGCGCCGGCCACGCCGGGCACGCTCGCCTGCATCGACGCGTATCCCAACGCGGCGGGCTCGACGCTGAACTGGACCACGCAGGCGGCGTGGGCCGACGCTGACGCCGATGGCGACGCCGATCTCGCCGTCGTCGCCAAGGGCGGCCTGCGCATCTTCGAGAGCAACGGCGTCACGCCGGGCGGCGTCCTCGATCTCGGCGGTGCGCTGGTGCAGGAGACCGTGCCGTGGGGCGCGGCCGACGCCTCCGAGGTCTGGGGCTCGCGCGTCGCCTGGGGCGACACCGACCATGACGGAGATCTCGATCTGGCGTGGTTCGACGCGGTCGGCGGCCTGCGCGTGTACGTGCGCGACCCGGCGGCCCCCACGCGCTACCGCGCCACCACGCTCGTCGCGCGCGAGGAGATGTCCGCCGGCGTCATCGGCGTGGGCGTCGGGTGGATGCAGCTCGATCAGGATCCTGACCTCGAGCTCACCGCGACGCTGGGCACGAGCTTCGTGCTCTTCGATCGCAAGCCCGACGGGACGTGGACGCGCACCACGTCGGTGGCGGCGCCGTCGCAGGGCGGCTTCGTGTCGACGTTCGATCGCCTCGCCATGGCCGACGGCCTGGTCTACTTCGCGGGCACGATGAGCCTGACCGGCGGCTCCTTCATCGGCACCACCGGCCGCGGAGTGGCGGTGGGCGACATCGACGGCAACGGACGGCTCGACGTCGTCATCGGCAACTGGGAGGGCGTGTACCTGCACAGCGGCGGCGAGACCGGCTTCGCGGCGCCACAGAAGATCTCGGTCCTGACCAACGCCGACATCTACGGCGTCGGCATCGGCGACCTCGACGGCAACGGCTCGCTCGACATCTACGGCGGCTCGCACCAGAACGCCGAGAGCGTGATGATCCAGCGCGCCGACGGCGGCTTCGACACGCCGACCATGCCGACCATCGATCACCCCGGCGTCTCGATCGTCAGCCTCGGCAAGGTCAGGCCCTTCGACACCGGACGCTGCAACCAGTAGTGCCATGAGCATCCCCGTTCCCATCTACGTCCGACCCGGCACGGCGCCGGTGCTCGCCATCGGACCGGGCGCCATGCTCGGCCGCTACCAGGTGCAGTCGCACCTCGCGTCGGGCGGCATGGCCGAGATCTACCTGGCGCGCGCCATCGGCCTCGAGGGCTTCGAGCGCTACGTGGTCGTGAAGTGCATCAAGCCCGAGCACGCGCGCGACGACCGCTTCGTGAAGATGTTCATCGACGAGGCGCGCGTCTCGGCGCACCTGCATCACCAGAACATCGCGCAGGTCTACGACATCGGTCAGGAGGGTGGCGCGTACTACTTCGCGATGGAGTACCTGCACGGCGAGAACGCGCGCGACCTCCTCCACAAGGTCGCGGTCGCGCGCGGCGAGGTGCCGCTCGAGCACGCGCTCACGATCGTGTGCGGCGCCGCCGCCGGCCTGCACTACGCGCACGAGAAGCGCGTCGGCGAGGGCCAGCACCTGGGCATCGTGCACCGCGACGTCTCGCCGTCGAACATCGTGGTCACGTTCGACGGCGCGGTGAAGGTCGTCGACTTCGGCATCGCCAAGGCGGCGACGCGGATGACCGAGACCCAGTCGGGCAACCTGAAGGGCAAGATCGCGTACATGTCGCCCGAGCAGTGCCGCGGCGGCGCGCTCGACCGGCGGAGCGACGTGTTCGCGCTCGGCATCGTGCTCTACGAGCTCACGACGGTGACGCGGCTGTTCCGCGGCGCCAGCGACTACATGATGATGAACAAGATCGTCAACGGCGAGATCGATCGGCCGAGCGCGCGCCGCGCCGGATATCCGCCGGAGCTGGAGGCGATCGTGATGCGCGCGCTTGCCAACAAGGCCGAGGATCGCTTCGCGAGCGCCGCCGAGATGCGCGACGCGCTGGTCACGTTCGCGAAGGGCGCAGGGGTCCCGCTGTCGACCATCGGGCTCGAGCGGTACGTGCGCGACCTGTTCGGCGAGCGGCCGGAGCCGTGGGCGAACACGCCGACGCCGACGCCCGCATCGGAGCCCACGCCCATGCCGGGCCCGCCCGCCTACGTGCCGAGCGGCACGGTGACGTCGCACGGCTCGCTGGCGATGTCGGCCGTGGCGGTCCCGGCGACGCCGCGGGCGCGCTCGACGCGGTCGGCGATCGTGCTGAGCGGCGCGGTGCTGCTGAGCGGTGCGCTGATCTCCGCCGCACTCGTGTTCGATCAGTGGCGGTCGACGGGGACGCGTGCGGAGCGCGCGGTTGGGCCGGTGCTGCAGCCGGTGACGGAGCCGGAGACACAGCCGGAGCCGGAGCCGCAGTCACAGCCGGAGCCGCAGCCGCAGCGGCAGCCGCAGCCGCCGTCCGTGGCCGCGCCGACGCTCGAGATCGACGCCGGTGTCGCGCCGATGCCGGTGCCGGCGCCGGCGCCGGACGTGACGCCCGAGCCCGAGCCCGCGTCGAGCTCGAGCCGTTCGTCGCGTTCCCGCAGATCGCGCGCGCCGTCGCCGTCGTCATCGCCGTCGTCCGTGCCGGCGCCGGCGTCATCCGCGGCGCCGTCCACGACGCCGCAGGCGCCCGACGCCGGCGCCTCCCTCCGCGATCCGAAGCGTCTGTTGCCCGAGGACTGACCATGCACGTCGCACCTTCCAGCCGTCTCGTCACCTCCGTCGCGCTCGGCGCCCTTGCCCTCGCAGCCGCCGTGAGCGCGCGTAGCGCCCATGCGCAGCCCGCGGCTCCGCCCGCCGACGAGGCGCAGACGCGTGTCGATGCCGCGATGGCGCTGTACGCCGCCGCCGATCTCGCCGGTGCGCTCGACGAGCTCACGAAGGCGCACGCGATCGCGCCGCGTCCCGACATCCTGTTCGGCATCGCGCGCATCCACATGGAGCGCGGCGACTGCGTGAACGCGATGCGCGCATATCGCACGTACCTCGAGTCGCGGCCCGGCCCGAGCTCCACGCAGGTCGCGACCGATGCGATCCAGAGCTGCCAGAAGATCCTCTCCGCCATGGGTGACCAGCCCATCGCCACCGAGCCCGACACCGGCGCGCGCGATCGCACCGCGACCGCGGCGACGGAGCCGCCCGCCGCAGCCACGCCGCCGCGCCGCGAGCGCGTGAACCGCGGCTGGTACCGCGACCGCATCGGCGGCGCCCTCGTCGCCGGCGCGACGGTCGGCTTCGCCGGCGGCGGCGTCCTCTGGCTGTCGGCGCGCACCGACGTGTCGCGCGCCAACCGGCGCGGCGCGGACGGCGTCACGCTCGACGAGGCGCGCGACCTCGAGGCATCGGCCGACCGCAAGCAGCGCTGGGCGATGATCGCCGGCGGTGTCGGAGGCGCGCTCCTGGTCGGCGGCGTCTTGCGCTACACGCTCGCCGACCACACCGACACGCTCGAGGTCACGCCGCCCCCGAGCGGGCACGGCGCGACCGTGACCGTCGGCTGGCACTTCTGACGCGCGTCAGGGCAACGCGTCGCAACGCACCATCGCGGCCGCGAAGTCGAAGCGCGCGTGGCGATCGATGGCGAGCAGATACGCGAAGTCGCGCCCGTCGAGCGTCGCGATCGGCGCGCTCCGCAGCCCCGACGGCCCACCCAAGGTGGCGACGTTGCTGATGGGCGCGAGGTCCGCCGGATCCAGCTGCACCAGATGCATGTCGTTGTCGCTCATGCAGCCGCCGCACACGGCGATGTAGTCACCGCGCGACCACGAGAGCACGAGCGCACCGTCGACCTGCGCGAACGTCGGGTTCACGTTCACCATCCCGGGCTCCGGCGCCTGCAGCCGCTGGATCGGGCCGACGGTGCCGTCGTCGGACATGCGCGCGAGGCGGACGATCGCGTAGCCGTTCTCGTCGCCCTCCCCGGGAGAGAAGTGCTCGGTCCAGGCGATCAGGACGTCGGCGCCGAGGCTCACCAGCGTCGGGGCGTAGGCGTAGTGGCCAGACGGGACCGGGACGACCCAGGGGTCCGCCGGCAGGGCACCGCTCGGGTCGAGCAACGCGACACGCGACACGTAACGGTCACCCTCGTACGCGCTCCACGCCACGGCGAAACCGGCGCCGTGGCGAATGAGCCCGCCGGCGCCGTCCTCGACGAACATCGACGGTTCGCGCTGTGGCGCACCGTCGCCATCGAGCGCGAGTTGCCACATGCTGGGTCTCGGCCGCGTGTCGTACGCGGTCTCGGTCCAGGCCAGCGTGTAGCCGGCCGGACCGAGCACGAGCTGCGGGCCTTCGACCTCCACGCTCCTCGTGACGTACCGCGTGGCACCGACCTGCGCACCGGTCTCGTCGAGCACGGCGATCGCGACGCGATGGACCTCGGGAGGGCCGAGATCGTTCTCGGGCCACACGACGACGAGCCCGCCAGGGTCGCGCGGCGCCGCCGCGGGGCTGTAGGTCCAGGCCGTGGTCGACGCGGACCACACCGGCGCGCCCAGCGCGATGGGCTCGAGCCCGAGCGGCGCGAGCGCGATGGTCGCGTCCGTCCTCGTCGTCAACGCGTGGTGACGGCCGCCAAGGGTCACGCGATCGAAGTCGCTGGTGAGGCCGTCGCCGATCTCGGTCGTCGGACTGACCACGTTGCACGAGCGCGCGATGCGCGGCGCGAGCTCGAGGATCGGCGTCGACTCCTCGAACCCGCCGTCGTCGTCAGCGCCGCCGCCGCACCCGGCGGCCAGGATCAGCAGCGCGAGGCCGGCGCGTGGATCGACACCCATGCCCCATCGTAGCGGCCACGCCGGGCGGGCGTCGCACGAACTCCACGCTAGGGTGACGCCATGCACATGTTCCGGCACATCGTCATCGTCGCGGCCGTGCTCCTCGGGGCCGGCTGCAAGAAGACCGCGAAGGAGGAGGCGCCACCCGCGGCTCCCACGACCACCGCCGACGCGGCCACGACCGCCGCGGTCATCGACGCAGCGCCTCCGCCCGAGGTCAAGCCGTACACGCCGGCGGCCGACGTCACCGAGCCGATCCGCGCCGCGGTCACCGCGAGCGATCGCACCGTCGACGATCGCGCCCTCGACGCCGGCCGCCACCCGGCGGAGGTGCTCACGTTCTTCCGCATCGCGCCGGGCCAGAAGGTCGCCGAGCTCTTCGCCGGCGGCGGCTACACGACCGAGCTGATGGCACGCACCGTCGGCGACACCGGCAAGGTGTACGCGCAGAACACCAAGGAGATCCTCGACAAGTTCGCGCGCCAGCCGTGGACCGAACGCGCCGCCAAGCCGGCCATGAAGAACGTGGTCGCCGTCGAGCAGCCGCTCGACGCGCCGCTGCCCGCCGACGCCAAGGACCTCGACGCGGTCCTCATGATCCTCACGTATCACGACGCCGTGTGGCAGAAGGTCGACCGCGCGAAGATGAACAAGGCCATCTTCGACGCGCTCGCACCCGGCGGCGTCTACGGCATCGTCGATCACAGCGCCGTCGCCGACAGCGGCGACCGCGACGCCGAGACGCTCCACCGCATCGATCAGAAGGTGGTCGAGAAGGAGATCGCCGCGGCCGGCTTCGTGCTCGACGGCCAGAGCGACGTGCTCCGCAACCCCGACGACGCGCGCGACTGGAACAGCTCGCCCCGCCAGGCCGGCGAGCGGCGCGGCACCAGCGACCGCTTCGTGCTTCGCTTCGTGAAGCCGAAGAAGCGTTAGCGCGGCGGCGAGGCCCTGCGCGGTCGTCGCTTCGCCTCGCGCTCGGGTTGCCATCATTGACGCGGCGTGAAGCCGCGGCACGCGCGCACCGGCTGCGGGCCGTACTTGGGCAGCTCCGGGTGGAGGCACGAGAGGAAGACCGAGCCGCGCTTGTTTCCGTTCAGCCGGAGATGCACGCAGCGGTGGCACAGGCTGTCGGGGAACGGCGGCGAGTCCACGCCCGCACCATAGTACGCTCGGGCCTCGCGCTCGCGCTGCGTCGCGGCTACCTCAGAGCTTCAGCCCGTCGTAGCGGTAGCCGAGCTGCACCCAGCCATACCGACCGGGACGCGGCGCACCCAGGACATCGGGCGTGTTGTCGTCGGTGACGTTGGCGACGGTCGCCGAGACCGTCCAACCCTTCTCGGGGTCCGACCAGCCGAGCGTGGCGTCGAGCACGACGCGCGCCGGCACGTTGCCGCCGAGCAGCGTGTCGCTGTTCCAGAACCCCGACTGAAACGCGAACGACGAGTGCGCGCGCCCGTCGAGCCGCAGATAGGCGTGATCGACGAGCACGTCCGAGACCTGCGCCGAGCCGCGCACCTTGAGCGCCGGCGCGTTCAGGAGGAGGTCGCGCTGCACCGGCGAGTCGTTCGAGAAGCTCGCGAGGTTCATGACCGACGAGCTCACCGAGAACGTCAGCTCGGGGCGCGGCCGGTAGTCGACGCCGACGTCGGCGCCGCGCACCTGGGCGCGCCCGAAGTTCTGGTACGTGAAGAGCGAGCCCTCGGCGGGCGTGCCGGCGGCGACCGGCGAGCCGTCGGGATAGAACGCGAAGGTCGGCGTCATGGCGGCCGGGTTCGCGAGCTGCGTCAGCGGGCTGATGAAGTCGCGGTACCACGACCAGTACGCGACGGCGTCGACGTAGATCGCGCTGCCGATGGCGCCCTTGTAGCCGACCTCGACGGCGTCGACCTGCTCGGGGACGAGCGGATCGATGCGCGCGACCTCGGCGCCGGCGCCGTCGCGGATCACGAAGCCCGTGCGATTCCCGAGGAGGATCGTGTTCAGCTTGAGGTAGTTCTCGAGGATGGTCGGGCTCTTGAACGCACGGTTGTAGCCGACGCGGACGTTGTGCGAGGGCGCGACCTCGTACTGCACGGCCGCCTTGGGTGACATCTGCGCGCCGTAGAGATCGTGGTGATCGACGCGCGCCGCGGCGGCGATACGCAGCCGGTCGTCGAGGATCGTGGTGTCGCCTTGCGTGTACGCGCCGATCTCGTCGACGCGGATCGCGCGCTCGGCGTCGTCGAGGTAGCTGCCGGCCGAGCTGGGCAGGTAGCGGCGCGCCTGGGTGCCGGCGGTGAGCTTCACGCCGGCCAGCTCGTAGCGGAACTGGAGCTCGGAGTCGTACAGGCTCGACGCGTCGACGAACGCGATCGAGTCGCGCAGGGCCTCGAGCTCGGCGGCGTCGGCGGGGAGGCCGCCCATCGCGTCGACGCCGCGAGCCAGCCGGTCGAGCTGGTAGCTCTTGCCGGCGTCGGTCGCGGTGCGCGTCACCTGCGCGTAGACGTAGGGCGTCGACAGCGCCGCGGTCTGCGTCTGCACCTGCCAGTCGCGCAGGTGGTTGCGGCCGGCGTTGGTGATCGAGAAGCCGGTCGAGTTGGAGAACGAGCCGCCGGCCGAGAGCTGCGTCTCGCCGCGCCGGTAGTACAGCATCCCGTCGGTCTTGGCGCTCTCGATGTCGTAGTCGTCGACGAGGTCGCCCTCGTAGGTTCCGGTGCCGTACGTGTGTGTGGCGGCGGGCGCGAAGTCGACGCCCCGCAGGTACTCGCCGTTCAGCTTCCAGCCGACCTGGTCGGCGATGGTGCCGGCGAGGCGGCCGGCGCCGCCGCCGAGGCCGCGGCTGCCGCCCTTCAGCGAGACCTCGCCGCCGGCTTGATCCCACGGCGTCTTGGTGACGACGTTGATCACGCCGGTGTGCGCGTTGGGGCCGTAGAGCGCCGACGCGGGGCCGATCACGACCTCGACCGCCTTCATGTCGAGCGACGTCGTCGGCAGGAGGTTGCCCTGCGGAAGACCGTTGCCGGGCAGCGTGGCCAGGCGTCCGTCGATCATCGTGAGCATGCGCGAGTTGAACTGCGTGGCGAAGCCGCGCGCGCTGATGCGCTGGTCGCCGAGGCCGGCGTCGGAGAAGTCGATGCCCTTGACGCGCGAGAGCGCGGAGAGGTAGCTCGGGCCGCCGGCCGTGCGCAGGTCGTGCTCGCCGACGACCTCGACGGTGACCGGCGCGTCGAGGCGCTTCTCGGGGGAGCGACTGCCGATGACCACGATGAGCTCGGCGGGCGTGTCGCTCTCGCGCACGGGGATGACGACGCTGGCGGTGCCGCCGGCGGGGACGTCGACGTCGATGATGCCCGCGACGAAACCGGCGGCCTCGACGGTCAGCCGGCGCCGACCGGCGGCCGCGCCTTCGATGACGAACGTGCCGTCGACCTCGGCGATGGCGCCGCTCTGCGTGCCCGCGACCATGACGAACGCGCCGGCGACCGGATCGCCGTCCGGATCGACGATGCGCCCGCGCACGATGCCCGTCGCCACGGACGCCGTGGTCGCCGTGACGGGCGGCGGCTCCGGCGGTTCCGCCGGCTGGGCGCTCGCGGCAGCGGCAAGACCGCCGGCGATCGCGATTCCTACGAAGCTCCTCACTCTCCGCGACATGCGTACCTCCACGCGCGCCGGGCCTTGCAAGCGCGTCGCCAGCGCACGTGTGGGTCCCTTTCACCGCAGGCGCGCCTCGCGAATCACGTTCGTGGCCCGCGCCTCGTGGCTCGCGCCATCACCTGTTGCCCGCGGCCAACAGCCGTGCCGCCAGAGCCAGCTCGCACACCGCGCGTCGCTACCGGGCGCGGAGCTTCTTGCGCACCGCGAGATAACGCTTCGACGCCGCGACTCGCACCAGGTGCGGCGCCTTGCGGACGCCGCCGGCGAGCTCGACGGCCACGGCGACGTCGCCGCACACGAGCAGACCGGCGCGGTCGGCGGCGCGCTCGCACGCGACGATGTACGCGCGCGCGTCGATGGGATCGGGGCCCAGGGCCGCGAACGCATCGCTCAGGCGCTGGCGCACGGCCACCGGCAGGCGCGAACGCAGGCGCTCGCCGTCGCGCAGGTCGGCGACGAGCTGCACGAAGGCGTCGTCGGGCATCGTGGTCAGCACGCGGTGCGGCCGGGACAGCTCGGCCACGCGTCCCAGCTGGAAGCGCAGCGCCGCGTCGGTCGCGACATGCCCGTCGCCGCGCGACGACGCCCGCACCGCGACCAGCCGCGGCCCGAGCAGCACCACCGGCGGCGCCGCCATCAGGATCGAGACGTCCGCCGCGGCCTTCGGCGTGGTGTACAGCAACGTCGGCGGCGCGCCCAGCACGCGCGCGATCTGCGGATACATCGCCGCCGCCGCCGCGTCGCCGGTCGCCGCCACGCGCACCGCATCCGGGATGCCGGCCTCGACCAGCGCCCCCGTCGCGGTCGGGCACACCAGCGCGAGCACCTCGCCCAGGATCGCGAGCACGTCTCGGAGCGGGCGCTCCGCAGGATCGTCGACGAGCTCGCGGCGCTCGTCCTCTTCGAGCGCCGTCGCGTACGCCTCCTCCGACGCCATCGGCCGCGGCGGGTTCGCGTCCAGGAACCGCTCGTCTTCCTCGGTCAGCGGCGCGCCGACCGCGCACACCAGCTCGAGCCCGGCGCGCGTGTCCTCGACCGCACCCGGCGTCACCAGCCGGCGCGCCCACATGGCCGCGCGCTTGGCGTCGCCCGCCGCGATCGCCACGGTCGTCGCGCTCACGATCGCGTCGGGGTCGCGCGGCTCCGCCTCGAGCAACGTCTCCGCCACGGCCACCGCGCGCTCGTGCGCCCCGCCGGCGCGCAACGCGTCCGCGGCCTCGAGGAGCAGCGCCTTTCGCGTACCGGCGTCCGCAGCCAGCCGCGCCAGCCGCGCGCACGTCTCGCCCAGCTCCGCCTTCGCGCCGCGCGCGCGCTGCACCGCGACCAGCTTGTCGAGCACCGCCGCATCGCCGGCGTCGGCGACCTTCTGCCAGCAGCGCTCGGCGCGCGCCCGATCCTTCAGCACGTCCAGCGCCATGTCGCCGAGCGCATCGAACAACCGCAACCGATCCTTCGGCTCGACGGTCGCGTTGGCCTCGTGCTCGAGATACTCGGCGCCGCGCGCCAGATCACCGCGCTCGATCGCGAGCTCGGCCAGCGCGTGCCACGCCGGCGTGCACCCCGGATCGAGCTTCACGGCCGCTTCGTAATGTTTGCTCGCGTTCGCGCCGCGCAGCGCCCGCGTCTCCGCTTGCCCGGCTCGCACCAGCGCGGCCGCCACCACACCCGGCTGTCGCGCCGCATCGGGATGCGCCGCCGCCGCGCCGAGGTGCAGCGCCGCCTGCCGCCAGAGCTTGCGCGCGAAGCAGCTCTCGCCGAGCGCGAGCGTGATGACCAGCGAGCTGCGATCGAGCCGGTGCGCTTCGTACAGCAGCTGATGACTCTCGTCGGGATCGCCGAGCTCCGCCATCACCTGCGCGAAGCGCAGCACGAGCCGCGCAGTTCCCGCCGGAGGCGAGCCCTCCGGCATCGCGCCCAGCGTCTGATCGAGGTGCGCCGCGGCGGCGTCCAGGCGACGCGTACGCAACATCAGATCGACCAGCGCCAGGTTGGCCTCGACGTGATGGCGCTGCGCCTCGAGCACCTCGCGCAGCTGGCGCTCGGCCGCGTCGAGGTCGCCGGCGTTGTCGTCGAACATCGCCTTCTCGACCATCGACGCCGTGCGCATGTCCTGGAGCTCGCGCTGGAGCGTGTCGTCCTCGGGGAGCAGCGCCGCGGCCTGCGCCAGCGCCGCCACCGCTCGCCGCAGATCGCCGACGTCGCGCAGCCGCCGCGCCGCCGCCGCCACGTAGGTCGCGCGATCGCCCGGCTCGACCACCGCGCCCGCGTAGCGCAAGAGCGCTGCGGCGTGTACCCGCGGATCGGGGTCGGTCGCGGCCAGGGCCGTCACGCGCTCGAGGGCGGGCAGATGTTTCGGCGCCGCCGCCAGCAGCTCGTCGAGCACGGCGTTCGCGCCCGCGCGATCGTCGCAGGTGTCCTCGAGCACCTGCGCCAGGCGCATCCGCAACGCCGCGACGTCGTCGGGCGTCGCCTTCCGATCCGACGCCTCCGCGATGCGCGCGCGCAGGATGTCGACCGCCTTCTGGCCCTGCCCTCCGCGCGCCAGCACGTCGGCCTGGTCGACCAGCCCGCTGACATCCTCGGGCGCATGGCTCGACGCACGGGCCACCACGTTGGCCGCGCCCGGCAGATCGCCGGCCAGCTCGAGCGCACGCGCCTGCGCCCGCAGCTGCGCCGCCTTCTCGAACCCGCTCTGCGCGCGCGCGGCCCGCTCGCCGCGCACCTCCGCGACCTCGCGCCAGCGACCCAGCTCGCTCAGCACGTCGTCGAGCGCCCGCCACGCCAGGAGATCCGTCGGCCGCCGCTCGACGATCCGCCGGAACAACGCCGCCGCGCGATCGAAGTCGCGGTTCTCCCGGTGCAGCCGCGCTGCGTCGAGCAGCGCGGCCCGCGCGATCTGCTCGGGCGCGCGCAGCGCGACCTGCTCGAACGCGTCGGCCGCCTTGGCCCACGCGCCCGCCTGCCGGTACAGCGCGGCGATCCGTTCGTGGTGCGCGAACACGTCGGGCGCGAGCGCGATGAGCGACTCCATCGCCGCGATGCACTCGAGCGGCTGATCGAGCGCGTGATAGACGTCGGCCAGCTCCTCGTAGAACACGACCGCGACGTCGGGCCGGTCGCCGCTGGCGCGCGCCTCGTCGGCCAGGAACACGGCCAGCTGCTCCCACAGCTCGTGCTCCGCCGCGATCGCCCGCAGCCGCCGCCGAGCCTCGGCATCTTGTGGCATTCGACGGATCTCGATGATCGAGCGGCGCAGCAGCTCGATCGCGTCGGGGACCGTCTTTGCGCGCTCCTGACGGCGCCAGCGGCGGGTGCCTTCGTCCGCGGCCATCGGCCCACAGCATAGAGGATGACAGGCTCGATCACGTGCGCTTCCGACGGATTCCGCTACGCTCCGCCGCGATGGTGCACCGGCCGTTTCTGGCCATCCTGTTCCCGGATCGCGGTGTGCCGCGCGAGGTCGCCGCCGGCCGATACGGGGTGGCGCTCCTCGCCATCATCGTGTGCGCCGGCCTCGCCGCCGCCGCGATCTCGATGCGTCTCGATCTGCGCCACGAGGTGCTGGCCGAGAACGCCGCGCTCAAGCCCAAGAAGGAGCTGGTCGCCGACCCCAAGAAGGTGAGCGAGGTGAAGACCGACCGCGAGATCGACGAGCAGGTCGAGCAGCGCACCGCCGTGAAGCGCGTGATGCTCGGGCTCGACGCCGCGATCTGGCAGCCGCTGCGCGTCCTCTTCCTCGCGCTGGCCCTCTTCCTCCTCGGGCGATACGTGGGCGGCAAGCCCACGATGGCGCGCGCGCTCAGCGCCGCTTCGCTGGTCGCGCTGCCCGGCGCCATCCGATCGCTCGTGACCGCCGTCGCGGCGTGGGGCCAGACCTCGGTCGGCACCGCGGACATCGATCAGCTCGTCGCGGCGGGCCGTCTCCCGATCCCCGAGAGCAACCCGGCCCTGGCGCAACTCCTCGGCGGCGTGGACGTCTTCACGCTGTGGTCGGCCGTCATCCTCGGGTTCGCGCTCGCCGCCGCGAGCGAGCTCAAGCCGACCCGCGCCGCGCTCGCCAGCGCCGTCGGATTCTTCCTTTACGTCCTGGTAACCGGCGCGATCATGGGCGCGCCGCAAGGAGCAAGTGGCTGATGTCGATCGGACGTTGGATCTTCGCTGCCATCGTGGTGGCGCTGGTGACGCTGGTGGCGATCCAGAGCCTCCAGCCACGCCCGCGCCCGTCGACAAAGGTGCAGACCGTCGTGGCGGCGCGCGCGGCGATCACGCGCACGGTGAGCGGTGCCGGCAAGATCGAGCCCGTGCACAAGGTGAACGTGTCGGCGAACATCACCGGCACGCTGCTCAGCCTCGACGTCGCGGTCGGCTCCAAGGTCGTCGCCGGCCAGCTGCTCGGGCAGATCGATACGTCCTTGTATAAGTCGCAGGTCCAGCAGCAGCAGGCGCAGGTCCAGTCCTCGCTCGCCGACGTGAAGCGCGCCCGCGCCAACCTCGAGCACCTGAAGCGCGAGGCCGTGCGCCTCGAACAGCTCCGCACCAGCGGCGTGTCGAGCGAGGCCGAGGTGACTCAGGCCGCCGCCATGCGCGACCTCGCCGCGTCCGACCTCGCCGCCGCCGAGGGCCGCGCCGCGATGAGCCGCGCCTCGCTCTCGCAGGCCAACAGCTCGCTCGGGTGGGCGACGCTCAAGGCGCCCATCGACGGCACCGTGCTGGCCGTCCACCACCGCGTGGGCGAGCGCGTGCGCGGCAGCGACTTCGCCGAGGACGTGATCCTCGTGCTCGGCTCGCTGTCGGAGGTCGACGTGCGCTTCGAGATCGGCGAGTACGACGTGGTCTACATCCGCCCCGGACAGGTCGCGCAGGTGGAGATCGACGCGTTCGACGGCGTCACCATCCCCGGCGTCGTCATCGACAGCGGGCGCGACGCGATCGTGAAGAACGCGGGCACCGAGAACGAGGTGACCACCTTCCCGGTGTGGGTGTCGCTGGCCAACCCGCCGGCGCGCACGCTCTCGGGCATGAGCGCGCAGGTCACGATCTCGACGGAGACCCACGAGAACGTCGTCGCCGTGCCCATCCAGGCCGTCACGGTGCGCGCCACCGAAGGCGAGGCCGCCGCGCCGGGCACGCCCGAGTCCAAGGCGCAGCCCGGCCTCAAGGCCCGCAAGAAGCTCGACAAGGTCGTGTTCGTCATCGAGAACGGCGTCGCTCACAAGCGCGTGGTCGAGGTCGGTCTCTCGTCGGAGACGCACACCGAGATCGTGAAGGGCCTGAAGGACGGCGAGGTCGTGGTCGAGGGCCCGTACCGCACGCTGGCGCGCGAGCTCGAGGACGGCACCAACGTCAGCGCCGAGGCCGCCACCGCCACCGCCGCCGGCAGTGGCACCTCCACCGCGTCGAAATGACCGACCCTGTCCCCGCCACCGCCGCCAAGCTCCTCGAGCTCGAGGGCGTCTCGCGCCGCTATCCCATGGGCGACGAGGTCATCCACGCCCTGCGCGACGTCACCTTCGCCATCGAGCGGGGCGAATACGTCGGCATCGTCGGCACGTCGGGCTCGGGCAAGAGCACGCTCCTCAACATCCTCGGGCTCCTCGACACGCCCAGCGCCGGCAGCTACCGCCTGCGCGGCAAGGACGTGCGCGGCCTGGGCGACGACGCGCTCTCCGACCTGCGCAACCGCGAGATCGGGTTCGTGTTCCAGACCTTCCAGCTCCTGGCCCGCACCAGCGCGCTCGAGAACGTGGAGCTGCCGCTGGTGTATCGCGGGGTGAGCGCGCGGATGCGGCGCGAGCGGGCCAAGGAGGCGCTGGCGCGCGTCGGCCTGACCGAGCGCATGAAGCACAAGCCCAACGAGCTGTCGGGCGGTCAGCGCCAGCGCGTCGCCATCGCGCGCGCGCTCGTGACCGAGCCGTCGATCCTGCTCGCCGACGAGCCCACCGGCAACCTCGATTCCAACACCGGCCGCGAGATCCTCGAGCTGTTTCGCAAGCTCCACAGCGGCGGCAACACCATCATCCTGGTCACGCACGAGATGTCGATCGCGGCGCAGTGTCCGCGCGCGATCCGCATGTCCGACGGAGAGATCGTCGACGATGGGCCGGGCGCGCGCGTCGCCGCCGGCGCGCCGGCGCACGCGGTGGCGGCGCCCGGATGATCGTGACGATCGTGATGGTGGTCGCCGGATTGCGGCGCTTCGGCGTCGGGATCTGGGCCGCGCTCGCGACCGCGGTGCGCGGCATCGCGGCCAACCGCATGCGCGCGTTCCTGTCCACGGTCGGCATCGCCATCGGCGTGGCCACGCTCATGACCATCTACGGGCTGGTCACCGGCCTCACCAGCGGATTCACCAACCAGCTCACGTCGCTCGGCTCCGACACCATGTTCGTGACCAGCCGCCCCTGGGTCATGGAGGACGACTGGTGGCAGTATCGCAACCGGCCGCCGATCACGCGCGAGGACGTCGAGGCGCTGCGCCTGAACGCCACGCGGCTGCGCGCGGTCGCGCCGCTGGCCATGGGCATCGCCGAGGTGCGCTTCCGCGAGTCGAGCGTCGACATGGTGTCGGTGCAAGGCACGACCAGCGACTACCTCGACACCTCGACGCTGAAGGTCTCGTCGGGGCGGTTCCTCACGTCGCTCGAGAGCGTGAACCCGTCGTACGTGGCGGTCATCGGTGCGGCGGTCGCCGATCGCCTCTTCGAGCGCGAGCAGGCGCTGGGAGCGCGCATCCTGCTCGGGCCGCACCGCTTCACCGTGGTCGGCGTGCTCAAGCCGCAGGGCAAGGCGTTCGGCCAGACCCTCGACAAGTTCGTCATGATCCCGATCGAGACCTTCGGGCGGATCTACGGCGAGCGGCGCGATCTCATCATCGCGGCGGCCGCGGCCAAGGGCCACACCGACGACGCCGACGAGCAGATCGTCGAGGTGCTCCGCCGCTCGCGTGCCCTCGGCCCGGAGAGCCCCGACACGTTCTCGATCAACCGGCAGTCCGAGCTGGTCAAGATCTTCAAGGAATCGACGGCGGCGCTGTTCGGCGTGGCCATCACGATCGGCCTCATCACGCTCCTGGTCGGCGGCATCGGCGTCATGAACATCATGCTGGTCACGGTCACCGAGCGCACGCGCGAGGTCGGTGTGCGCCGCGCCCTGGGCGCGCGGCGGCGGACGATCATGCTTCAGTTCCTCGCCGAGTCGGGCATGGTCACGATGGTCGGCGGCGCCATCGGCACGGTGATCGGCGTGGTGGCGTCGGAGGTGATCACCAAGATCTCGCCGGTGAGCGCGGTGGTGTCGCCGGGCGCGATGATCGGCGCGGTGGTCTTCTCCGGCGTCATCGGCGTCCTGTTCGGGACGTGGCCGGCGATGCGCGCCGCCAACCTCGATCCCATCGAGAGCTTGAGGTACGAGTGATCGGAGCGGCGACAGAGACGCTCCGGGCGGCGCTGCGCACGTTGCGCGCCAACAAGCTGCGCTCGACGTTGACGCTGCTCGGCATCGTGATCGGCGTGGTCGCGGTCGTGACCATGGCGGCGGCGATCGAGGGGCTGCGGCGCAAGATCGCCCACGACCTCTCCCAGCTCGGCTCCGGTGTGTTCCAGGTGCAGAAGGAAGGCTTCGGCGACGAGCAGGAGTTCGCCCGCCGCAAGGACTTCACGCTGAAGGACGTCGAGCTCCTGCAGACCCAGTGCGAGAGCTGCCTCCTGGTCGGCGGCGAGACGTGGGAGGTCGAGCTCAACGTCTCCGCGGGCGGCCGCGCCATCCAGACCATGGTGCAGCTGGTCGGCGCCACCGGCGCGTTCTTCGACAACAACGGCTACGCGCTGGCCGCCGGCCGCCTCTTCACCGAGGGTGAAGCCCTGGGCGGCCTCAACGTCGCCGTCATCGGCGCCGACGTCGCCGATCGCCTCTACGCCGACACGACCGCCGTGGGCTCGACCATCCGCATCCACGGCCACAAGTTCCGCGTGATCGGCACGCTCACGCGGCGCGGCCAGCTGCTCGGCGGCTCGCTCGACAACCTCGTGGTGATGCCCATCGGCGCCTTCATGCCGATCTACGGCAGCAAGCGCTCGCTCCACATCACCATCCAGGCTCGCGATCCCGATCACATCAAGGACACTCAGGACGAGGTCGTCGCCCTCCTCCGCCGCGCGCGCGGGATCCCGCCCGAGGCGGAGAACGACTTCGAGATGTTCTCGAACGCGTCGCTCACCGAGACCTTCAACAAGATCACCGTGATCATCGCCGCCGCGTCGATCGGCATCTGCGCCATCGCGCTCCTCATCGGCGGCATCGGCGTCATGAACATCATGCTGGTGTCGGTGACGGAGCGAACCAGCGAGATCGGGTTGCGCCGCGCGCTCGGCGCGCGCCGCCGCCGCATCCTGGCCCAGTTCGTCGTCGAGGCCGTGATCCTCACCAGCATCGGCGGCCTCATCGGCGTGCTGCTGGGCGCGGGCATCGCCGAGCTCATCCGCGTGCTGGTCTCGATCCCGACGGTGGTGCCGCGCTGGGCCGTGGTCCTGTCGATGACGTCGGCCGGCAGCGTCGGCTTGATCTTCGGGATCTATCCCGCGTATCGCGCCTCCCGCCTCGACCCGGTCGAGGCCATGCGGCGCGACTAGCTACATGAAGTTGCGCGTGTGGAGCGACGAGAGCGTCTCCGCCGCCTCGGGCGCGAAGCCGAGCCGGCGCAGGTGCGCCTGACGCGTCGAGTCCATGGTCGCGAGCAGCGACAGGATCTCGCCGTGCGCGCGGCGCAGCGCTGCCGGCGCGAGCGAGCCGGCGGCGAGGAGCTGGAGCGCGTCGAGGACGTCCGCGTTGAGCCCGGTCGTGTGCGCGAGCGCGGCGTGGCGGCGCTGGACCGCGAGCGAGAGGCGGGCGCGCAGCGTCGGATCCTCGGCGACGTGGCGCGACAGGTGGGCGAGCCCGAAGGCCACGTGACGTGCTTCGTCCTGCGCCGCGAGCGTGGCGATCGTGCGCGTGATCGGATCGGGCGCGTGATCGCGCAGGAACCAGAGCAGCGCCAGGAAGCTGCCCTCGCCGAGCACGGAGAGCAGGAACGCGGCGAGCGCGAAGTCGGGCTCGTCGAGGAGCGTGGCCAGTGAGGCCTGGCCGCCGGCCGTGGAGCTGCCGGGCTCGGCGCGGCGGAGGAGCGCGCGCCGCGTGAAGACCTCGACGTGGCGGGCCTCGTCGGCGGTCTGGATGGCGAGGAGCTGCATCACCTCGCGGAAGTGCGGATGCAGCCGGCCGAGGAAGCGCGCGGGAACGAGCAGCGCTGCGGTCTCGTTCTCGATGAGGTACGTCATCACCTGCACGACCGCGTCCTCGATCTCGGGCGCGTGCTCGATCGGCGCGTCCCACGGGATCGCGGTCGCGGGATCCCACTGCGCGGCGGCGGCCTGCGCGTAGAGGCGTTCGGCCTCGTCGGCCCAGATCACCTGACGGTCGGCGAGCGTGAAGCCGAGGTCGGGCGCGCCGGCCTCGACCAGCGCGCCACGCGCGGCGAGTCCCCAGCGCCCCGGAGGCCGATCGACGACGCCACCGGCGGCCGCGCGCCCTGCCCGCTGGGCGCCGGCCCAGCGCGACGCGGCGCCGCGCTCGAGGGTGTCGCCGGCGAGCACGTGTCCCTCGGCGCGCGCCCACGCCCCGAGGTCGATCGCGAGCGTCGGCGACGAGCCGCGCACGCGCACGCGGGCCGACATCGCGAGCGCACGCTTGACCAGCAGCACGCCGCCCTCGCCCAGCGCGAGATCCTCCAGATCGACCGTGCCGTCGCTCACCGCGCGCGCACCCGCGCCAGCCACGGCTCGAGGTAGCCCGACGTCGCGACCGCACGCTCGAGGAGCGCGTAGCCGGACGTCCGCCCCGGTCGCCACGCCTTGAGGCCCTCGAGATCGAGGAGCGTGCGCACGTCCGGATCCTCGTACGACATCCCGAGCAGGAGCTCGCGGAAGGTCGCGATGGACGCCGGCGCGTCGTCGAGCACCGTGAAGTTGCAGTGATCGTAGCGCCCGGTCTGGTGCAGGACGCGCACCGCGCCTGCGGGCAGCGTGCCGTCGCGCGTGAACGCGAGGTGGTTACCGTCGAGCACGCAGGCCGCGTCGACGGTGCCCGCGATCAGCGCGCGCGCGGCGTCGCGCTCACCGCCGATGTGATCGCCGTGTTTGCCGACGAGGACGTCGTGGCGCACGACGTCGACCGGCACGTCTGCGAGGTCGGCGAGCGGGATGAGCGTCGCCTGCGGCGAATCACCGGCGCCGACGCCGACCTTCTTCCCGCGCAGCTCGGCGAGCGTCGACGGTCCGTCGGTGCGCACCAGGATCAGGCTGGTCAGATCCTGATCGGTGTCGCGCATCGCGATCGCTTCGGCGCGGCGGCCCCGCGCGGGGGCGGCCTGGAGCGTCTCCAGCCACGCCAGCGGCGAGTTCCACGCGACGTGGATGTCGCCGCGCAGGTGCGCCTCGACCTGCCGCTCGTAGTTGGTGTAGAGCACGACGTCGAAGGCGAGGCCGCGCTTCGCGAACCACGCCTGGAAGCCTTCCCAGATCGTCACGACCTTGGGGTCGTAGGCCACGGCGCCGAGGAGGAGAGGTTCGAACGTGTCGTTTTTCGACATGGTGCGGCGCCTCAGAACAGCGGCAGGCCGCAGACGGCCTTCCCGATGAAGTCGTAGAGCACGTCGGTGGTGGGCGCCATCACCAGCGAGGCGCGCGCGTCGCGGAAGACGCGCTCGACGCCGACGTCCTTGCGAAACGCGGCGCCACCGCACACGCGCATGGCGAGGTCGGCGACCTCGGCGGCGAGCTCGCCGGTCGCGGCCTTGCTCTCGAGCACGCGCAAGGTCGCGTCGGCGCGGCCGGCGCCGATCGCCGCCAGCGTGTCGTCGAGGAGCGCGCGCGCGCAGTCGGTCTTGATGCGCATGCGCGCGACGAACGCGCGGACCGTGGGGAGGTCGGCGACCGTGCTGCCGGCGTGCTCGAATCGCGCGGCGCCCGCGTGCGCTGCGGTGCGCGCCGTCGCGGTCTCCATGAGCCCGACCGACACCGACGACGCCAGCACGTTGAACCACGGCAGGACCGTGCCCATCATGATCCCGAAGCCCGCGCCGTCGGCGCCGAGGATCGCGCGCTCGTCGACCAGCGCGCCGTCGGCCGTGACCGGCGAGGAGTCGTTGCCGCGCAGCCCGAGCCCGTCGAAGCCGTCGCCGGGCTTCACGCCCGCGGTCCCGCGCGCGACGAGCCATAGCGTGCTCACCTCCGCGCCGGACAGCGGCTTGCTCGACCACACGTAGCTGTGCGCCGCGTGCGCGGCGGTCACGAAGCTCTTCTTCGCGTCGAGCCGCACCTGCGCGCCGGCCCGCGTCGCCGTGCCCACCGGAGCCCAGAACTGCCCGCGTGAGCCGAGCTCCGAGAACGCGAGCGTGCTCAGGTGCCGCCCGGCGGCGATCTCCTGCTTCACGGCGGCCGGCCCGTGCTGCGCGATCACCGCGGCGGCGCAGTGGTGCATGCACACGATCATCGCGGTCGACCCGCACTCGCGCGCCAGTCGCTCGACCAGCGCGGCGGCGGTGCGCATCTCGAGGAAGCCGAGCAGCCCGGCCTCGCCCAGCGCCGCGATCGCGGCCGCGGGAAACTCACCGCTCTTGTCGATGCGGGCGGCGGCGGGCGCCACGATCTCGGTGGCGATGCGGTCGGCGTGCTTCAGAACGTCGTCGTGGGACAGAGGCTGGGACATGGCGGACTCCTCGCGCGCGCGTGGCGCACGCGAAGAATCGCTAGCGCACCGCGAACACCTGGGGCTGGACCCGAACCCGTCGGGTCGTGGTGGAGGCTCAAAGCCGGAACATCGCCGCCACTCTACACGACCGCCAGCCGCCGCACGCGGGCGGCGCCCGTCAGTGCGCCGTTCGCGCAGCCGCCGACGTCTCGGCGCGCAGTGCGGCACCGCGCATCTCGGCTCGTTCCCACATCCGCAGGTAGCCCTCGGCGGAGCGGAACAGCGGCTCGAGCTCGGCGTCGGTCACGCCGTCGCGGCGAGCATCCTCGATGTACTCCGGCAACAACCCGAGATGGAGGAAGCCCTCGGTGTTGAAGTCGACGTTGCGGTTGCCCAGGTGCGGCGCGGTGAACGTCACGTCGCCCGCGACCGACGTGAAGGGATACGTGATCGGGTTGGCCTGCGGCCGGTCACCGCACTCGCTGTCGGGACCGAAGCGCGGCCGCGGTCCGCCCGCGAAGCCGTTCAGATCGAAGCCCAGGCCCTGCGCCGGATAGCCGCCGTGCGCCACGATCTCCGCGACGCGCCCGCGCAGCGAGTCGCCCATCGCGCCGCGCCGCGCCGGATCGCCGCACCGCCCGAGCCCGACGGTCGACACGCCGCCCAGCTCGTAGAGCCGGCCGTTGTTGCTGAGACCGTGGGACCCCGACGCCGGGTAGTCGTACTGGCCGAGCAGCTCGTAGGCGCGCAGGTATGATCGCTTGGGCAGGTGATCGACCTCGACGATCATCCCGCGCAGCATCATCTCGTGAATGAGCGTCTCGCCCAGCGGTGTGAGCGATGCCTTCTGGCAGTACTCGCCCTCGAGGGCCGGCGCCTGCAGCTCGCCCAGGAACGGCGCCACCGTGTGAATGGGATCGACCCCGAACATGCTCATGTCGTTGGGGGGCGGCTCGAGGTAGTTCTCGCGCGGTCGGTTGAGCCCGCCGAAGTTGACGGAGCCCTTGTCGAACCCGGGCGGCGCCGGCGGGCAGTCGGTCACCATGTTCGAGTAGTGCCCGCTGTTGATGAAGCTACCGATCTGGCCGACGTTGCGGTCGCCGTCGCCCGGCCCGAACGCGTTGTCGAACTTGTGCACCGGGAAGATCGCGCGCACGCCGAGCGAGTGGAAGCGATCGAGCTCGGCGCGCATCTTGGCCTCGTCGCACGCCGGCTGGCCCGGCTTCGGCGTGAGCAGGCAGTCGAACAAGTTCGAGGTCTCGATCCCGAGCAGGACGGCGAGCTTGCCGTCGTTGATCACCGCCCGCGCCTCGGCTGGCGACGTCACCACGCGGAACCAGCCCTTCCCCGGCCCACCCGACTGCGCGTCGATGTAGCGCTCCATGTTCCGGGTCTCGGCGATGATCCGCTCGACCGCGACCATGTCGTTGCACGAATAGCGAACCTGCTGCGCGCCCAGCCCGACGATGAGCTCGCACAGCACCGAGTTCGTGGTCGCGTGCTGCACCATCAACCGCAGACCGCCGCGGTAGGCGCGCTCGAGCCAGCGGTAGTACTGGGTCTGGTGGGTCGAGCTCTTCCATACGTTGGGCCAGTCGGTGAAGGTCGGCCAGCCGTCGGTGTGGTGGTCGAAACCCGGCGTCATGGCGGCCACGAACACCGAGAGCAGCGACGTTGGATCGACGTCGCCGAGCCCCGAGAACGCGAAGCCGACCAGATCGCGCCGGCCATCCTCGCCGTGAAAACGCTCGCAGCTCGGCAGCGCGTGCTCGACCCCGAGCCGGTGGAAGGGCGCGCCGTGGAAGATGCCGCCGCCGCCGAACCCGAAGTTGGTCATCAGATGCGCGTGCTGCTCGACGATGCCGTAGACGTCGCCGTCCGGCCATTGCCGCGGCTGCACCGCGCCCTCGGCGTCGAGCGACATCTCCGGATACGCGGCGCATCCGGTCGCCGGATAGAACGAGACCACCGCCGCACGCGATTCGTCGTCGGTGAGCCCGCCCGTCGTCATGTACTTCCCGGTCGCGTGATGCTTCAGCTGGAAGCGCTCCGCGTCATGGAGGCTCACCTCGACATCCCACTCCGCCGGCGACACGAACGAGTCGTCGAGCAGCATGACCTCGTCATCCAAGGTCTCCACGCGCCCGAACCGGTCGTCCTCGCCGACGAGGAAATGCCTCTCCGCGTCGTAGAACAGATAGGTCCCGAGGTCCGCGGCGCGCATCGTGAAGTGCGCCGCCGCCTCCTCGTCGGTGGCGCGGAACGCGAAGCGTTTCCCGTTGTCGAACTTCGCGAGCCACCGCGTGTTGGTGCTCCCCGGCTCGGTCGCATCGACGAGATAACACCCGTCGGCGAAGCCGTAGAGGCCATCATGGTCCGGCGCCGGCGGGCGTTCCACGTATGGATCGCAGGCCGCGATCGTGATGATGAGGCCGACGAAGCGCTTCATCACATGCCCGAGCAATCGTCCGGCGGCATCGCCGCGATCCAGGCGTGAATGAGCTCGCTGCCGCGCGTGTGCGTGAGCGATCGGCCGATGAGCGGCATCATCGCGCCCACGTCCTCGGTGTGCAGGCGGAAGTACAAGATCGACGTGTCC
>DATLEB010000211.1:0-21170 GCA_035525615.1 Kofleriaceae bacterium | reverse complement strand
ATTGTTCGGCCGCTGATGCGCTCGCACACGCTGCGGCTGCGGCTGCGGCTGCGGCTGCGGCTGCGGCTGCGGCTGCGGCTGCGGCTGCGGCTGCGGCTGCGGCTGCGGCTGCGGCTGCGGCTGCGGCTGCGGCCTACGACGGCGCGCGCAGGCGCTCGAGCTCGGCCTTCTCGCTCTTCGGCAGCACGCGCACCAGACAGCGCCCCGGCTCGGCGGGAAGCTCGCCGACCACGTACACGTTCGCGTTCTCCCAGAACGCCTTGGTCGATCGCTCCTCGAACGGCGCGCCGAAGTTGGACCGGATCCACCCGGCGAGCGGGCCTTCCTTGCAGCCGCTGACCTGCAGCTGGATCTCGATCGGCGTCCCCTTCGGATCGTTCGACCCGAAGTAGAGATTCACCTCGGCCTTCATCCCGGCGACGTGCTCGCTCGGGAACGCGTAGCACCACATGCCCTTGCGCCCGTCGGGCAAGTCGGTCGGATCGCACCGGCCGCGCACCTTCTCGAGCGTCAGGTTCTTCACGTGATACTTCCCGATGCCGGCCGGCGCCTTCTTGCGCTCGCACCCGGCCGCGCCGACCGCGAGCAGCGCGAGCAAGCCCACCGCCCCGGCGCGCGTCACGGCTTCACCGTCCCGGCGAGCTTCACGCTCACCGTGACCTCGTCTTCCATCTTGAACATGAGGAAGCGTGGCGCGGACATGCCCAGCTTGCGAATGTCGAGCTCGAAGGTCCCGGTCGCCGCGAGCCGCCCGCCGTCGAGCGTCCCTTCGCCGTTCACCACCAGCGCGACCTCGCGGCCCCGCCACTTCAGCACGCCATCCGCCTTCGCGCGGAACCGCCCGCCCTCACCGACGACCTCGCGCAACCCCGTCAGCGTGAACGTCGCCTTCGGGTTGCCGTCCATGTCGAAGTCCTTGCGCAGCTTCCGGTTGCGCAGGAAGTCGCCCGCATCGAACTGCGTCATGTCGACGTCGAACACGGCCGTCGCGCCGGTCGCCGCGAGCGTCGCTGGGTCCGCGACCACATCGCCGGTGACGGCGCTCCACACCGTCTTGGTGTCGTGGAGCGTCGAGCGCGCCTGGACCGTCAGCGTGGAGCCGGCACCGATCGCGTAGCGAGGCATTGCGCCGACCCTATCGCACAGAGGCGCTCAGGCCGAGACGCATTGCAACATCAACGTCGTGACGTTGTCGGTGCCGCCGGCGCGGTTGGCCGCGTCGACCAGCTCCGCGACGGCGCGCTCGAGCGACTTGGCGTTGTTGCCGATCTGCCCGATCTGATCGTCGTGGACCATGCCCGACAGACCGTCCGAGCAGAGCAGGAACACGTCACCGCTCTTGATCTGGTGGGCCCGGATGTCGACCTGCACGGTCTCGCGCATGCCGAGGGCACGCGTGATGACGTTCTTGTGCGGGAAGTTCCGCTCCTCTTCCTCGGTCATGTCCGGCTTCGCTTCCTTGTAGTCCTCGAGGAGCGAGTGGTCGCGCGTCAGCTGGGTGATCCCACCCTCGCGCAGACGGTAGACGCGCGAGTCACCGACGTGCCCGACGTACGCCTTGTCGCCGGCGACGAGGCAGCTGACGATCGTCGTGCCCATGCCCTTGTAGCGGATGTCGCGGCACGAGGTCTCGAAGATGCGGAGGTTGGCGAGCTTCACGGCGCAGACCAGCCGGTTCTCGACGTACGACAGCGACCGGTCCATCTTGTAGGGCCAGGTGACGTCCTCGTCCTCGCGCGTGCGCTGATAGAACTCGCCGATCGTCTCGGCCGCCATCTTCGACGCGACCTCGCCCGAGGCGTGACCACCCATCCCGTCCGCGACGATGAACAGCTGCTCGTCCTCGATGAGCGAGAAGTAGTCCTCGTTGTGGGTCCGCTTCATCCCCACGTCGGTCTTGGCGGCGTAGCGGATCTTCATTGGCCCTGCAGACAGGGGGACAGGATTCCCACGGAGCTAGGATAGGTTGACCGCGAAAGCCACGTCAACTCGACCGCCCCAATTCGCAAGGCGCCGCCGACGCTTGGTAGAGTGCCGGGCGTGTTTGCCGAGCTGATCACCATCGGCGACGAGCTCACGCGAGGTGAGATCGTCGATACCAACTCGGCGTGGCTGGCCGCGCAGCTCTGGGATCTCGACGTGGCCGTGCGCTGGAAAACCAGCTGCCGCGACGACGAAGCCGATCTACGAGCCGCGCTGGTCGCCGCCGCGTCGCGCGTGGATCTGGTGATCACCTCGGGCGGGCTCGGACCCACCGAGGACGATCTCACCTGCGAGGTCGTGGCCGCGGCCGCGGGCGTGTCCATCGCCATCGACGAAGCCGCCCGGGCGAAGCTCGAGATGTTCCTCTCGTCGCGCGGGCGCACGGTCTCGGAGGTGAACCTGCGCCAGGCGCGCGTGCCGGCCGGAGCCCGCGTCCACGCGAACCCGGCTGGGCTCGCACCTGGCTTCGAGATCGCGCTCGGCGGCGTGCCCGTGGTCTGCCTGCCCGGCGTGCCGCGCGAGGTGCACTCGATCTGGGAGGCCGGGCTGCGCGCGCGCGTCGAGGCGCTCCGGCAGGCGCGCGGCGCGGCGCCGCGGATCGCGCGCTGCGTGTACCGGATCTTCGGGCGCGCCGAATCGCAGCTCTCCGAGGCGCTGCGCGGCCTCGTCGACGGCTACGAAGGCGCGTCGATCCACTACCAGATCAAGTTCCCCGAGGTGCTCGTGAAGCTGGTCGTCCGGGATCCGGACGCTGCGGCCGCCACCACGCGCCTCCACGATCTCGACCGGCAGCTGCGCGCGCGCGTCGGCCGCTGGATCTACGGCACCGGCGACGATCCCCTGCCGCTCGTCCTCGGCCGCACGCTCCTCGCCAGCGGAACGCGCGTCGCCGTGGCCGAGTCGTGCACCGGCGGCATGGTCGGCGCGCTCCTCACCGATCTCGCCGGCTCGTCGGGCTACTTCCTCGGCGGCGCCATCGTCTACTCCAACGAGGAGAAGGTGCGTCAGCTCGGCGTCGCGCCGGCCACGCTCGAGGCGCACGGCGCCGTCAGCGAGGAGACCGTGCTCGAGATGGCGAAGGGCATCCGCGCCCGGACCGGCGCGGACATCGGCGTGGCGGTCTCGGGCATCGCGGGGCCGGGCGGCGGCACCCCCGAGAAGCCGGTCGGCACCGTCTGGCTCGCGGTCGACGGTCCGGGCACGGCGCCCCGCACGTTCCGCATGCAGTGGCCGGGCGCGCGCGATCAGGTGCGGACGCTCGCCGCGTGGTGGGCGCTCGATCTGGTTCGACAGGCAGTGGAGTCCAACCGTGGGTGACGGCATCCGCCTCTTCATCGGTGTCCCGGTCGCCGCGTCGGTGGCCGGCGAGCTGGCCGGCACGTGCGAGTCGCTCGCGCGCCGCGCGACGACGCAGAAGGTGGCGATGCGGTGGCTGGCACCGGCCGCGTACCACGTGACGCTGCGCTACCTCGGCTGGACGCGCCGCGAGACGGTGAGCGTGATCGAGCGCGCCATGCAGAAGGCCGTCGCGCAGGCCGCGACCGGGCCGCTGCGCTTTCGCTGCGAGCGCCTGGGCGCGTTTGCCAGCCCGGCGCGCGCGTCGGTGGTCTGGGCCGGCGTGGAGGACCACGGTGGCGCCCTGGCGGCGCTCGCGGCCGCGCTCGAGCGCGAGGTCGTGCCGCTCGGCTTCCAGGCCGAGAAGCGCGCGTTCCATCCGCACGTCACCATCGCCCGCTTGCGCGAGCCGACCCGCGTCGATCAGGTGCTCCTTCCCTTCGCAGAACAGGTGTTCAGTGAGACGCGGTGCGATTCTTTGACCCTGTTCGAAAGTCTAACGAAACCGAGCGGTTCCGAGTACAGGGAAGTGCTGCGTGTACCGCTTTCGGGCACGAATTCCGCGGTCCAGCGTCAGAGCGAACCCGTACAAACGGGTCCATTGGACGCATCTCCCGGCAGTGATGACGGCTGGAAGTGACGTCCTCTCATTTTCGACAAGCCGGCAACCCGGCACGAGGGAGCTCTGCACCGATGGCGACCAAGGAATCGACTCCGACCACTGCACCTGCGCAGGGCTCAGGCCCCGTTGTTAAACACCCTCCGGCGGCTTCCGCGGCCGCGAAGGAGGCGCCGCCGGCGCCGCGTGATCCCGCGCGCGAAAAGGCGATCGATCTCGCGCTCGGCGCGATCGAGAAGCAGTTCGGCAAGGGATCGATCATGCGGCTCGGCAAGGACGCGATCGAGAAAGAGGTCAAGGTCATCCCTACCGGCTCCCTCGGGCTCGACATCGCGCTCGGCGTCGGCGGCTTGCCGCGCGGCCGCATCATCGAGATCTACGGACCGGAGTCGAGCGGCAAGACCACGCTCACGCTGCACGCGATCGCCGAAGCGCAGAAGCGCGGCGGCGTGTGCGCGTTCATCGACGCCGAGCACGCGCTCGACGTCGGCTACGCCAAGAAGCTCGGCGTGAAGACCGAGGAGCTCCTCGTCTCGCAGCCCGACTACGGCGAGCAGGCGCTCGAGATCGCCGACATGCTCGTGCGCTCGAACGCCGTCGATCTCGTCGTCGTCGACTCGGTCGCCGCGCTCACACCCAAGGCCGAGATCGAGGGCGAGATGGGCGACGCGCACGTCGGCCTGCAGGCGCGCCTCATGAGCCAGGCGCTGCGCAAGCTCACCGGCGCCATCTCGAAGTCGAACACCACGCTCATCTTCATCAACCAGATCCGCATGAAGATCGGCGTCATGTTCGGCAGCCCCGAGACGACGACGGGCGGCAACGCGCTCAAGTTCTACGCCTCGGTGCGCCTCGACATCCGCCGCATCGGCGCCCTCAAGAAGGAGGAGGACGTCATCGGCAACCGCACGCGCGTGAAGGTCGTGAAGAACAAGATGGCCCCGCCGTTCAAGGAGGTCGAGTTCGACATCCTCTACGGCCAGGGCATCTCGAAGGAGGGCGATCTCGTCGACCTCGCGTCGGAGGCGAACGTCATCGACAAGAGCGGCGCGTGGTTCTCGTTCGCCGGCGAGCGCATCGGTCAGGGCCGAGAGAACGCGAAGCAGTTCCTCCTCGATCACCCCGACGTCGCGACCGCGATCGAGGCGCGCCTGCTCGCCCACCACAACGTCCGCCGCATCGGGATCGATGTTGCCTCGTCGGCGGGTCCCGGCGTCGCACCCGAGATCGGCGCATCTCCGTCGGCTGCCGCACCCGCGAAGCGTCCGAACGCCTGAGGGCTGCTACTGGCAGTTCTCACCAAGGCGACCAGGTCGTGGTCGCCTTGTTCGTTTTCGGGATCTTGTCGTCGCACGCAACCCTGTCGCATGGTGTCGCGGGGACGATGTGTGGAGGTCAACCGCCCGGAACTACTGTCTCGTTCGCTCGGTGATCCCTGCGACAAGAGTGCGACGGGGATCTTGCCAAACACCCTTTAGTGCGCGATGAATCCGAGCGACCGAGCCTGGGAAAGCCCGATTCACGGCCAACGAATCCCGGCGACGGTCACATAGCCAATATGAGGGAGGCTCTCTAATGCTGCGCTACCGTACGCAAGGACTTCTTGCGGTAGGACTCGGCCTGTTCGCCGGGGGTTGCTTCGGTGACCCCGAAATCCGAACCGATCTTCGCCCGGAGGGGCCGCCCCAGATTCTCGTAGGCATGGGCCAGTCGCTGGTCACTGCCGAGGAGTATCCCTTCTTCTGCCGCTACGTCGGCGGCGTGAAGGACGACAAGGCACCCGGCTTCGTCATCGACGCCATCCTCGGCTCGCAGACCGTCTGCCCCGACGAGATGGGTGACTTCGCGGCGACCGACGTCGACCCGCGTGGCTACGGCATCCGCGTCATGTTCGACGAGCTCCTCGACGGCGACGCCGTCGAGACCCTCGACTGCGACGACGACGGCGTCTGCGTCGGCTCGCTCGCGACCACGCAGCCGGTGACCTTCAACTGCGGCGCCACCGCCGTCGAGTACGACGGCTACTACGTGCCCAACGGCAACAACACGACGTTCCCGCTCGGCCCGTCGCTCGTCATCTACCCGACGGCGTACGAGGTCCAGACCGGCACCGAGTGCACGCTCACGATGACCGACGTGATCCGCGACCACAGCGGCGATCACGTCGAGGCCGCCGAGGCGAGCCTCGACTTCCGCATCGCCGACTTCGAGTTCACGGGCACCGACCCCGAGGACGCCGCCGACGTCACGGACCGCGAGGTCCTCGATCCCGACGGCGCCGTCGCGTTCATCTTCAACGCCGAGATCGACCCGACGTCGGTCACCGCGGCGGACTTCGAGGTCATCAACACCGACACCAGCGCGGTCATCACGGGCACCGCGGCGGCGGTCGATGACGTCAACGCCACCGGCGACGCCATCCTCGTCGGCCACGCCTCGATGGCTGGCTTCCCGGCGGGCAACTACACCGCTCGCCTCAAGGCGGGCGCATCGTTCACCGAGATCAACGGTGGCACCATTACCCTCGACGAGGCGGTCGAAGTCCGCTTCGTCGTCGAGTGAAAGGAACCCCAACCATGAAGCGCATCGGCATTTCATTCATGATGGCGGTCGGGGTCCTCGCGGGGGCTCAGGCCATTCACACGCCCGACGCGGTCGCGCAGACGAGCACCACCGGTGCCGTCCGTGGCCGCATCGTCGACAAGGCTTCGAAGGAAGCCGTCATCGGCGCCACGGTCGTCGTCCAGGGCCCGGCCCTCCAGGGTCAGCAGGCCGAGATCACCGACGAGAACGGTGGGTTCGTCATCTCGAACCTCCCGCCCGGCGTCTACGTGATGACGGTCTTCTACAACGAGGCGCAGTTCTCGCGCCCGAACGTCCTCATCGAGGTCGGCAAGCAGGCCTTCGTCAGCGTGCCCATCGACACGACGGTGCAGACCTCCGAGGTCATCGAGCTCGAGGGTCGCGCTCCGATCGTCGATCAGGGCTCGACCAAGACCGGCGTGACGATCACCGACGAGTACACCACCCGCATCCCGGTGGGCCGCACCTTCGGCGCGGTCCTCCAGTCGGCGTCGGGTACGCAGGGCGACCTGTACGGCACCTCGTTCGGCGGTTCGACGTCGCTCGAGAACACGTACATCATCGAGGGCATCAACACGACCGACACCGCGTACGGTGAGCAGTCGTCGAACCTGCCCAACGAGTTCATCGAGGAGACCGAGGTCATCTCGGGTGGCTACAACGCCGAGTTCGGTCGTTCGACCGGCGGCGTGATCAACGTCGTCACCAAGCAGGGCTCGAACGAGTTCAAGGGCTCGGTGTTCGGCTACTTCACGCCGGGCTCGATGGTCGCCACGGCCGAGCCGATCGTCCGCCAGGGCGCGTCGATCTCGAGCGAGACCAACCTCGACTACTCGACGGACCTTGGCTTCGAGATCGGTGGCCCGATCAAGAAGGACAAGATCTGGTTCCACTTCGGGTACAACCCGTCCTTCCGCAAGTCGACCCTCGACCGCGTGACCTACGCGCGCGTCGACGCCGACGGTGACGGCGAGGTCGACGTGAACGACGCGGGCTTCCAGGTGTTCGAGGAGCTCGGCCGCACGCCGATGTCCTCGTCCAACCAGACCCACTTCTTCACCGGCAAGATCAACGGCGCGCTCTCGCAGAACCACCAGTGGCAGGTCTCGGGTTTCGGTAACCCGCGCTCCTCCGACCGTGCGTTCTACGCCGTCACCGGCGACCGCGAGTCGCAGCTGTACGCCTTCAACGACGGCGCCTACGACGCCGCGCTGAAGTGGACGTCGAAGCTCAACGACAACAAGACCCAGTTCGACCTTGTCGCCGGCTACCACGTCAACTACGTGCACGAGCGGCCGTATTACGCCGACGGCAAGTCGAAGAAGATGGTCCGCTACGGCTGGAACCGCAGCCTGTCGGACATGGTCGGCTTCGAGCAGGCGCAGAACACGTCGCCGGAAGCGATCGCGGGCTGCGAGGACGGCACCGCCAACGACATGAACCCGGATTTCGTGAACTGCCCGCTGCCGTTCTCGCTTCCGTACCGCACCAACGGCCTCGGCTTCCTCGAGGAGCGCGACAACGCCCGCACGGCGATCAACGCCGCGCTGACCCAGCGCGTGAAGCTGGCCGGTCACCACACGTTCAAGGTCGGCTTCGACTCGGAGCTCACGGCCTACACGTCGACCCGCCTCTACACCGGTGGCGGCTTCTGGACGCAGGCGCGCCGCTCGCTCGCCGCGCAGGATCAGCCCGGCGCGTGGGACCTCCGCAGCTTCGTCGAGCCGGATCCCCTCCTCGACCCGATGAACCCCGCTGACGTGATGGAAGCCGATGCTCCGTGCGTCGGTGGCCTCGCGCTGTGCCGCCACGCCGACGAGAACGGCATCACGGCGACGACCAACAACCGCAACCTGGGTGCCTACCTCCAGGACTCGTGGCAGATCCGTCCGAACGTGACGCTCAACGCGGGTCTCCGCTGGGAGCAGCAGACGGGCTACACCGCCGACGAGATCGTCGGCACCGTGACGCCGGAAGGCGAGACGGTCCCCGAGGTCGCGTTCGAGCTGAAGAACCAGCTGGCGCCGCGCGTCGGCCTCATCTTCGACCCGACGCAGGAAGGCCGCGCGAAGCTCTTCACCCACTGGGGCCGCTTCTACGAGACCGTCCCGATGGACATCAACGTCCGCGCGTTCGGCGGTGAGATCATCAACTTCAACCGCGCGACGACTCGCCCCAGCGCCACCGGCGCGCCCGCGAGCTGCCCCGAGGCGCTCAACACGTTCGACGAGACCGTCCTCGACAACTGCGCGATCGCCATCAAGGCGCGCCAGCAGTTCGGCGGTGGTACCGAGTACGTGGTCCCCGGCATGGGCGGCCAGTACATCGACGAGCTCATCCTCGGCGCCGAGTACGAGCTCATGGCCGACTTCAAGATGGGCGTGAACTACGTCTATCGTGACCTCGGCCGCGCGATCGAGGACGTCTCGACCGACGGTGGCACCAACTACATCATCGCGAACCCGGGCGAGAGCTTCGACGCCGAGGCGGCGGATCTCCGCGCCCAGGCCGACGCCGCGATGATGAACGGCGAGGACGAGCTCGCCGCGCTCCTCGAGCAGCGCGCGACGCTCCTCGAGCGCGTCGACGAGTTCGACAAGCCGGTCCGCCGCTACAACGCGGTGGTCGTGACGGCGAACCAGCGCTTCTCGAAGAACGCGATGCTCCAGGCCTCGTACACCTACTCGCGCAGCAAGGGTAACTTCCCCGGCCTGTTCTCGACGGAGACCGGCCAGCAGGACCCGAACCTGACGTCGATGTACGACCTCCCGGACCTCATGGCGAACCGCTACGGCTCGATGGCCCTCGATCGTCCGCACCTCATCAAGGTCGACGGCTTCTACCAGTTCGACTTCAAGAAGGCCGGCGTGCTGATCCTCGGCGCCAGCCTCCGTGGTGAGTCGGGCATCCCGCACAACGCCCTCGTCGGTCACTGGGCGTACGGCGTGGACGAGTCGTTCCTCCTCTCGCGTGGCTCGTCGGGTCGTTCGCCGTTCACCACGCAGGCGGACATCAAGGCCACGTACGGCCGCAAGCTCGGCAAGAGCAACGGCATCGAGGCCTTCGTCGACGTGTTCAACCTGTTCAACTCGCAGGACGAGGTCGACTCGGACGAGCGCTACTCGGGCGACTCGGCCAACCCGATCGTCGGTGGCGACCTCTCGGACGCCGCGCACTCCAAGACGATCGACCCGCTCTCGGGTACCGAGGTCAACGCGACCCCGGCGGTCAACAAGAACTTCGGAAACATGAGCGTCCGCCAGGCTCCCCTGTCGGTTCGCTTCGGTCTCCGCTACACGTTCTGATCGACCGAGCTGACTGAACGACGGCGGGGCCTGTCCCCGCCGTTTGTATTTTCGGGCATTTAGAAGCCCACCTGAACGCCCTCATTCCGCGTAGATCGGCCCCAGGCCTGGCGCGTCCGTAGCTGAATGAGCACGGCGCTGCGCTTCGTCGACCATCCCGCGTTCCATCGCTCCTTCCTGGCCGTCGCGCTGGGAGCCGCCGCGGGCGGGGCGGCGATGACGGCCATCGGCGGTGTCGCCGCGCCCGCGCTGGTGGGTGGCACCGTCGGGGCGCTGGCGGGGCTCTCGTGGGCCGAGGCGCCGCGCAGCGCGTTCCGCATCGGGATGCGCCTGGTCGTGGCCGCTGCGGGGCTCGCGCTCGTCATGGCCGGGTTCGCGCTGGCCGGCGTCGCGCTGGCGGTCGGGCTCGGCCTCGCGCTCGGCTCGACGCGCCGCCGCGCGCCGGTCGTCGTCGTCGCCGGCGCCGTCGCCGGCTTCTGGGCCGCCTGGGCCGCGTCGCGCGTGATGATGGCGCAGGAGACGGCGAGCCTCGCCGTGCCGCTCACCGGGATGCTCGCAGGCGCGTCGGTCGGCCTCGCCGCGAGCCTCGCGATCGCGACCCGCCACGTGATGCTCGTCGCCGATCCCGTCCACGCCGCGTATCGAGCGCTGCCGGCGATGAGCGGCGAGGCCCGCGATCTCGTCGAGCGCGGCAAGAAGATCTGGGATGGCTCGGAGGGCATCGCGCTCGGCGACGACAACAAGGAGCTCGTGAAGGACGGCGTGCTCCGCCTGTTCGGCGTCGCGGCGCGGTTGCAGGCCGCGCCCGTGCTCGACGGTGCCGAGGTCGACCGCCGCGTCGGCGAGCTCGATCAGCGCATCGAGGCGTGCACCGACACCGTCGCGCGCGAGCAGTACACCGAGGCGCGCGCCGCGCTCCTCGATCAGCGCCGCTACATCGATCGCGTGGGCGCCGCGCGCGAGCGCATCGTCGCTCGCATGCACCACTGCGTGGCCACGCTCGAGAAGTTCAAGATGGCGTGCGCCCAGCTCGACGCGACGGCCGCGGCCCGCGAGGCCGCCGACGCCCGCAACGCGATGAGCGTCCTCGGCGAGCTCGGCGAAGGTCTGGCCCTCGCCGAGGGCACGGCCGCGGCGGCGTAACCGCCCACGCGCCCGGCCGCACTGTAATCCCAGCGAGCGAAGCGAGCCTCTCCTCTGTCTGGTAGGCTCGACGCTCCGCTCAGGAGGCTCCCGTGCGCCGATTGCTACGCTCCGCCGTGCTCGCCCTCGTCTTCGGAACCGCCGCCTCGATGGCCGCGGCCCCGCCCGCCTGGGCCGACGGCGAGGCCGCCGCCCACTACAAGCAGGGCCTCGCCCTCAAGAACCAGGGCAAGGAGGACGAGGCGATCGCCTCGTTCGAGGCCGCCGTCTCCGCCGATGCGCGTCACGCCATGGCGTGGGCCTCGCTGGGTCACCTCTACAAGAAGAGGAAGGACTACGCCAAGGCGGTGTCCGCCTACGAGAACGCATCGAAGCTGATGCAGAAGGACGCCGTGGTCTGGGCCAACCTGGGCATGGCGTACTACCGGGTCGATCGCGTCGACGACGCGCTGGTCGCGCTCGAGAAGGCATGCCGCCTGAACCCGAAGGACGCCGAGACGCGCAGCAACATCGGCGTCATCAAGCGCAAGAAGGGCGACAACGAGGGCGCGATCGTCCAGCTGCGCTGGGCGGTCAAGCTCGCGCCGGGCGAGGCCAGCTACCACAACAACCTCGGCGTGGCCCTGCGCGGCGCCAACAAGCTCGACGAGGCGGTGCCGGCGTTCCTGAAGGCGATCGAGCTCCAGCCCAACCTCGCCGACTACCACTTCAACCTCGCGGTCGTGTATCGCCGCCAGGAGGAGGTCGAGAAGGCGATCGCGTCGTACGAGAAGACCGTGTCGCTCGCCGCCGACTTCGCCGACGCCTGGTACGACCTCGGGCACATGTACAAGCTGAACCACGACAACGACAAGGCGGTCGAGGCGTTCAACGCGTACCTGGAGCTCAACAAGGGCAAGGACGCCGACGCGCAGAAGAACGTCGAGGCCGAGATCGAGGCGCTCGGCGGCACGCCCGCGACGGCCCCGAAGAAGGCGCCGCCGAAGAAGGCGCCGAAGAAGAAGTAGTGGTGGGCGCCTGCGGCTCCCGAGGCCTCGGGCCTCGGGAAGATGCCTCGGGCTTCAGGGCGCGTCGGTGGTGACGGTGGCGTGGGCTTCGAGGGAGCGCTTGGTGTCGAGCGCGACCTTGCCGAGCCGCGTGCGCGCGCCGTTGGGCGTGACGGCCGCGAACTGCACGTCGACCGCGCCCGCGGCGCCGCCGCGCTCGAGGCGCAGATCGACGAACGGATGCTCGGCGCTGCCGCCGGTGCAGATGCTGACCTTGCGGCGCGTGGTGCGGTCGTCGAGCGTGATCGTGCTGCACGCGCGCTCGCCCACGAGGGACGTGTCGAGCACGAGCCCCCCGGCCGGATCGCCGGGGTCGCTGATCTCGAGATGCACGGTGCGTGTCATCGGCGTCGCGCTGGGCGCGGCGTGCGCGGCGAACGGGAGGATGGTGATGGCGGAGGCGAGGGCGAGCAGGAGTGGTCTCTTCATACGCCCCGTGGTTTGCGCGCCGCGTGCCGCACATCCCGTGCACGCGATCATCGCGAGTTGACCGCGCCGCGACGCTCACGAATGTCGATCGCGGCGCCAACCCGAGAGTAAGGTCTGCCAGGTTGGCAACCGCGCGCCCGAGGTCCGAGGCTTCTTCCCGAGGACCGAGGTCTGAGGCCCGAGGCCTGGCGGCACGGGACGGGGTCGCGCGCAGGTCTGACACTGTGGCCGCAGGCCGCCTGTCAGACCGAGCGCGTACCCACGTACCGTGTCCGCCATCAAGTCCAGGTCGAAGGGGCCGCGCACCGTTCACCGGTGCCAGGGGTGCGGACACGTCGAGATGAAGTGGCTCGGGCGCTGCCCGGCGTGCACCGAGTTCGGGACGATGGTCGAGGAGATGCAGGCGGGTGCGCCGCCCCGGCCTTCGGCGGCGCTGGTGGCCGACGGCGCCGCGCCGATCGCCGCGGACGCGGTGCTACCCGACGACTCGTCGGCGCGCGTGCCGACGGGGCTGGCCGAGCTCGATCGCGTGCTCGGCGGCGGGCTCGTGCCCGGTGCGCTGATCTTGCTCGGCGGAGATCCGGGCATCGGCAAGTCGACGCTCCTGATGCAGCTGCTTGCCGGCGTCTGCGGTCGCGGCGGCGCGGCGCTGTACGCGACCGGCGAGGAGAGCGTCGCGCAGACCGCGATGCGCGCGCGACGGATCGGCGCGGCCGTGCCCGCGTTGCGCCTCGTCGCGGAGACGGACGTCGACGTGATCGTCGGGCACGCGAGGAGCAAGCCGCCGGCCGTGCTCGCCGTCGACTCGATCCAGACCGTGTACACCAGCGAGCTCGACTCGATCCCGGGCGCGGTGGGGCAGGTGCGCGAGTGCGCGGCCCGGCTCATGCGCTACGCCAAGACGCAGGGGGTGCCGACCATCCTGGTCGGGCACGTCACCAAGGACGGCGCCATCGCCGGCCCCAAGACGCTCGAGCACCTGGTCGACGTGGTGCTGCAGGTCGAGGGCGACGGCGCGAGCCCGTATCGCGTGGTGCGCGCGCACAAGAACCGCTTCGGCTCGACGCAGGAGATCGGCGTCTTCGAGATGCGCGGCGGCGGCATGATCGAGGTGCCGGAGCCGTCGGCGCACCTGCTCGCCGAGCGACCCGCAGGCGCGCCGGGCTCGGTGGTCGTGGCGTCGGCGGACGGCAACCGGCCCCTCCTGGTCGAGGTCCAGGGGCTGGTCGCGCCGGCGGCGGCAGGGTTCGGACGGCGCACGGTCGCGGGCGTGGACCAGAACCGCGTCGCGCTGCTCCTCGCCGTGCTCGCGCAGCGCGCCGGGCACGACGTGCTCGGTCAGGACGTCTTCGTGAACGTCGCGGGCGGGCTCAAGCTCGTCGAGCCCGCCATCGATCTCGGGATCGCGTGCGCGCTGGCCTCGTCGAACCGCGGCCGCGCCGTCCACGCCAAGACCGTCGTGTTCGGCGAGGTCGGCCTCGCCGGCGAGGTGCGTGCGGTGCCGATGGCCGAGCAGCGCCTCGCCGAGGCCAAGAAGCTCGGCTTCACCCGCTGCATCCTGCCGGCGCAGAACCGCGCGCGGCTCGCGCACGACCTCGGGCTCGAGCTGGTCGGTGTCGACCGATTGCAGGCCGCGCTCGCCGCGCTGGACTAGTCCGCACTGCGCTCGGAGCGACGCCGCCGAGCTCGTCAGAACTCGACCGCGAAGCGCGCCTGCACGGTGTGCGCGTTGCCGGCGTCACCGGCGTTATCGCCGTAGTCGAAGCCCGTCCCGCCGACGCCGGTGTCCTCGGGGTGGTTCATCGCGCCGAGCGGCAGGAACAGGCCGTACGCGATGCCGGCGTGGAAGCCGTTGCTCGAGTAGCCGAGATCGCCGTCGAGCTCGATGCCCCACATCTTGCTGTTGCCCGGCGTCGCGACCGGCCGCAGCGCCGCCGCGGTGACGTTCTGCGCGTGGAACGCGATCGACTTGGTGAGCTCGTAGCGGAGCCACGGCCGGAAGTAGACGGCGTTCGACACCGAGCCGATGAGCTCGCGGAACAGGATGAGGTCGACGTTGTAGTCCTGGTCGAAGACGAAGCGGTTGATCGAGCGATCCTGGCCGCTGAGCGCGCGCACGTTGCGCACGTTCACGTCGCCCTGCGTCGCGTTGTCCGACTCGTCGCCGCTCGCCGCGCCGACCTCGAGGCCGAAGCCGAGCTTGTCGTCGAGCGCCTTCGACGAGACGCGAGCGACGCCGCCCCAGGAGCGGATGTCGATCGCGCCGAGCCCACGCTGGTCGTTCGGCAGCTGGTCGTCGAAGTTCTCGATCGAGCCGACGTTGGCCGCGACCTCTGCCTCGAACAGCACCTTGCCGACGCCGAGCTTGAACCACACGTCGGGGCGGTAGGCCTTGTAGCCGCGCACGATGAAGCCATCGGCCGGGCCGGTGGTCACGCTCGCGTCGTAGTCGCGATCCTGCGTGATGCGATCGACGCGCGCGCCGTAGTTCATCGCGAGCTTGCCGCGCGCGACCTTGTCGAGGAAGTCGGCGGGCGCGTCGAAGCGCGCCACGCCGAGGGTCCAGCCCTTCTCGTCGTCGTTGTCGTCGACGTCCCACGGCTGCGCCGCGGTGACGTCGACGTCGTTCGTCGTCTTGTTCGCCGACCACCAGTTGAGCGCGATGAGCGCGCGGAACGGGGTGCCCGGGATCATCGCCGTGAACGACAGCCGATCGACGGTGTCGCCGTAGTCGCTGTCGAGATCGTAGCCGACGGGGTTGGTCCCGCCGACGTTGGCGAGCGTCGACGGCTGCCACAGCGTCTCCCACGTGGCGTAGTCGGTGTCGAGGCGGCGCCCCGAGTTCGACACGATGCCGAGACCGAAGTGATCGGGCATGCGGCCGAACTTCAGGTGACCGAGCCCGGTCGCGACCTCGGCCCACGCGCGTCGCAGCACGATCTCGTTGGCGCCTGTGGAGCCCGTCGATGGCGACTCGAAGCCGCCCGCGTCACCGAGGACGACGTTGTCGAACAGATCGAGCTGCGTGTGCACCGCGATCGTCTCGCTGAGCTGGATCGACGGCTCGAGACGCAGGCGCAGGTTCGTGGTCTTGAGCGTGTCGTCGCACGGCGTTCCTGCCGGACCCGAGCAACCAAGTGGACGCGGGAACGGTCCACCGCCCAGTGTCGGATCATCCGAGAAGCCGAGATGCAGGTTCTTCAGGTAGTCACCGCGCGTGCGCAGGTACCCGTCGACCGTGATGACCTCGAACTTCTTGCGGCGATCGCGCGGCGGCGGAAGCGTCGGCGTGGTGGCGAGCAACCCGGCCGCCTTGGGAGCGGCCTCGGCGATGCCCTCGGGCTTGGGCTCTTCCTCGCCGCTCGGCGGACCGCCGGTGGGGAGCGGTCCCGGCTGCGCGGCAGCCGTGCCCGTCAGGCAAACGACCCCGAGGACGGACCCGATGACGGACCCGATGGCGGAGTTGACTCCAACGACTGCGACGCGGAAAGGTTTGGAAATCATGAGGAAATCAGCGCAGAAAGGTCGGCGGACTATAGGCGAGCGTTTCCGGCGCAAACAAGGGCGCCAGGGCGAAAAACTCGCCGCGAGCAGCGGCTGCGGTAGGTTCCATGCGATGCCATTGGACCCTCTGGTGCGGCGCAGCGTTGCCTGTGGCCTGCTCGTGCTGGCCGCATGCGGGCCCGCTGTCCGACCCGAGGCGCCCGGCGAGGAACCGACGCCGCCGCGCGTGATCAAGCGACCCGCGCCGCCGGCGGGCCGAAGCGCGCTCATGGGCGAGATGTGCCCGCAGGCCGCGGGTGGGCGCCCCGGGCTGGCGCCCCTCGCGCTGCGCGACGTCTCGTGGTCGAGCGATCGCGGCGATCTCGTCAACGCGCTCGCGCGCGGGAACGCGGCCCAGTTCGCCGTGCTCGCCGTCGACGGTCGCAAGGCCGGCACGTTCTCCGCGATCGGCACCGCCGACGTCGGCGGCGTCGAGGCCGGCATCGGCTCGTTCGCGGGCTCGCCGCCGTGCTCGCGACCATCCGGCGGTGTCGAGGTCACGGGCGACGCGAAGTGCCTCGAGGTCCAGCGCGGCTGCGGCCTGGCGGTCGCGACGCTCGGCGCGGCAGGCGGACAGTTCTCCGACACCGAGACGCCGGACGTGGCGATCGGCGGCGCGTGCAAGAGCGGCGACGTGCTCGCCATCGACGTCGACGCCGACGGCGCGCCCGAGATGTTCCCGATCGCCGCGTTCGTCGATCCGGCGCGCGCGCCGGCCGAGGAGGTCAGCGCGGCGGCGATGGTGGCACCGGCGTGCACGCCGACGTTCGCGCTGCATGGCCTCGTGCCCACGCCGGGGCAGGGCGTCGTGATGGACGGCAAGCACAAGGTCGAGCTCGACGTGCTCGGCGTGCTCGACGTCGACGCCGATGGTCGGCGCGAGGTCGTGATCGCGTTCCGCTACTTCGAGAGCCGCACCGTCGCCGTGTACAGCGCGATGAGCTCCGCGGCGCGCCTCGAGCTCGTCGGTGAATCCGCGCCCTGGGCGCCCTGAACGGCTACTTGTTCGATCCGGCCGCGTCGCACGGCGGACACGACGAGTGCGCGCTCGAGCGACCGAACGCGAGCGCGCCGATCACCATGCCGACGGTGAGCGCGGTGAGCGCGAGGAGCAGCGGGAAGAGCCAGGTCGGCGCGCCCGAGCCTGCCTGCGCTTGCGACGGCGCGACCATCGGCGTGCGTCCGGTCGCGTCGCGGCGTCCGGGCGTCGTCGTCGGTGCGCCCGGGTTGGTCGGAACCTGCTCGAACCACTTCTCGGCGTCGGCGGCGGCGGGCGACGGCGGCAGCGGCGCGGGCGTCGGCTCCGGCGCGTAGCGCTCGATGCGCGACGTGACGACGATGTCGCTCGGCGCCTCGGAGCGGCGGCCGGGCTTGGCCGGCGTGCTCGGCCCGTGCCCGGGGATACGTGGTGGGCGGGGCGGAGCAGGCAGCCGTTCCGGAGTCTTGGAGTCGAGACTCCGATCCGTACTGCGCTCGGTTTCCGACCTGCGTTTCATGCACCGCCCTCGTCTCGAGGATCGAAGGGCGAACGCATTATCGACGAGCGCGTTGCGTGCGTCACCTCCTCCGTGCCACGTGCTGAGGAACACGAGGTGGGCGTGTGTAGGCGCGGGATCGCTGGTCGTCCGGCGAGCAACGCCGGTACAATGGTCGGCGGCGAGCCCCTCCTCGCTACTTTTACCTAGCTTCGTTCAGGGGGACCCGATGTCTTCGTTTGTCACCCGCGCGGCCATGCTCGCGCTCGGCGGCGCCGCCACCATCAGCTCCGGCGCGTGCGGCTCCGATACCGCGATCATCCTCGAGATTCACAAGGCGCCCGGCGTCTCGTCGGAGGTGTACCGGCTCGAGGTGTTCGCAGGTGTCGGCCACGACACCGACCTCGTCGATCCCGCCTGGTGGGTCTCCGCCGATCTCGACGACACCGAGGCGGTCGTGACGCTCGACGACGAGATGGCCGCGACGACGTATCGCTACCTCGTGCGGCCGGGCGGCGGGCTGAACCTCGACAACGACGTGATGTTCGCGGTCGCCGGCTACAAGAACGACTCGGACATGAAGCCGGTCGTGTTCGGCCACTCGGCGGTGCCGGCGCACTTCGAGGACGGCGTGGTGCGCATCTACGACTTTCCCATGGAGACGTTCACCGACGCGCGCCACGGCGTGACGCCGACGCGCTGCGCGTGGTGGGACGACCAGGGCTCGCGCGTGAAGCGCGACGCGATCGTCCCGCGTGACGACGGCGACTGCGATGCGTACCGCCAGGACCCCGACGCGATGGTCGACTGCCAGCTCGACTGCAACGACAACGACCCCGGCATCCACCCGGGCATCGCCGAGATCTGCGCCGACGGCATCGACCAGAACTGCTGCGACGACAACGACGGCCGCGACGATCTCGACGGCGATGGCTTCGCGCGCTGCGGGACCGCGCTGTCCGACTGCGTCGATCTCACGCCGGGCACGCAGGGGCCGATCAACGTCTTCGGCGACGAGGTCGCGTCGGAGGAGATCCATCCGGGCGCGGTCGACGTCTGCGACGGCATCGACAACGACTGCATCAACGGCTGCGACGGCGGCGACGCGTTCGATCCCGACGACGACGGCTACCTGAACTGCCGCGGGTCGGGCGGCGAGGTGAAGGGCGTGCATCGCACGCAGGACGGCTGCGAGGCCGCCGACCTCGACTGCCTCGAGATCGCGCGGCCGGGCGCGCCGCTGCCCGCCACCGTGCATCCCGACGCCGAGGACGACACCTGTGATGGCTGGGACAACGACTGCGATGGCACGTGCGACGAGGTGAGCGTCGCGCTCGGTGACGAGGACCTGGACACGTTCCCGGGGTGCACCACCGACCCCGACTACATCGTCAACACGTCGCCGCAGTGCCGTCTCGGCACGGGCGCCGACTGCGGCGGCGACGACAACCGGTTCGAGTATCCGGGGCGCGCCGAGCGCTGCGACGGCATCGACTTCGACTGCGACAACCTCCTGTTCCCCGAGACCACGCCGTGCTTCATCGTCGAGACGGCGGGGCCGGAGTCGCGCTGCGCGATCGGCACGCGCACCTGCAACGACCAGCCGGGCAGCGCCAACGCGGGCTTCACGGCGTGCCAGCACGACGGCAACGCGCCGATGTCCGACCTGCCGATGGAGTGGTGCACGGCGGCGTGCGCCCAGCCGACCGATCCGATCCAGTGCCTGAACAGCCTCGGCCCCGACTGCGTGGTCACGTTCCCGATGGAGACCAGCACGGCCCCGTGCACGCCGGCGCCGGTCGAGATCCCGCTGCCGCAGGACACCGGGGTCAACGGGTGCAACTACGCGCTCGTCGGTGGGAATACGCAGGGTGACTGGAACGTCACCCTCGTGAACCCGATCGGCGGCACCGGCACCACCGCGCTCGGCTGCGGCTCGCGGCTGCGCATCCTCGGAGCCTTGCCGAACGCCGAGCACCGCATGGTGCTGGTCGTGACCGGTACGGCGCCGCACCTCTTCGAGCTGAAGCGCCAGGACGGTTGCAACGCCAGCGCGCCGTCCGCCGTGACCTGCCAGTAGTCGCGCGTTATGCTCATCGCGTGACGCACTCGCTCGTCGACGACGTCGGTCAGGTCCTCTGGGTTGGCTTCCACGGCACCGAGATGCCGGATCGGCTGCGCGCGCAGATCGCGGCCGCGGAGGTCGGCGTGGTCGTGGTGTTCAAGCGCAACCTCGTCATCGAGGTCGTGCAGGGGCCGGTGCCGCAGGAGGTCGTCGACGTCGGTGCGCTCGTCGAGCTTCACCGCGCGTTGCACGCGGCGGCGCCGGCGGGGACGCCCATGCTGGTCGCGGTCGATCAGGAGGGCGGCGTGGTGCAGCGCGTGCGCGCGCCGGCGACGCAGTGGCCGCCGATGCTGTCGCTCGACGGCCATCCGGCGCCCGATGACGAGGGCCTCGCACGCGCGGTCGGGCTCGCGCTGGGACGCGAGCTGGCGGCGCTCGGCTTCGACATCGACTTCGCGCCGGTGCTCGACGTCCATACCAACGACAAGAACCCGATCATCGGGGATCGCGCGCTCGGGCGCGACGCCGAGGCGGTCGCGCGGCGCGCGCTCGCGCTGGCCGACGGGCTGGCGGCCAGCGGTGTCCTCGCGTGCGGCAAGTACTTCCCGGGGCACGGCGACACCGCGACCGACAGTCACCTCGAGCTGCCGCGCCTCGACCACGCGTGGGAGCGGCTCGACGCGGTCGAGCTGTTGCCGTTCCGGCGCGCGGCGGCCGCGGCGCTGCCGATGATCATGACCGCGCACGTCGTGTTCGCGGCCCTCGACGAGAGCGTGCCGGCGACGCTCTCGCCGGCGGTCATCGACGGGCTCCTGCGCAGGCGGCTGGGCTACGGCGGCGTCATCGTGTCCGACGATCTCGACATGCACGCCATCGCGTCGCACTTCGGGATCGGCGACGCGGCGGTGCGCGCGATCGCGGCGGGTTGCGACGCGCTGCTGCTGTGCCGCGACGAGGCGCACCAGGCCGAAGCGCGTAACGCGCTCATCCACGCCGGCGAGCGCGACAGCGGGTTGCGCACGCGGCTGGGCGAGGCGGCGGGGCGTGTGCGCGCGATGAAGGCGCAGCACGCGGCGAGCCGCCGCGCGGAGCCGCCGCGCGGCCTCGACATCATCGGCGCGCTCGAGCATCGGCAGCTGGCCGATCGGCTCGCCGGTCGCGCGTAGCCGAGCCTCCGCCGGCGATCCGTCACCGTCAATTGCCGGGTCAGTTGACGGCGTGCAGGACGATGGCGTCCCAGCACGCCTCTTCGGCCGCGACGAGCGCCTCGTCGTCGACGAACGCGCGCTGCTCCCAGCGCGCCCGGATGACGCCGATGAACGCGCCGAAGATCAGCTCCATCATGAGCTTGGGATCCATCCCCTTGAGGACGCCGGCCGCCTGCGCGCCGCGCACGAAGCCGACGCCGAACGTACGCAGGCTCTGATCGAGCGCGAGGTTCTGCGCGTCGAGATACGAACCGTGATGGTGGAGCTCGAGGAACGCGAACGCTTGCGGGTTCTCGGTGGCGAACCTCGACAGCTCGCGCCAGATCGCCGCGAACTGTTCGCGCGGTGATCCGCCGGCCGGGAAGGACGCGTGGATCGCGCGCGTCACCTTCTCCTTCTCGCGGCGGTAGAGCGCGTTCACGAGCGCCTGCTTGCC
>DATLEB010000198.1:0-54654 GCA_035525615.1 Kofleriaceae bacterium | reverse complement strand
CAGGGCGGCGAGCAGCTCCTTGAGCGTCGCGACGCGGTCGACGCCGCCGGCCCGGAAGTGGCCCATCCGGCCGTGCACCGGGATGTCGAGCGTCGGATACGTCGCGCGCGTGACGCTCACGACGACGTCGGCCGCGTCGGCGAGACGGTCGAGATCGACGACGAAGTGTTCGAGCCCACCACCGATGCCGCGGGCGAGCACGTTCTCGCAGCGGGCGCGCACCGCGAGCGGCGAGCGCAGGTACGTGACCGCGGCTTGCTCCTCGGCGCTCACTCCAGCCCGCGCCCCTTCTGCTTGGCGAGCTCCTCGGGATCGGGGCCGGCGCCCTCCGGCGTGAAGTAGCCGGCCGCCATCTTGGCGTCCATCTCGACGCGCGCGTCGGCGGGGATCAGGCCGTCCGGGATCCGGACACGCTCGCCCACCTCGATGCCGGAGCGAACGATCGCGTCGAACTTCATGTTCGACATCGAGACCAGGCGATGGATCTTGGTGATGCCGAGCCAGTGGAGCACGTCGGGCATGAGCTCCTGGAAGCGCATGTCCTGCACGCCCGCGACACACTCGGTGCGGGCGAAGTACTGCGACGCCGAGTCGCCGCCTTCCTGACGCTTGCGCGCGTTGTAGACCAGGAACTTCGTGACCTCGCCGAGGGCGCGGCCTTCCTTGCGGAAGTACACGATGAGGCCGACGCCGCCGTGCTGCGCGCCGCGGATGCACTCCTCGATCGCGTGCGCGAGGTACGGGCGACAGGTGCAGATGTCGGAGCCGAACACGTCGGAGCCGTTGCACTCGTCGTGCACGCGCGCGGTGAGCGTCACGTTGGGATCGCTCAACTTGGCGGGATCGCCGAAGACGTAGAGCGTCATGCCGCCGATGGGCGGCAGGAAGACGTCGAGGTCGCCACGCGTGACGAGCTCCGGGAACATGCCGCCGGTCTGCTCGAACAGCGTGCGGCGCAGCTCGCTCTCGGTGCAGCCGAAGCGCTTGGCGACGCCGGGCAGGTACCAGACCGGCTCGATCGCCGCCTTCACGACCGGCGCCTCGCGGGCGTGGTGCATGATCTTGCCGTCGACCGCCAGGCGGCCGGCCTCGACCGCATCGACGATCTCGGGCATGTCGATGTGAGCCTGCGTGACGGCGATGGTCGGGCGGATGTCGTAGCCCTTCTCGAGGTAGGGACGGAAGGCCTGCTGGACGACGGCGCCGAACGGATCGATCGAGACGATGCGCTCGGGATCGAACCACGACGGGTGCGGGCCGAGCAGCTGGGAGGGGGCGGTGTTGGTCAGGTCCGGGACGTGCTGCGGGTCGAGCGCCTTGGCGGCGACGGCGAGGGCGCGGTAGACGGCGTAGCTGCCGGAGTGGGTGCCGATGACGTTCCGGTGATCCGGGTTCGTGAGCGTCGCGATGATCGGGCCACGGATCGCTGGGTCCTGCGCGCCCCAGTTGATGGCGATCGGCTTGGCGCCGGTGCCCGGGTGCGACGTCAGCTTGATGTGCTTCGACTTGCTCTTCTGAGCCATGGAAATTCCGATTCAGCGAGGAAGCTTGCGAGTCTGGCACCGCTTGGGCTGGGGGTAAAGGAAGCCGTTCGCGCTACAGGCTAGGTGAAAAAAGCGGGGCTACGGTGTAACGACGTCGAGGCGCCGCCGCGCTCGATCTCCAGGCGCAGCTGACCGCGCCGCCTGTGGCCGCCGGGCGCTCGATCGTCACGCCCTTCTGATCAAGAGGAAGATCAGAAGGGCGCCGACGAGCAGGATCAGGCTGGCGAGGACGGTGCGGTTGGCCTGGATGGGTGGGCTCGCCGAGCCGGCGGGCGTGCGACGGCGCAACTCGTCGAGCTCGGCGCGCAGCTGCGCGTTCTGCGCGTCGAGCTCCTTCACGGCCTGCGCGAGGATCGGGATCATCGCGGTGGTCTCGACGGAGAGCATGCCGTCGGGCGTCTGCGCGACGAGCTCGGGGATGACCTGCTGCACCTCCTGCGCGATGAAGCCGTGCTCGCGCTTGTCGGTGGTCGCGCCGGCGGGGCGATTCTTCCACGCGAAGGTCACGGGGCGCAGCGCGCGCACCTTGGCGAGGCCGTTCTCGTCGGGACGGATGTCGTCCTTGAGGCGGCGATCGGAGCGCTGCGCGAGGCCGCTGTAGAGGATGCTGGCGACGGTCAAATCCCAGAAGTGGCCGTTGCAGAACCAGCCGGTGGGGCAGTCGCCGTTGGTCTGCGCCATCTGCAGGCGGCCGTCGTTGCCCAGCACCATGCGCTGCTCGGTGCCGAAGAAGAAGCGCAGGTTGTGGCCAGGGTTGAGCTGGATGGTCTCGTACGCGAACGGCAGCGCGCCGTGCACGGGGGCGCCGATCGCGATCTCGCCCATGCGATCGTGGGTGTGCGTGGTGCGCGCGTAGTCCGTCGAGGCGACGCCGCCGAGCTGCGCGGCGTCGGTGGCGCGCACCGCGTAAGGGACGCTGCGCAGCTGCAGGCGCGGCGACATGATCGCCCCGTCGAGCTCGACCTCCACGAAGAGGGGCGTGCCGTCGAGGATGGCGGTGGTGAGCGGCGTGATCGCGCCGAGGCCGACGTGCAGGAGGCCATCGTCGAGCGCCATCGAGCCGTGGTTCTCCTCCCAGCGCTGCACGCCGCCGCTCACCTGCGTGAAGAGGCGGAAGCGCAGCTGGTGCGAGCCGGTGAGCGGCGCGCCGGCCGCGGTGAGGCGCGCCGAGAACGTGACGGTCTGCGGGGCCTGCGCGTGCGCCGCGCCGGCGGTGACGAGCAGGACGGCGATGGCGAGCGAAAGGACGAGCTGCTTCATGGGTTCACCACCGCGGCTCCGCGCAGCGTGATGCTGCCGGCCGTGGCCTTGCTCTGTTCGACCGGGTGACCGATCTCGACATCCATCGTGATCGAGCCGGCGCGGATGCGGCCGCCCGACGAGACCACCTCGCGGCCGGGGCGGGCTGCGGGCGCGTCGACGGGCGCGTCGATGCCGGCGTCGAGATCCGCGGCCGCGTCGTCGCGGCGGGCGTCGTCGCCGGTGCCCGTGCTGGAGCTGGCGCAACCAGCGGCGAAGCCAGCGACGAGAAGCAACGCGAGACGACGCACGGGGAGGTGGTCAGACTGATCGCTCCGAACGGCTCTCACGTCAACCGTGGTTCGCGGGCGACCCACGATGTACGAATCACGGTGGCGGCGAAGCGTATGCGGCGCGACAGCTGGCGATGGCGGCGACGAGATCGGTGGCGAGCGGCACGTCGACGGCGACGGGTCCGACGCCGAACGGATGCGCGAAGCCGAGGTGCGCGCAGTGCAACGCGAGGCGATGGAGGCCGTGCTGCTCGCGGAAGATGCGGTTGTGCTCGCCCTTGCCGTAGCGGACGTCGCCGATGAGCGGACACGCGACGTGTTTCAGGTGGCGGCGGATCTGGTGAAGGCGGCCGGTGCGCGGGTGCGCCTCCACCAGCGCGTAGCGACCGAAGGTCTCGCGCCGCCAGATCTCCGTGACCGCGGGGACGCGCTCGCCGTCGTGGTCGGCGGCGCGCTCGCCCTTGAGGACCGGATGGTCGATGACCGCGTGGTCGGGTGGATGTCCGCGCGTGATGGCGAGGTAGCGCTTGTCGACGGTGCCGGCGGCGAACAGCTGCGACGCGGCGGCCGCCGCCTCGGCGTCGAGCGCGAACAGCACGGCACCGGACGCGCCGCGATCGAGGCGGTTGACCAGCCAGACGTGCGCGCCGACCGTGTCGCGCACCTGCTGGAGCAGCGGCTCGTCGTCGTCGCCGCCCGCGGCCCAGCCGCGGTGCACCGCCACGCCCGCCGGCTTGTCGACGACGACAAACCGCTCATCCCGCCACGCGATCACGCGGCCGGCATCACTTCGCGGCGGTCGGCAGGCCGAGGTGCTCGCGGAAGAACTCGATCTCGCGCGTCAGGAGCGCGGCCTTCGCCGCCGGATCGACCACCATGTGCGTCGAGCCGAGCGTGATGAGCTCGGCCTTCTTGCCGGCGCGCATGAGGGCCTCGGCGAAGGCGAGCGTGTTGACGACGTAGACGTTGTCGTCGGTGAGGCCGTGGATGAGGAGCAGCGGCCGCGTCAGCTTGCCGGCGAGCTCGACGGCGCTGGTCGCGTCGTAGGCCGCGGCGTTCTCGGCCGGCAGGCCCATGTAGCGCTCGGTGTACGCGGTGTCGTAGTAGCGCCAGTCGGTGACCGGCGCGCCCGCGATGCCCGCCTTGTAGAGATCGGGGCGCAGCAGGACCGCCATCGCCGAGAAGTAGCCGCCGAACGACCAGCCGACGACGCCGACGCGATCGAGATCCATCTCGGGGTGCCTGGCGCCGACGGCCTGCAGCACCGCCGACTGATCGGCCAGCGGGATCGTGATGAGGTCGCGCGTGATCGCGCGCTCCCAGTCGCGGCCGCGCCCGGGCGTGCCGCGACCGTCGGCGCTGACGATGATGAAGCCGGTGTCGGCGAGCAGCTGGTCGTCGAAGTGACCGCGCGGGTTGTTGCTGACGACCTTCACGCCGGGGCCGCCGTAGACATCGAGGATGACCGGGTAGCGCAGCTTGGGGTCGATGGTGCGCGGCCGCACGATCGCGACGTTGTGCGTGCGCCCCTCGAGCGTGACGGTCTCGTACGTGACGTTGGGCAGCGCCGGGATGGCCTCGGCCACCGACGGCAGCTCGCCGATCTTCGAGCCGTCGCGGCGGTACACCGTCTGGGTGCGCGTGCCGTCGACGTTGTTGTCGATGTGAAGGCGCGTGCCGCCCTTCTTCGCGACCAGGATCGCGTGCTGACCGGGCGTGGTCGTCACCGGCTCGACGGTCTTCTGGCCCGGCGCGACGTGGCCCATCTGCGAGTTCATCGCGTCGGTCGAGCCGTACAGCCAGATGTCGCCGGTCTCGTCGTCGACGGTGAAGCCGCCGCCGAACCCGGGCCAGCTGATCGTGTCGGCGAGCGCGCCGTCGGCGTTGTGGATCTCGAGCTGCCAGTCGCCGCTCTTCTCGGTCGGCCAGAGGAAGCGGCCGTCGGCGAGGTAGTGCGGCCCGCCGGGGACGTTGACCCACGCCGGATCGCTCTCGGCGAGGAGCTGGCGGGTCTTGCCGGTCTTCACGTCGACGGCGAGGACGCGCGCCTCGGTCTGCGCGCGGTTCATGACGACGAGCGTCGGCGGCGCGCCCTTCTCCCACTGCACGTCGCGGAGGTAGGGCATCGCGGTGCGATCCCACTCGATCCAGATCGGCTTGCCGCCCTTCACGGAGCCGATCGCCAGCTTCACGTCGGCGTTGGTGCTGCCGGCGCGCGGATAGCGAAACGGCGTGGGGGCGACGGCGGGCTGCGCGGGGTTGCCGACGTAGAGCGTCTCGACCGCGGTCTCGTCGGTGCGCTGATAGATGAGCTGCTGGCTGTCGGGCGACCACCAGTAGCCGGCGGTGCGATCGAGCTCCTCCTGCGCGACGAACTCGGCGGCGCCGTAGGTGACGGCGGGCGACTCGTGCGCGGTGAGCTTCTTCGGCTTCTTGCCGCCGACGTCGGTGACCCACAGGTCCTGATCGCGCACGAACGCGACGCGCGCGCCGTCGGGCGAGAGCGACGGCACGTCGGGATACCCGGCGCCGAGCGCGACGGTCTGGCTCTTGCGCGTGGCACGATCGAACACGAACACCTGCTCGCCGAGCGGGATGAGCAGGCGGTTGCCGTCCTCGGAGGCGCCGACCTGCACGATGCCGATCAGCGCGGTGCGCGTGCGCTCGCGCAGCGCCTTCTCGGCGGCGGAGAGCTTCACGTCACCGGCGACGAGGTCGGCGGCCCCGGCGAGCTTGTCGACCTTGCCGGTCGCCGCGTCGAGCTCGAACAGCTCGGCGGTGAAGTTGCGCGGACCGGTGCGCAGGAAGAGCACGTCGCCGTCGGGCAGGATGCCGACGAGCTTGGGCGTGCCGAGGTTGTAGCTGCGCGTGGCCGCGAGCGTGCGGATCGTCTCGACGTCGATGGGCGGCGGCGCGACCGGGGTCGGCGGCGCCGCGGGCTCATCGTGCGGCAGCGCGACCGCGGTCTCGGGTGTCGGGCAATTCGGCGCCGGCACATTGCTGCCGCACGCGACGGCCGTGGCGAGGAGGAGGGCGGGGAGGCGGGTGCGCATGGCGGGCGGACAATAGCCGTTTTCTTGCCACCTGGCGGATGCGCTCCGACGATGGCGACATGCCCCTACAACACGCTGGAAATCGTCGCCGTCGCCGTACCCCCGAGCGGACCCTGGCGCTCCACTACCAGCTGACGGCGTGCTGCGACACCGGCGAGGTCGTGGCGATGGCCATGGCCGACGACGACGGCGTGCCGCTCGCGATGGCGGGCGAGCTGGGCGCGTGCCGCGACGTCGCCGGCAAGATGATGGCGGTGGCGCCACGCATCCGCGAGGTCGAGTGCACGGTGCTCGGCGCGGGCGAGCGCGCGTGGGACGTGTCCATGAAGAAGGTGGCGACGCCGACCGGCGAGGTCGTGGTCTGCGCCATCGGCGGCTCCGCCGAGGCCCGCCAGCGCCAGATCGCGCGCACCGGCGCGGGCGCGCAGCGCATCTTCGCCGGTCGCTAGAGCGAGGCAGCGACGAAGTCGAAGGCTTGCTCGGCGAGGTTGCGCCAGTCGGCGTGGCCGGGCGGGACGGTGAGCCACTCCTTCATGGGGCGGCCCATGCCGGGATCGAAGGGCTTGCCGTGGCCAGCAGAGACGTAGGACTCGACGCGATCCTTCGGGAGCTTCACGACGAGCTCGCCGCGCCACTCGTACGCGAAGTACTTGCCGGCGATGCGCAGGCCCTCGCAGCCCATCATGCGGGCGCGCGTGACGCCCGGGCGCTCGGTGAAGACCTCGACCAGCGCGAGGAAGTCGTCGGAGGGTGGCGCCGCAGGCGGCTTGTCGACGGGCTTGATGCTGGTCGACGGCTTGATGTCGCTCGCCTTGCGCGGCTTCTTCTTGGCGGGCGCCGGCGATTTCTTGGCAGGCGCCGCCGGCTTCCTCGCCTTCACGACCGGCTTCTTCGCAGGCTTCTTCTTCGCCACGGCCCCGATGCTACCCTTGGCCCATGCGCACCGTCACCGTTTCGGTCCTCTCCTTCGCCCTGGGGCTCGTCCTCGCGCTCGGCGCGTGTGATCGCGGGTCGGCGCCCCGCCGCGGCGTCTCCGCCGACGACGCCGCCCAGCTGCTCATCGACCGCAACTGGCTCGACAGCTGGCCGACCGACAAGGACGACCACCTGCGCGTGTACCGCTTCGTGCCGTCGATGGGCGGCGGCGTGTACCAGGACCGCACGGTGTTCAAGGGCACGTTCGAGCTGTTCCAGTTCAGCACCGACGGCAAGACCATCGGCTACCACTTTCCGCACGACGGGCTGAAGAAGCAGGTGCGCTACCGCATCGAGCGCGTCGAGGGCCCGGAGCCGTTCGATCTCAAGCTCACCATCGACGGCGACCCGCGCGGGCCGGGCGTCTACTTCGGCATGACGTCGGACCACCTGTCGGATCTCGACGCGCTCCTGGCGTCGAAGCCGTGACTCGCTTCGCAGCGGTCGCGATCCTCCTGTTCGCCTGCAACACGAAGGCGTCGAAGCCGCCGCCGCCCGTCGCCGGTGATGCCGCGCCAGCGACGGTGACCGCGCCGCCGGCGCCGGCGCTGACGCTCGCCGGCGCGTGGACGACGGCCGAGACGCAGCCGATCGTCGACAAGACGCAGACCATCACGCTCGCGCCCGATCTGAGCAGCCTGACCGCCGGTGAGCGCGCGTGCCTGGCCAAGCTGCTCGAGGTCGGCGCCATCATGCAGGAGCTCTACGAGGAGCAGCGCCACGTCGACGCCGCCGCCGCGCGCGCGCTCGTGGCCGGGCTCGACGACACGCCGCAGTCGCAGCAGCTGCGCACGCTCTATCGACTCTTCCAGGGGCCGATCGCCAACACGCTCGACAACAAACGCGTGCCGTTCCTCGGCGTCGCGCCGATCGCGCCCGGCAAGCAGGTCTATCCCTGGGGGATCGAGGCGGCGGAGATCGACGCGTTCGTCGCGCAGCACCCCGAGCAGAAGGAAGCGCTCCTCGCGCCGCGCACGATCGTCCGGCGCGCGAGCGCGGCCACCGTGGCCGCGGACCTTGCGGCGCTCGATCGCCATCCCGCGCTCGACACGTTGCATCCGGGCCTGCGTGCGCGGCTCGAGTCGCTGCGCGCCGCGCCCGCCGGGCTTTACGCCCTGCCCTACTCCGTCGCGTATGCCGACCGGCTGGTGCGCGCGCACGCGCTCCTCGCCGAGGCCGCCGACGCGGTCGCGACCGACGATCCCGAGCTCGCCGGCTACCTGCGCAACCGCGGGCGCGACCTCCTCTCCGACGACTACGAGTCCGGCGACGCCGCGTGGGTGACCGGCAAGTTTCGCCACCTCAACGCGCAGATCGGCTCGTACGAGACGTACGACGACGAGCTCTACGGCGCGAAGACGTTCTTCTCGACGAGCATCGTGCTCCAGCGCGAGGCCGAGACCGCGGCCGTGCGCATGGCGCTGACCGGGCTGCAGGCGTTCGAGAACTCGCTGCCGCTGGCCACGCACAAGAAGGTCCGCGAGCAGATTCCGGTGGGCGTGTACGACGTCATCGCCGACTTCGGGCAGGCGCGCGGCGGCAACACCGCCTCGATCCTCCCCAACGAGGCGTACATCGCGCGGCGGTATGGCCGCACCATCCTCATGCGCGCCAACATCATCCGCGATCCGGACTCGCGCGGTGACGTCGACCGCGCGTGGCGCGCGGCGGTCTCGCAGGCGCACGCCGGCGAGCTCACCGGCGACGGCGACTTCCATCGCACGCTGTGGCACGAGCTCGGGCACTACCTCGGCGTCGACTCCGCCGATGACGGCCGCAGCCTCGGCGACGCCGCCGATCTGCTCGAGGAGATGAAGGCCGATCTGGTGTCGCTGTTCATCGCCGATGCGCTGCGCGCGCAGGGCTACTACGACGACGCCGGGCTGCGCGCCGTCCAGGCCGCGGGCGTGCGCCGCGTGCTGCAGAACAACCGGCCGCGCCGCGACCAGCCGTACCAGACCATGCAGCTGATGCAGTGGAACTTCTTCCTCGAGAAGGGCCTGCTCCGCTTCGAAGCCGCGACCGGCACGCTGGCGATCGACTACCGCCGCTACCACGCGGTGGTGGGCGAGCTGCTGGCGCAGGTGCTCGCCATCCAGGCCAGCGCCGACAAGGCCGCGGCCGACGCGTTCATCACGAAGTACACGACGTGGGACGACGCGCTGCACGGCGTCGTCGCGCAGCACATCCGCGACCAGCAGCAGTACCGCTTCAGGTTGTTCCGCTACGCCGCGCTGCCCGGCGGGTGATCTGCACGAGGTCACCTGGGTCCGCCGACGCCGCGTTCGGGTCGGCGGCGTCGAGCGGCTCCACGACGATCTCGAAGACGCCGTTGTCGAACGGCAGGCCGTCGGCGGCGGCGCCGGGGACGAGGCGCTCGCGCTGGCCGCGCTTGGCGTGCACGCGCGCGCGGAAGTGACAGTACGGGTTGTTGCCGGGGCGCCCGAGGATCGAGTGCGCGGTGAAGGTGCAGCCGCCCAGGCACTCGGCGGCGAAGTCGCACGTCCGGCAGAAGCCCCACAGATCGTCGACGGTGCGCGCGCGGTTGAAGCCGAGCTCGGGCGTGTCCTTCCAGATCGCCGCGAGCTGCTTGTCGCGGAGGTTGCCGCCGACGTAGTGCTGCGTCTGGAGTGACGGGCAGCCTTTGACGTCGCCGTTCGACTCGATGCCCATCACGAACTTGCCGGCCTGGCAGCCGCGCCAGTGGTCGGCGTCGCCGGCGCGCAGCGAGCGCAGCACGGTCTCCTCGGGGCCGAAGTAGCCCAGGTTGTTGCCGGGCATGATCGTGATGCCGTCCTTGCGCGCGCGCTGCTTGAGCGCCGCGACGCGCGGGACGACGTCGAGCAGGTCCCACGGCTGGAAGATCATCTGCACCCGATCGGCGGCGCGACCGAGCGGCGCGGTGAGCTGGATCTGCCAGGCGACGATGCCCTGCGCGCGCAGGACGTCGTACAGCTGCTCGAGGTCCTCGCGGTTGGAGCGATTGAGGTTGGTGTTGGCGGTGATCGCGATGCCGGCGGCCTTCAGGTTGGCGAGCGCCGCCATCGTGCCTGCGAAGCTGCCGCGCAGATGGCGCATGCGATCGTGCGTGGCCTCGAGCCCGTCGACGGAGACCGAGGCCTGACGCAGGCCGGCCGCGGCCATGCCGCGCGCCAGCTCGACAGTGACGCCACGTCCGCCGGTCGTGATGCCGACGGTGACGCCGCGCTGCGCGAGCGCGCGCACGATGTCGAGGAAGCCCTCGTGCAGATACGCCTCGCCGCCGATGAGGATGACCTCGCGCGCGCCCGCGTCGGCGAGCTGCGCGGCGACGCCGATCGCCTCGGCGGTGGAGAGCTCGCCGTCGCGCGCCACGCCGGCACGCGAGCCGCAGTGCGTGCACGCGTGATCGCACGCGAGCGTCAGCTCCCAGACCACGTACACTGGCGCATGGGCCGTCGCGACGACGTCGAGGCGACGGCGATGGCCGGTCTTCGCGCTCATGGCGAAGTCGGTGGCGCCGGTTCTGCCGGCGGCGTGATCGACTGCGGCGCCGGCGGATCCACCGCGACCTCGGCGCGATCGCGCCAGCCGTCGACGCCGTCGCAATTCTGATCGATGCCGTCCTGATCGGGGTCCGCGGCGCCGGGATAGACATCGGGGCGCGCGTCGTCGCAGTCCTGCGGCGCGCACACCGTGTCGCCGTCGTTCTCGCTGACGCAGTTGCCGTCGGCGTACATACCCGGCCGCGCCGCCATGCCGTAGCAGGCCATGAGCGTGACCAGCGCGCCGCCGGCGGCGAGCACGCGGCCGAGGGTGCGCACGTGCGCGAAGCGCGGCGCACGCAGCGTGGCGTCGCAGTGGACGCACACGGTGCGCGTGCGAGGAGAGAGACCGCCGCAGCTGGAACAGGTGAGTAACGACATCGTCGAGGGAACGGGCACGTTCGGCACGCTCTTACAGCGTATCAAGAACGCCACACTCAGGACGAACGACGTCGTCGGCTAACTGGGCGCAACAGCGCGAGCGCCGTGAGCAGTCCCACTCCGATGGGCATCGCGGGCGAGCCGCCGCCCGTCGAGCAGCAGCCACCGCCGCCGGTCTCGTCGACGCACGTCGCCGAGCAGCCGTCGCCGTCGACGAGGTTGCCGTCGTCGCAGGTCTCGTCGCCGCCCATCGTGCCGTCGCCGCACGTACCGCCGGGCGCGCCGCGCGCCATGATGCAGAAGTCGTCGATGGTCCAGCCGCCCATCTCGAGGCCGCCGTCCGACTCGAGCGTGAACTTCACCTGCACGCTGCCGTCGGCGGCCTGCGTCTCGAGGTCGACGTCGTGCAGGCGCCACTCGCGATCCTTGTGGTGCGTCGACGCGCTCTCGTCCTGACCCGCGAAGTTGGCCCACACCTGCTGATCGTCGGCGAGGATGGTCGCGTCGTCGTAGAAGCCGTCCTCGACGTTCAGCCAGCGGCGGTACTGCAACCGCACGCCGAACCGACCCGTCACGTCGATCACCGGCGACGTCAGCGTCTGCGCCATGTCGGGCTCGTACACGCCGTCGCGTCCGCCGAGGCCGAGGTCGAGGCCGACGACGTTCGAGCCGCTCGCCGCCGCGCCCGGATCACCGTTACTGGTCTGGCCCTCGGGCACGCCCCACACCCACTCCGACGTGCCGCCGGTGGCCGCGTGCGTCCAGCCGCTCGCGAACGGATCGCTCTCGAAGTCGGTGCAGTACACCGGGACGAGCGGCCCGACGTAGAACTCGTAGTTGGGATCGCCCGGGTTCTGCGGGTACGCGAACTCGGTGCCGTCGTCGAGGCGCGCCGAGACGCGGTACTGCACGATCGCGCCGTTGGCCTGCGCCGGGATGTCGGCCGTGAACGTGTCGCCGCCCATCGTCGCCGACACCGACTCGAACGCGCTCGCGCCCTTCAAGCGCCAGTACACGGTTACGCTGGCGACATCCGCCGCCGGGCAACCACCGGGCGGATCGGTCACGCGCTGCGTGACGGTGAAGCCGTCGCGCGCAGGCGTGCCCAGGCCGATCGCCTGCGCCGGATCGACGAGGCCGTGCGGCGTGAAGGCGCGATCGACCGCGCACTTGTTGGGCGTGCCGTTGGCGAGGTTGCCGTCGTCGTCGTCGGCCGCGAGGATCTCGGGATACGCGGTCGGGATCTCGGAGCCGCGCGCGAGCACCGCCATGTAGAAGTCGTCCGCCTTCTGGCGGCCGGCCTCGGCGCCCAGCTGCGCCACCAGATCCTTGCGCAGATCCCACAGCGCGCCCGCGATGATCATCCCGCTCGCGTGCGGGTCGTCATCCATGTCGTCGGGGTACGTGTACTCCATCGTCGACGGATCGATGTGGCGCAGCGGCGTGGCCTGGCCCTGGAAGAAGCCCCGGCCCATGCCCGGATCGTCGGTGTAGGTCGCCGCGAGGTAGTCCGAGACGCCCTCGGACATGTGCGTGTCGAACGCGCCCGCGCCCGAGATGACGGCGTGGTTGTGCAGCGAGTGTCCGAACTCGTGATAGACGACGTCGGCGAGGCGGGCCGTGTTCTCGCAGTTCGTCGAGGCGCGGAAGAAGTGGATGTCGTCGCCGGTCGAGTACGCGTTGCACGAGCCGCCCTCGTTGGCGACCACGACGAGCTGACTGTCGAGCCACGCCATCGACGGCGCGAGCTCGGCCTTGGCGAACGTCTTGATGAGGTTGGCGTGCACGAACGCGGCGAGCTGCGCGTCGTCGTTCACCACCGACGAGGCGTTCCACGTCGCGCTGCCACCGTCCGGCACCGACAGCGTCGTCGCCACGCCGGCCTGGCCGTTGTTGGTGACGCGCACGCGCGTGCCGGTCACGGTCGCGTTCACCGACGCGGTGCCGTTGCCGTTGAACGAGAACACGCCGGTCGCGTCCGACGTCGCGGCGATCGTGTCGACGACGATCGACGCCTGCGACGCCGCATACGCCATGCGTCCACCCGCCGGATACCGCTGGGGCGCGTCGAAGCGGAGCGTCCCCGTGCCGAACGAGAGCGTCTGGCGACGCGCGACCGGCGCACCGGTCTGCGCGTCGACGTACACGTCCCAGCGCGCCCTCGGCGCGTCGAGATCGACGCCGGCCGTGCGCACGGTGCGGTACTCGATGATCGGCTGACCGTCGTCGCGCTCGCGCACGAGCGGCAGGATCACGACGTCGCTCGCGACCGCGAGCACCGTGGGACGCCCGCCGTACGCGGCCGCGATCCACGCCTGCGCGCTCGCCGAGACCGTCGCGTCGTCGGCGACGCGGCCGACCGCACCGACCTTCACGTCGGGCAGCGCGGCCGAGCTCATCAGCGCGAGCCGGTCCTTCTTGAACAGGAAGCTGACCTGGCCGCCGAGCACGGCGACGCCGTCGTGCCGCTGCACGAACGCGACCGTGCGTAGATCGCCCGCGCGCCCGTGCGTGACGTTCGTGACCAGCGTCCAGTCGGCGAGCTTCGTCCCCGGCGCCAGCAACGCGAGCTGCTCGGCGAGGATCCCGCGCGCCGCGCGCTCCGCGATCGCCGCGTCCGCGTTCGCACCCGGCGCCGCGATGCCCTCGCCCCACACGCGCGACGGCGCGCCGCGATCGTGATCCCAGATCGCCTGCCACTGCCCGTGCTGCGCGCGCAGCTTCGACCACGCCGCCGCCGCACGCCGCGGCACGTTCCAGTCGATCGGCGCGTGCTTGCGGGCGCGACCGACCGCCGGCTCGAGCGTGCGCTCGTCCAGTCCGTCGGGAGCGCGGACCGCGCCGGCATCGCTGGCGAAGAGCACCGCCGGAAGCGCGGCAACTAACAGGTTCCGCAATCGCTGCATCAACGGCAGAGTCGCACGAGTGCCGCACCCTGCCGCGGCCTACCCTTCTGACACCCGAAAAGCCAAAACCCCGGGTTGAGACCCGGGGTCGACAGCAGATCAGAGAACGGATGTGACGTCAGGCACGAGCGGCCGCGACCTTGGCCGCGGGGGCCTTGGCCTTGGCGGTCACACCGTTACCGGCGTGGGCGGCTTCCTTGAGCTGCTCGAGCTTGGGCGTCTTCTCCCACGTGAACTCGGCCTCCTCGCGGCCGAAGTGGCCGTAAGCCGCCGTCTTCCGATAGATCGGCCGGCGGAGGTCGAGCTCCTGCGTGAGCATGCCCGGGCGCGCGTCGAACACCTTCGACACGGCGGCCGAGAGCTTGTCGTCCGAGACGACGCCGGTGCCGAACGTCTGCACCAGCATCGAGACCGGCTGCGCCACGCCGATGGCGTACGCGAACTGCACCTCGCAGCGACGCGCGAGCTTGGCCGCGACGACGTGCTTGGCGATGAAGCGCGCGAAGTACGCGGCCGAGCGATCGACCTTCGACGGGTCCTTGCCCGAGAAGGCGCCGCCGCCGTGACGGGCCATGCCGCCGTAGGTGTCGACGATGATCTTGCGACCGGTGAGCCCCGAGTCGCCCTTCGGACCGCCGATGACGAAGCGGCCGGTCGGGTTGATGTGGAACTTGGTGTTCTTCGAGATCAGCTTGGCCGGGACGATCGGCTTGATGACCAGCTCGCGGATCGCTTCCTCGATCTGCTTGTTGCTGACCGTCTTGCCGTTGATCTTGTCGGCGTGCTGCGACGACACCACGATCGCCTCGACGGCGACGGGCTGGTCGTCCTCGTAGCGGACGGAGACCTGGGTCTTGCCGTCGGGGCGCAGGAAGTCGACGCCGTTCACCTTCTTCTTGCGAACCTGCGCGAGCTTGTAGGCGAGCTGGTGCGAGAGCTGGATGGGGAGCGGCATGAGCTCCTTGGTCTCGTCGCACGCGTAACCGAACATGAGGCCCTGGTCGCCGGCGCCCTGCTTGGCCGGGTCGGTGCCGCGGTCCACGCCCTGGGCGATGTCGGGCGACTGCTGCTCGACGGCGATCATCACGCCGCACGAGTCGGCGTCGAAGCCCATGTCGGAGCTGGTGTAGCCGATGTCGCGCACGACCTCGCGCACGAGGCTCGGGATGTCGACGTACGTCGAGGTCGTGATCTCGCCACCGACCAGCACGAAGCCCGTCTTGGTGAAGGTCTCGCACGCGACGCGGCTGCCAGGATCGTCCTTGAGGCAAGCGTCGAGGACGGCGTCGGAGATCTGGTCACAAACCTTGTCGGGGTGACCTTCGGTGACGGATTCGGAGGAGAACAGGTGGCTCGCCATGGATTTGGGGCGGGAATATATCGGGCGCAGGGCATGGGTCAAGGACGGTTTCGACGGTGGTAAGATGGCGCGAGGTGACGGTGATCCGGCGCTTCGCTCGCGTCCTGGCCCTGGGGGTCGTTCTCGCCGCTTCCGGAGCATCCGGAGCGTGCGGAGGCCGGCCGCCACCGCCTACCCGAGGCGTATCCGAGGCGGCCATCTCCGACTGGGAGTTCCGCCGATTCCAGGAGGTCCTCGACATCGAGGTCTGGGTCAGCGAGAACCACGCGAAGGCGTTCGCCGGCACGTACGTGCGCGCGGCCGCCGAGCGGGCCGGCCGGCTCGGCGACGACGACGTCGTGAACGTGTTCGTCACGCGCTACGAGAAGGACGACGGCGTGTTGCGCGCGACCGTGAAGTTCCTTCGCCGGCTCGCGCAGGAGTCGGGGTACCAGCTCGAGGAGGACAAGGTCGAGGGCGTGCGGCTGGTGAAGATCAGCGGCAACGGCGAGACCTGGGCGATGTGGTCCTCGCGCGGGCACGTCGTGAAGGTCGGTGGGCGCGGACGCAGCGGCGTGCCCGACCAGATGGTGGAGTGGTACGGCGAGCGGTATCCGTCGACGTTTCCATCGGGCGTCCTCGAGGGACCGCTGCCGGCGGGCACCGACGAGCCGAAGCCCGAGAACGAGGAGCCCGGCGAGGGCGAGCCCGACTTCGAGCAGTACGACAAGGACAAGGTCGAGCTGCCGTCGACGAAGAAGTAGCGTCGCGCCTCAGGTCGGCGCGGGCGAGATGATCGTGCCGAGGCCGATCATCGGCGACCGGAAGATGATGATGCCGGCGCCGCCACCGCCGCCGCCGCCGCCGCCCTGCTCCGCGGCGCTCGCCTCGGCGCCGGTCGGTGAGTCGAGCGCGCCACCGGCCGAGCCGGCGCTGCCGGAGACGCTGCCACCGGTGCCGCCGAGCGCGGCGGTCGTCGCGCGCTGGCCGGGCTGTCCGTCGTTGCCGGCCTGACCTCCGCCCGAGCCCTCGCCGCCGCCGCCGCCGTTGGCGGTGATCGCGCCGTTCGCGACGATGCGGGCGGCGTCGATCGCGATCAGGCCGCCCGAGCCGCCGCCTCCACCGCCGGCGTCGCCGTTGCCGCTCATGGCCTCGGTGCCGCCGTGTCCGCCCTCGCCGCCGGCGTCGACGGCGCCCGTGATGTCGACGAACGTCGACGAGATCAGATAGATCGCCCCGCCGCCGCGACCGCCGGCGCCGCCCGGGTCTTCGCCCTCGCCGCCGCCGCCGCCGGGACAGCCGCCGACCGGACCGGCGGGCGGCCCGAGGGCAGCGCCGCCCTTGCCGGGCTCCGCCATCGTCGCGCCGTCGCTGTTGCCGACGCCGCCGCTCGCGCCCGTCGCGCCGAGCCCGCCGCCGCCACCGCCGGCGCCGCCACCGGTATTCGCGGCGCCCGGCTGCCCGGCGTGGTCGCCACATGCCAGCCCGGTGCGCGCGCCGGCGCCGCCGCGACCGACGTCGATCACGCCGGCGACCGTGAGGTCACCGCGCGTCACGATCGCGAGCGGCAGGTCGCCCGTCGCGCGCAGCGTCGACGCCGCCGCGAGCACGAGGTTGTCGGCGACGATCACGCGCACGTCGCCGGTGGGCGTCACCACGACGACCGACGTGTGCGGCACCATCGTGTTGCTCGGGTTGCGCAGCTCGCCGTCGTCGGTGTCGTAGGTGTACGTGCCCGCGGCGCCGAGGGTGAGCCCCGGGCCCGGCGGCGGCAGCGCGCACGTGTCGAGCCAGGCGGCGGCGCTGGTGCAGGTCTCGCTGGCGTCGGGATCGGGGCCCGGCGCGTCGGGGTCGTCGTCGCCGGCGTCGGGATCACCGCCGCCGGGCTGGAACGCACAGCCGGTGAACAGCGCGAGGACGAGAGCTCGCCACACGACCTCCAATCCTACCTGAATGTTCGTCGGCTCTGGCGACCGACGACGACCTCGGCCATCCTCCGAGGATGTTGCTTCGCGTGATGTCCCCGGGCGATGCCGGCTTTGCGGCGTTGCTCGATCGCTCCACCACGTTCTCCATCGACGTGGAGAGCGCGGTGCATGCGATCGTCGAGGACGTGCGCACGCGCGGCGACGCGGCGGTGCGCGACTACACCGAGCGGTTCGATCGGCGCTCGCCGGTCGGGCGCATCGACGGCGACACCTACGAGATCCACCCCGAGGCGTGGCGTGCGCGCGCCGTGGTGAGCGACGAGGTGCGGCGCGCGCTCGAGCTCGCCGCCGAGCGCGTGCGCTGGTTCCACGAGCACCAGCGCGAGCCCGACATCGAGGTCGCGCGCGACGGCATCACGCTCGGGCTGCGCGTGCAGCCGCTGGCGCGCGTCGGCCTGTACGTGCCCGGCGGCACCGCGCGGTATCCGTCGAGCGTCTTGATGACGGCGATCCCGGCGAAGGTCGCGGGTGTCGCCGAGGTGATCATGGTGACGCCGGGCGCGTCGGCGGAGACCCTGGCCGCGGCGCAGATCGCGGGCGTCGATCGCGTGTTCGAGATCGGCGGAGCGCAGGCGATCGCCGCGCTCGCGTACGGAACGCAGACCGTGCCGCGCGTTGACAAGATCGTCGGGCCGGGCAACCAGTGGGTCGCGGCGGCCAAGCGCCGCGTGTTCGGCCAGGTCGACATCGACTCGGTGGCGGGCCCGTCGGAGGTCTTGATCATCGCCGACGAGAGCGCCGATCCGACCTGGATCGCGGCGGACCTGCTCGCGCAGGCCGAGCACGACGTCGAGGCGCGGCCGATCCTGGTGACCACGGTGGCGGCCCTGCCGGCCGCCGTCGAGCGCGCGCTCGAGGAGCAGCTCGCCACGTTGCCGCGCGCCGCGATCGCGCGGCAATCGCTCGAGCGGTATGGCGCCGCGGTGGTCGTGCGCACGCTCGACGAGGCCGTCGACGTGGCCAACCAGTACGCGCCCGAGCACCTCGAGCTCGACATCGTCCAGCCGCACCGACTCGTGCCGCGGCTGCGCACGGCCGGCGCGATCTTCGTCGGCAAGTGGGCCGCCGAGGCCGCGGGAGACTACGTCGCGGGCGCCAATCACGTGCTGCCGACCGGCGGCGCGGCGCGCTACGCCAGCCCGCTCGGCGTGTACGACTTCCAGCGGCGCACGTCGATCGTCGAGTACGACGAGGCGGCGGCGCGCGCCGATGCGAGCGTCATCGCGGCGCTGGCGGCGGTCGAAGGTCTCGACGGACACGGGCGCTCGGCGCTCATCCGCAACAAGAAGAGCGGTGCCTCGTGAGCATCTCGGATCTCGTCACCAAGGGCATCCGCGCGATGGCCGCGTACCACGTGCCGCGCCCCGACGGCATCCGCGCCAAGCTCGACGCCAACGAGCTGCCGAACTCGCTGCCGCCCGAGGCCGCCGAGGCGCTCGGGCGCGAGCTGGCCCAGGTCGCGCTCAATCGCTATCCCGAGGCCGACCCCGTCGAGCTGCGCGCGATCGTCGCCGCCGATCTCGGCGTCCCGCCCGGCCAGCTCGTCTTCGGCAACGGCTCCGACGAGCTGATCGCGCTCCTGTGCGCGACGTTCGCCGAGCCGCGCCCCGGCAAGACGCACGCGAGCATCCTCTATCCCGATCCGACGTTCGTCGTGTACCGGCTCGCCGCGCTCGCTCACAAGCTCGAGGCGATCGAGATCACGCTCGACGACGAGATGCAGCTCGACTTCGAGCTCGTCGACGACGCGCTCGGCGGGCGCCAGCCCAACATCGCGTTCTTCGCGCTGCCCAACAACCCGACCGGCACGCTGTGGGCGCCGGAGAAGGTCGCCGAGCTGGCCGCGCGCCACCCCGGTACGATCTTCGTCTCCGACGAGGCGTACATCCAGTACGGCGGACGCACGCTCCTGCCGCGCCTGCCCGACCTGCCCAACCTCGTCGTGATGCGCACGATGTCGAAGATCGGCATGGCGAGCCTGCGTGTCGGCTTCGTCGTCGCCTCGCCGGCGATCGTGCACGAGCTCGAGAAGCTGCGCATGCCGTACAACCTCGGCTCGCTCAACCAGCGCGCCGCGGTGTGGCTCCTGAAGCACCACAAGACGTGGATGGCGGAGCGCGCGCGCGAGCTCCTCGTCGAGCGCGAGCGGCTGGCCGCGGCGCTGCGCGCGTTCCCCGAGCTGAAGGTGTTCCCGAGTGAGGCCAACCTCCTCCTCGTGCGCGTCGGCAAGGCCAACGACGGCGCGGCGACGCGCGTGTGGAAGGCGCTCGCCGCGAAGGGGATCATGGTGCGCAACTTCGACCGGCCCGGCCCGCTCGCCGGCTGCCTGCGCATCACGCCCGGCACGCCCGCCGAGGACGAGCTGCTGCTCGCCGAGCTGCCCGCCGCGATCGCGACGGCGACGACCTGATCGCGACACGGCTGCCGCGATCCGCCGGCACGACCTGGCACTCGCGGCCCGCGAGGCCGGGTTTTCCGGGCACGAGGCGTGCAGTCCATGGCTTCATGATGCGCATCGCCCTCGCCCTCGTGCTCGCGGTCGTTGCCACCGGCTGCGTCATCGCCGACGACGAGTCGCCGATCGACGCGCCCGAATTCAGCGGCGCCGACTGCGGCTGCGGCTTCGACCGGCCGCTCGACTCGCCCGACCCCGCGAACCCGTGCGACGCGTGCGGCGCCGGCACCATCTGCGTCCAGCTGCTGAACGGCACCTGCGGCAGCCACGCCGTCGAGTGCAAACCGGTCGTGACGGGCTGCGAGCAGGCGACCTGCTCGCCGGCGTGTGACGACGCCTACTGCGACCGTCAGATCTCGACGTGCAGCGCGGGCGGCTGCGAGGCCGACATCCCCGGCGCCTTCCACTGTTACGGCGTCTAGCGCATCCGTACGCCAGTTATACTCGCCGGGTGCGTCGCGCGCTCACGTGTGCCCTGGTGCTCCTCGGTGCCTGCAAGTTCCCGGAGCTCCCTCCCGTCGACGAAGGCGATGGCGGCGGCAACGACGGCGGCGGCGGCGACGGCGGCGACACCGATCCGACGCTGACCGTGTGTCCCGGCGCTGCGGCGCCCGACCCGGGTTCGCCGGTGTGTACGGTCACGCCTGGTGCCGCCGCGGTCTTGATCCGCGGCGAGGTCCTGCGGCCACGCATGCGCCAGCGCGGTGGCGAGGTCTTGATCGACGCGAGCGGCCACATCGCGTGTGTCGGGTGCGATTGCGCGGAGAGCGCCGGCGCGATCGGCGCGACCGTGATCGACTGCCAGGGCGGCGTGATCTCTCCTGGCCTCATCAACGCGCTCGATCACGTCAGCTTCTCGGGAAATCTCCCGGTGGCAGCGCAGGCCGAGCGATACGAGCATCGTCACGACTGGCGCAGGGGCATCCGCAACCACAATCAGCTCACGTACCAGTCCACGCCGACCGACTCGGTCCGTCAGTGGAACGAGCTGCGCGCCATCCTCGCCGGCACCACGTCGATCGTCGGCGTCGGCGGCGTGAACGGCCTCGCCCGTAACCTGGACGTCGCTTCCATGGCCGGCCTCGGATCGATCACGCCGCGGTTCGAGACCTTCCCGCTGGGTGACAGCGGCGGGACGCAGCTCGAGAATTCGTGCGCCTATCCCCAACCTGCTCCGATCAACATCGCCGCGTACGACACCTACTACGCTCAGATCGGTGAGGGTATCGACGACGTCAGCCGCAACGAGTTCCTCTGCGCGCAGTCGACCTACGGCATCCTCGATCCGGACACGACCTTCGTGCACGGCAGCGCGCTCCTGCCGCCCGACCTCTCCGCCATCGCCGCCGCGCGCGCGACGGTGGTGTGGACGCCGCGCTCGGACCTGTACCTCTACGGCGACACGCTCCGGGTGAGCTCCGCGGTGCGGCTCGGTGTGCGTGTCGGTCTGGGTAATGACTGGGTCGCCACGGGCTCGATGAACATGCTGCGAGAGCTCGCCTGCGTTCGCCATCTCAGCGAGACGTACCTCGACGAGCTGTTCGACGACTGGGACATCTGGATGTTCGCCACCACGTTCAACGCCGAGGCCCTCGAACGGGACGAGCTCATCGGCACGCTGAAGGTGGGGGCGCTCGGCGACGTCGCGATCTTCGACGGGCGCAGCCGCGGCGGTCCGGCGGCGGTGATCGACGCCGCGCCCGAGGATGTGATCCTCGTCCTGCGTGGAGGGGTCCCGCAATACGGGAACGCCACGCTGGTCGATGCGTTGCGCACCGGCTGCGACGCCTTCGACGTCTGCACCGTCGCCAAGCGCGCGTGCCTGATGCCGGAGATCGCGACCACGCTCACCGCGCTACAGACCGCGAACTCGACGGTCTATCCGCTGTTCTTCTGCGACCAGGTCCCGAGCGAGCCCACCTGCACGCCGGAGCGCAACGGTGTGACGCCGAGCCCGGTCGTCGAGGGATCGACGCGCTACACCGGCGTTCCGAGCGGGACAGATCGCGACGGCGACGGGATCGCGGACAGCACGGATCGCTGCCCCGACGTGTTCGATCCCGTGCGGCCCGTAGACAACGGCGTCCAGGCGGACAGCGATGGCGATGGTCTGGGCGACGCCTGCGACCCGTGCCCCCTCACGGCCGGCGCGACGTGTCCGCCGTCCATCCGTATCGACGATCGTGACGGCGACGGCCACCTGAACTGGAACGACAACTGTCCCGACACGGTCAACGCCGATCAGGCCGACGGCGACGGCGACGGCCGCGGCTATATCTGCGATCCGTGCCCGGCGTTCCCCAACCCGGGAATCACGCCGTGCCCCTGACGCGAGCCGCCGGCGTCAGTAGCCCATCACGACCAGCGTCCAGTCGGCGCCGAACGTCTGGCGCGTGAAGCGGCGGAGCGCGTCGGCGTCGGCGGACGTCTTGAGCTTGTCGTAGTAGTCGTCCTGGTCCTCCCACGTGAAGTCGGGGAGGACACGGCCGGCGCGGAAGAGGTCCATCGAGCGGCGCAGGTTCCAGGCGAGGAACTCCTTGAACTGCGTGTTCGACGCGAAGTAGGTCGGGTCGCCGGCCTGGACCGCTTTCGCGGTGGCGAGCGCGTAGACGTTGAACTCGATGGGGCCCATGACGGCGTCGCGCCAGCCGCGCGTCCAGAGGCCGTGCGTGGCCAGGTCGACGCCGACCTCGGCGCCGTTCACGTACGCGTTCCACTCGTCCCAGATGTAGAGCGGCGTGTCGTCCCACGCGACCTGGCCCGTGATGTAGAGCGAGAAGCGCGAGCCGCGCAGGCTGACGGGCACGTGGGTCGCGATCGCCGACTTGCGGATGCCGGGCTCGACGACGTACGCGGCCTTGTCGCCGAGGACGTAGAACGCGTTCACGCGCTCGTTGCCCTGATGAACGTAGACGCGGAGGTGCGCGTGGATGCCGTGGCTCGTCTCGTGGCCGGCGGTGATGGGATCGTCGTCCCAGTACTGGTTGCCGTACGACGACGGCAGATGATTGGCGATGTCGGTGAGGTCGGTGCCCCAGGCCGGGTTGGAGCGGCTCTGCACGTCGTCCCACGTGGTCCACACCACGCCGTCGCCGGGTTGCGGCGTGGCCGGCGCATCGACGGGCGTGTCGCCGGCGTCGCCCGATGGTGAGGCGTCGCCGGTGGCGACGGCGCCGTCGGGATCACCACCGGTCGGGGGCGGGTCGCCGCTGCACGCAACGAAGGTCGAGAGCACGAAGGCGAAGGCGGCGGCGCGGCGCATGAGCTGCATCTTCGCGCCAGAGCGCGACGCGCGAGCGAACCGCGGTTGCCGACGCGACATGATCGTGTATACTGAACACTATCATGTCGAACGCACGAGAGTTCACCTTCTTCTTCACGGAGGCGTCGCCGTTCTCGCAGTGGTACCCGTGCCGCTTCGAGGCGGAGGGCCGCGTCTTCGGCTGCATGGAGCAGTACATGATGCTCGGGAAGGCGCTCCTGTTCGGAGACGCGGAGACCGGCGAGAAGATCATGGCGGCGACGCATCCGCGTCAGCACAAGGCGCTCGGTCGCGCGGTGAAGCCGTTCGACGACAAGGTGTGGCGTCGCGAGCGCGAGAACATCGTGCTGGCGGGCAATCGGCTGAAGTTCACGCAGAACGCGGAGCTGAAGACGCTGCTGCTGGAGACGGCGGGAACGACGCTGGTCGAGGCGTCGCCGTACGATCGCATCTGGGGCATCGGCCTGGCGGCGAAGGATCCGCGCGCGCAGGATCCCGCGCAGTGGCGTGGGCAGAACCTGCTGGGGAAGATCCTCACGCAGCTGCGTGACGAGCTGCTCGCGGCCGCGTGATCGCGGCGCCTCGCGCCGTCTCGCGTCAGTCGCGCTCGCCGGCGAGATAGCGCTGGAGCGAGCGCGTGCTGATGCCGAGCGCGGCGGCGGCCGCCTCGCGATTGCCGCGGTGGCGCTCGAGCGCGGCGGCGCAGTAGGTGGCGACGAAGGCGTCGCGCGCGAGGGCGAGCGGCCGATCCACGTCGCCGAGCGGCTGCGCCTGCGATTGCGCCGGCCCGTGCGACTGCGGCTGCAACTGGGACTGGGGCTGCGACTGCCGACGCGGCGCCGGCAAGGCGAGCTCGGCGGCGGTGATCTCCGCGCCCTCGGCGAGCACCGCCACGCGCCGCATCACCGCGCGCAGCTCGCGCACGTTGCCCGGCCAGTCGTGCGCGACGAGCGCGGCGTGGGCCGCGGGGGCGAGTCGATGGCGTGCCATCCCGAACGCGAGCTCCGCCTCGGCGAGAAAGCCCGCGGCGAGCGTGACGATGTCGTCCCCGCGATCGCGCAGCGGCGGCAGCTCGATCGTGACCTCGCGGATGCGGTACAGCAGATCCGATCGGAACCGGCCCGCGGCGACCTCGGCCTCGAGATCGCGGTTGGTCGCGCACACCAGACGGAAGTCGACCGGGCGCGCGCGATCGTCGCCGACCCGCACCACCTCGCGCTCCTGCAGCGCGCGCAGGAGCGCCGCCTGCATCGCCGGCGGGAGCTCGCCGATCTCGTCGAGAAACAGCGTCGATCCGTCGGCCGCCTCGAGTCGCCCGATCCGATCGCCCGCGGCGCCGGTGAACGCGCCCTTTCGGTGCCCGAACAGCTCCGACTCGAACAGGTTGGCCGGGATGGCGCCGCAGTTGACGGCAACCATCGGCCGCGCGGCCCGCGGGCTCGCGGCGTGCACCGCGCGCGCGACGAGCTCCTTGCCGGTGCCAGTCTCGCCGGTGACGAGCAGGCCGAGGTCGGTCGGCGCCACGCGCGCGACGACGCCCTGAACCGCGCGCATCACGGGCGACGCACCGAGCGTGATCGCCGCGCGGTCGCCGGCGCGCCGCAGCTGGCTCACGAGCGGCAGCGCGAGCGACGCCGCCACCGCCAGGTCCGCGGCGAGCCGCGTGCCGAGCGCACGCGTCGGACGGCGTGCGCCGAGGTAGAGCGCACCCGCGACCTCGTCGCCGAGCACCATCGGGATCGCGATGACCGAGCGCAGCGCCAGGTTCACGACCGACGGGATCGTCGCGAGCCGTGGATCGCTCAGGACGTCGTCGACGGCGATCACGCGGCCGTCGCGCAGCACGTCGTGCAGGACCGTGTCCGACAGGATGGCCGCCCCGTCGTCGATCGCGGCGCCGGTCGCATCGCGCGCCACCGCGACCGTGTGACCGCCGCCCTGGCGCAAGACGATCGCCCCGAGGTCCGCGCCCGTCGCCGCGAGCGCCTGCGCGAGCAAGCCCGCGAGCGCCGCCGTCGGATCGTCCGCTTGCGCGAGCGCGAGCGCGAGCGCGCCGATCGACAGGCTGGCCTCGTCGGTCGCAGTCGTCGCACGCGAGATGCGCGCGCCATCGACGACCATGGGCTGCTCGCCGAGCGTGAAGCGCTGTCCGCTCGCGAGCGCCGCGATGACGACCTCGTCGCCGTTCTTCTGGACGAGCAGCCACTGCGGCGGCACACCCGCGATGCGCACGTCCGCCCCCGCGGCCGACCCGACCGACGTCAGCGTGCGCGTCAGCTCGACACGCACCGGCGAACCCGCGCCCACGGTGATCGTGATCGCGGCCGTCATCGCGCTCCGCCAGGCTTCACGTGCGCGGGCCGCGACGCCTGCACGCTCGCCGCCCGCGAGTCGAGGATCTTCTCCGCAACGCCACCGGGCGGCAGCTTCGTGCGGCGCGGCAGGTCGGCGAGCTCGTCGATGTCCTCGAGCCCATCGTCGATGCCAGGTTCGCCCACGACCGCTCCGGATGCTGCACCTCCGGCCGCGGGGCCAGGAGACAGGCGCGGTTCGGAGGACGGCGATGTCGCACTGGATCCGGATCCAGTCGCGGACGCGATGGCGCCGATGATCGCGACGACCGCCGCCACGCCCGCGATCAGCGGCCATCGTGCGCCTCGCGCGCGGGCTCCGGCTACGGGTGCCGGACGAGATGCGGGCAGGGGCACCGAGGGGGTGTGCCCGCCGGAGTCGTTACCCAGATGGGCAACGGCGGCACCGGGGTTACCCATCTGGGTAGCGGTTTCCGGTAGGCCCCCCTGGGGGCCGGGGGTGTCCGGCCCACGTGGGCCGGACGCCGCGGACGGATTCACCCCAGGAGCGGCGTAGCCCTTCACGGTCTGCGAACCGCGGACGGGGCCACTCATGAGCTTCTCGACGAGCGCGCGCAAGGCCGGCGCGTCGGGCGCATACGCGAGGCCGCGCTCGACCTCGCGGGTCGCCGCGAATCGGTCGCCGCTTGCGAGCGCGCGTTCGGCGGCAGCGGCGCAGAGGTCGACGCGACGTGCGCGCGTTGCGGCGGCAAAGCTGTCCGGATCGGCGACGAGGCGCGCGCGTTCGGCGGCGAGCGCCTCGTGCGCCGCGTGCGTCGAGGACGCGCCCGGCGGCAACCAGTCGATCATGCCGAGCAGCGCAGCGGCCAGCGCGGCGGCGTCAGGCGGACGTTGTGCGGGCGCGGCCGCCAGGCAGCTCGCGACGAGGCGCGCGAGCTGGGGCGGACAGGTCGCGGTCAGCTCGTCGAGCGCGGCGAAGCGGCCGGCGAGGATCGCCGCGACCTCCTCGCTCTGGCGCGCCCGCGCGAACGGGCGGCGTCCCGCGATCGCCTCGTACAGTACGACGCCGAGCGCCCACACGTCGCTCGCCGGCGACGGGGCGCGGTCGTCGATCTGCTCGGGTGACATGTACGGTACGGAGCCGGTCAGTGTGTCCTCGGCGGTGTGGCGGCTGTGCTCGGGTCCGATCGCGAGCCCGAGATCGATCACGACCACATCCCCCGCGGGCGTGATCATGAGGTGCTCGGGTTTCAAGTCGCGGTGGACCAGCCCCACTCCGTGGATCGCCGCGACCGCATCCGCCGCTGCCGCGACGATCGCGAGCGACGCCTCGACGCCGACGGCGCCCGGCGCGCTCGCGCCGCGCGCGAGCAGGTCGCGCAGGCTCGCGCCGGTCACGAGCGGCGTCACCAGGAACGGGACCGCGCCGTCCTCGCCGGCGTCGATCAGATGGAGCACGCCGGGATGGCGGATCCTCCGCAGGCTCTCGACCTCGCGCCGGAAGCGCGCCTGCGTCGCGGGCGTCAGCTCGGCGCCGAGCCGCTTCAGCGCGAGCCGCTGGCCGTCCGCGGTCTCGACCTCGTACACCGTGCCCCACCCGCCCGCGCCGAGCTGTCGCACGATGCGGTACGCACTCACTTCTCGAACCTACCGCGTTCTGGCGGACAGATCTGGCCGACAGCTCTGCCGCCGATGCCGCGCCGCACGCGAAGTGACGGAAACCACCCGGACGGCGCTCCGGCACGTATCTTGGAATGGCCTCACCCGCGATGCGTCGCCTCCTGCTCCCCAGCCTGCTCGCGTTCGCCGCCGCGTGCGACGACGACGGCAAGCCGCACGCGCCGGCCACGCACGCCACGCCCGCGCCTGCCGAGCCGCAGCCGACGCCCACCGCCCCCGAGGTCCGCCACGCGCCCGGCCCCGCGTACATCGCCGTGGACGACGTCGGGCTCTTCCGCCTCGAGAACGGCACGCTCACGCTCCTCGTCGAGCACCCGTACACGTTCCACTCGATCGTCGTCGACGCGAAGGGCATCGTGTACGCCTCGGCCATCGGCGGCATGTGGCGCCTCGAGGGCACGCGCAAGAACCGCCTCGACGACGACCGCGGCATGCCCGCCGAGAGCCTCGCGCTCGGACCCGACGGCGTCCTCTGGGCCAGCGACCGCCGTTCCATTCACCGCTGGGACGGCACGTGGTCGACCGAGCCCGCCGCCACGTTCGACAACGCGCTCATCCAGGATGTCGCCGTCGACCTCGACGGCCGCGTCTGGGTCGCGACCACGGCCGCGCTCTGGCGCCTCGACGGCGAACGCTGGTCCAAGCTCGATCCGTCGTTCACCGGCAGCGACCAGCCCTTCTTCGGGTCACTCGAGGTCGCCGCCGACGGCGCGGTCTACGTCTCCGCGCTCTACGGCACCTTCGTCTTCCGTGACGGCCGCTGGAGCGACACGCAGCTCAGCTCGGTCTCGCGCCCCATCGACGAGCTCGCCGCCGGCCCGGCCGGCCACATCGTCGGAACCGGCGGCGTCGGCGGCCTCGCCGTCGCCGCGCCGGGCCAGCCCACGTGGAAGAGCGACATCTCCGACAGCGCGAAGGCCGGCCGCGCCGACGTGCGCGCGGTCGACGCCGGCGGCCGCAGCTGGATCACCACCGACAACGGGCTCGTGATCCTCGACGGTCGCGGCGAGCTGGTGCAGCAGTGGCTGCCCGGCACCGTCGCCGGCATCGACGGCACCGTCACCGCGATTGCCGTCGTCGACGACGGCCCCACGCTCCCCGAGCTCCGCGCCGCCGCTACCGGCACCATCACGGGCCGCGTGCTCCGCGGCGGCAAACCGGTCGCGCGCGCCGCCGTCGAGCTCTGCGACATGCCGCTCATCACGTTCCAGACCACGCCGTGCGCCGGCGCGATCTTCACGCGTACGGCGACCACCGACGCGCGCGGCACCTTCCAGCTCACCGACATTCCCGTCGGCAGCTTCAGCTTCGCCGTCAAGCCCGACGCCCGCTGGCGCGTGATGCTCGGCAGCAGCAACTGCTGCACCAAGCTCACCGCGGGCGGCTCGTTCGACGTCGGCGCCATCACCATCGATTGAGGAGATTCCATGTCCACCGCGCTGTCCGTCACCACCGAGCCCGTCATCGCCACCACCAATGGAGGGCTCTTCAAGAGCAAGCTCCGCATGCACTTCGCGCGTTTCGATCTCACGTCGAGCCGCATCGTCACCTACCAGAAGAGCTCGCTCTGGCTCGCCTTCGGCGCGCTCGGCATCATCATCTCGCGCTACACCGCCGGCAAGCGCACGCTCGAGATCGAGCTGTCGAAGGTCGCGACGATCGCGCGCGGCAAACACGGCTTCAACAAGAACATCCTCGACGTGACCATGCACGACGGCGCCAAGCACCGCCTCAGCCTCGACCGCTTCGACGAGTTCACCGCGCAGCTGAGCGGTCAGATCAAGGTGCCGTTGGCTCAGGCACAAGGTAAAGGCTGACGATCTGGTTGAGCCACAGATCGATCGGCACCGTGCCCGCCATCGTACGCGCGCGACGGTAGCGGCGGACCTCCTGCGAGAAGCAGTCGCCGCAGGCCCAGTTCTCGGAGTCGGCCAGGCGATCGACCATCGCCTGCGGGACCTCGACGCCGCCGTGCTCGTCGGGCGCGTCGCACTCGAGCACGACCGAGCGGAAGAAGGCGTGGCCCTGGTCGGCGCCGAGCGTGATGCGCACGCGCGAGCCCGGGTCGCTCGGCTCCCACCGGATCGTGAGCGGCGTGCCCGCGCGCAGGCGCAGCTCGTCAACACCGACGAGCGTGAGCGGCTCCGGCGCGACCGCCGTCGTCGAGAACGCGCCGAGCACGTCGCCGGGCGCCGACGCGGTCACCGACGCGCCGGACGCGAACGCCAGCGTCTGATCGAAGAGCTGGTAGAAGCCGTCGCTGAACGGCACCGACAGCGTCGTCGCGCCCGACTCGAACGTGAGCGTACCGGCCGAGCGCACGAGCGGCGGCGCGATGCACACGCCGCCGACACACGCCTCGTTCCACTCGCAGAACGGCACGCACTCGCCGGCCTGCCTCGTCGAGAACCGGCACGCGCCGTCGACGGGCTCGACGTCGTACGGCCACAGCGGCGGATCGGTGATCAGGTTGCCGGTGATGTACGTGCTGCCGCCGTCCTCGTACGTGGCGAGCGACACGCGGATCCAGGCCGCGCTGTCGTCGAGATCGGGGGCGGGCTCCGACGGTGTCCACGGCCCGACGTCGGTGCCCCCGCACGCCGCGGCCACCCCGAAACACACGGAGATCCACCTCACCACACCCCGAGCGTAGCAGGGTTACGGCTGGCCGATGCGCTCGACCTCGACGCGCGCGTCGTTGTAGCAAGCGCCGCCCGCGAAGTCGGTGAGCGTCGACGGGATGAGCGCGTTGGAGGACTGGCCGTTACGCGTGTGGAAGCGCCACAGGCCCTTGGCCATCACGACCACGCCGGCGCGCACCTGCGCGCTCACCTTGGCGCGACACGTCACCTCGCCCAGATCGTTCCAGATGCGGATGACGTCACCGTCGACGATCGCGCGCGCCTTCGCGTCCTCGGTCGCGAGCTCGGCGAACGCCTCGCCCTTGCGCAGCTGCCCGAACGTCGAGCTGATCTGCTGCGCGATCGCCGGCGAGATGAGCGCGAGCGGATGCTTGTCCGTCCTCGGATCGGGCTCGTAGTGATACAGGCCGAGACGCGCCTCGGCCTCCAGCGCCGACGGCACCAGGTCGACCTTTCCGTCGGGGGTGCCCGGCTTCAGGTCGACGAACAGCCGCGGCCGATCCTGCGCCGGCGCCGCGACGCCCTTGGTCGCGAGCTGATCGCGCAGCGCCGCGCCGGCCGGCGCGCTGTCGAAGATCGCCCGGGCCAGCTCGTCGTCGGTCATGGGATCGCCGTCGCGCCACAGCCCGAGCTTCTCGAGCAGCGCACCGAACAGCTGGTTGTTGCTGCGCGCCTCGCCCGGCGGCGTCGCCACCGCGGGCGAATCGTAGAGGCGCATCGAGCCGTAGCCGCGCCGGATGTCGCGGTGCTCGAGGAACGCGGTCGCCGGCAGCACGACGTCGGCCCACCGGCACGTGTCGGTGAAGACCTGCTCGTGCACCACCGTGAACAGATCCTCGCGCGCCAGCCCGCGCAGCACGCGGTTCTGGTCGGGCACGGTCTGCGTCGGGTTGCAGTTGTAGACGAAGAGCACCTCGACCTTCGGAGCGCCGTCGCGTGGCTCCGTCAGGGTCATGCCCAGCTCGACCATGTTCACCGCGCGCGTCGCCGGTAGCACCGCCGCGATCGCCGGCTCCGGTCCGACGCCCCAGCCCGCGTCGCCGTTCGACATGGTGAACCCGCCGCCGCGCTCGCCGAACTTGCCGGCCACGGCCGGTAGCGCGAGCACCGCCGCGCACGCCGATCCTCCGTTGCGGTTGCGCTCGAGGCCCCAGCCGGCGCGGATCACCGCCGGCCGCGACTCCGCGTACAGATCGATGAACGCGCCGAGCTCGAGATCGCTGATGCCGGCCTCGGCCGCCGCGCGCCCCACCGTCCACGGCTCGGCGCGCAGCCGCAGATCGTCGGCGCCGCGCGCGTGCTCGGCCAGGAACTTCTCGTCGGCGCGCCCGCTCGCGAACAGCTCGCGGATCACCGCCAGCGCCACCGGCAGATCCGTCCCCGGCCGCACCGCGAGGTGCATGTGCGCGCGCTTCGCCAGCGGCGTCTTGCGCGGGTCGACGACCACGAGCTTGGCGCCGCGCTCGACGGCGCGTTCGATGATCGGCACCAGGTGGATGCCCGTCGCCGACGGGTTCATGCCCCAGAGCACGATGAGCTTCGACTCGGCGTAGTCCTCGAGCGCGACGCCCGGGACCGCGCCGTACAACCCGCGCGCCGCCGCGCCCGACGGCAGCGCGCACAGCGAGCGCACGCACGTGCTCGCGCCGAGCCGGCGGAACAGGCGCGTCGCGAGGGCGCCCTCGGTGAGCCACCCGTTCGAGCCGCCGTAGTGAAACGGCAGGATCGCCTCGCCGCCCGACCTCTCGCGCGTCTCGCGAAGGCGCTGCGCGACGAGGTCGAGCGCCTCGTCCCAGGTCGCGCGCCGGAAGCGACCCTCGACGGTGCCGTCCTTCGGCCCGACGCGGATCATCGGGAAGCGCACGCGATCGTCGCCGTAGAGGTGCTCGGCGATGTTGCGGACCTTGCCGCAGATGAAGCCGTCGGTGATCGGCGTCTTGGTGCCGCCGTCGACGCGCTTGACGCGACCGTCCTCCACCTCGACCACCAGGCTACAGAGGTCGGGGCAATCGAGCGGGCAGGCGGTCTCGCGCGTCGTCATGGAAACCTCTTAGCGTGCCGGGCCTGAGATCATAGCTCGCCGCCGAACGACAGCATCCAGCCCCTGGCACCGTCGGGCGCCGGCCCGACCTGCGGCGCGAGGCGGGGCAGCTTGGGTGCGTCGAGGTTGCGCGTGAGGAACGAGCCGGCAGCGAGGCCGATGGCCATGCCGGCGAGCGCGAAGTGCGCCTGCTGCTCGTTGCGCTCGACCATGATGTCCTCGCCGTTGCCGACGTAGGCGGAGTGGATCGCGAGCCCGGCCGCGATGCCCGCCAGCCCGGAGAGATCGATGAAGACGACGTGCCGGCGGCTGTACTCGAGCTGCCGCCCGAGGAGCACACCACCCACGAGGCCGAGGTTGGTGCCGCCGAGCAACATCGCCGCCGCGACGCGCGTGTCGGCGTGGAACACCTGCTGGAACCACAGGCCCGAGACCGCGCCCCACGCCGCACCCGAGTTGAGGAGCGCGGCGTCGCCGACCGAGTACTTGAACTGCGGGGCGGTGAACAGCGCGAAGCCCGCGCCCGCGCCGAGGCCGACCAGCGAGCCTACCCAGCCGGCGTCGCCGCTGTCGGTGGCGAGGAGGCCGATGTTGGCGCCCTCGATCGCGCCGATCATGCTCGTCGTGATGATGTAGTTGCTCGAGCCGAGGTCGATGTCGTCGTACAGGAAGTACGTCCCGGCGCCGCCGATGGCGAGGCCGGCGAGCCCGCCCAGCGTGCCGAACGCCGGATCATCGGTCGACCCGCCGACGGCCGCGGCGCCGACGATCGTGCCGGCCGCCGACGCGGCGATCACGAGCTGCGTCTTGCCCGACGTGGGCGGGCGCTCGAGCGAGACGCCGAGCTGCTCGTTCTCGTCGGCGAGGATCTCGATGTTCTGCGTGCTGGCCAGGAAGCCCTTGGCCTCGACGCGCACCTCGTGCGGCCCGATCTCGACCTGCTCCCGGAACGAGCCCAGCCCCTCGAACTTGTCGTCGATGTAGATGCGCGCGTCGCCGGGAACGGTCTGCACGCGCAGCGTCCCGCGCTTGGGCTGGAGGCGGAACGAGAAGCTGTACGGCTGCCCGATGCCGACCGGCAGCGCCTGGCGCACGGTCTCGTACCCGGGCTTCTCGACGACGAGCGTGTACTCGCCGGCGACGACGGCGAGCCGTTCTCCGTCGCGCTCGGTGGCGACCGGGCCCGCGTCGTTGGCGATGACGACGGTCGCGCCCTTGGGCTCGGTGGCGACGGTGACCGTCGACTTGAGCTGGCGCAGCACCTGGATGCGCGTCGAGATCGCGCGACGCTCGTCGGTGTCCTCGGGCAGCGTGAGCACGTAGCGCTCGAAGTACGCCACCGCCTTCTCGTACTGCACCATGCGCTCGTAGCTCTGCGCGATGTCGACGAGCATCGAGCCGGACACCTGCGGCGCCAGGCAGTACGCGCTGATCAGCTGCTCGACGGCGGCGTCGTAGTCGCCCTGCACGTGCAGCACCGAGCCGCGCTGGTAGCGCTCGTACGAGAGCGCGCCGATCTTCTTCGGCGGCAGGTCCGGGGTCGGCGGGCAGTCGTCGATCTCGAGCTTCTCGCGCCGCCCGATGTAGCCGTCGTCTTCGCCGGTTGCGCCCTGCGACGGCTGCGCGACGGCGACCGCGGGCGCGACGACCAGCGTCGCGACCACGAGCCGGCACGCCGCCTTCACTTCGGATTCCTCGGCGTACCGTCGGGATTGAACGGGCTGCCGCGCCAGTCGCCGCCGGCGCTACCACCGCTCGCGCCGCTCGCGCCCGAGCCGCCGCCCGCGCCCGAGCCGCCCGAACCAGATCGACCGCCCGAACCGGTGTCCCCGCCCGTGCCGCCGCGCTTGATGATCTTGCGCTCCTGCCCCTTCTTCACCTTCTTGAGCGTGCACGTCACCGGCTGATCCTTGTCGGTCGCCGGCCGGATGTTGCACTCGGCGTCGTCGTAGCCGTCCATCGAAGCGATCAGCTTCACGGTCTCGCTGTTGAGCGGGAACTCGCGCTCGAGCGGCGCCTTGCCCAGCGACCGCGAGCCCTCGAACAGCTGCGCGCCCACGGGATCGGTCTCGACGCGCACCTTCACGAGCGTGACCTGCGGCTGGACGACGCCGGCGTCGAGCCCCGCGGCCCCGCCACTGCCGAGCCCGCCGTCGAGCCCGGCCAGCGCCTCGGCGCCCTTGGGCTTGACCCCGCCGCTCATCGTCGTGGTCACGGTGAGCGCGACCGCCGCGATGATGCCGGCGATGACCGCCACCCACGCGACCGTGCGCAGCCCGCCCTTCTTGGGCGCGTGTCGGCGCGGACCCGTGATGCGCGCGCGCTGCGTCGAGTGCGTCGGATCGTCGGCGAGCACCGACAGATCGGCGAGGATCTCCGCCGTGTTCTGGTAGCGCTGCTCGCGATCCTTCTCGAGCGCCTTCAGGATCACCGCCTCGAGCTCCTCGGAGAGCTCGGGCCGGTACGCGCGCGGCGACTTGGGCGTGTCGTTCAGGACCTGCGAGATGATCGACAGGTAGTTGATGCCGCTGAACGGGACGCGCCCCGTCGACAGCTCGAACATGATCACGCCGAGCGCGTAGATGTCGATGCGATGATCGAGATCCTCGTCGCCGCGCGCCTGCTCGGGCGACATGTAGAGCGGCGTGCCCAGCACCATGCCCGTCTGGGTCAGGCGCGGCGAATCCTCGTCGCCGGCGTCGGAGCTGCGCAACGACTTGGAGATGCCGAAGTCCACCACCTTGGCGAAGTCGCGATCCTTGCGGCGCAGGAGGAAGACGTTCTCCGGCTTCACGTCGCGGTGGACGATGCCCTTGTCGTGCGCGGCGCCGAGCGCCGACGCGACCTGGAAGGCGATGTCGACGATGCGCGCCTCGGGCAGCGGGCCCTCGCGCGAGAGGAGCTCGGCGAGCGACTCGCCGTCGAGGAATTCCATGACGACGAAGGTGCGACCGTCGTCGGTCGTGCCGAAGTCGGTGATGTCGATGATGTGCTCGTGGCCGATCGACGACGCGAGCCGCGCCTCCTGCTCGAGGCGCGCGACGACCTGCTCCTTGCGCGCGTACTTGTCGAGGAGGACCTTGACCGCGACGCGCTTGCCGATGAGCGTGTGCTGCGCCTCGTAGACGGCGCCCATGCCGCCCTGGCCGATCTTGCGCGAGATCGCGTAGCGGCCGAGGAGCGTCGTGCCGATGAGATCCTCGCGCGCACCCAACGACGGCCCCGTCAGCGACGCCGACGACGAGACGTCGGTCTCGGTGTGACCGTCGCCCGACTTCGACAGCGCGACCGCGGTATCGGCGGCGCCCATGACCTGCGACTCACCCACCGTGCCCGGCTCGCTACGCACCACCGCCCGCGGCGGCGCCGCGGCGCGTGCGCCGCTGTCGCCGGGCGCGTCGTCGCCCTGGCTGCGTCCGGTCATTGGTCCACCGAAATGCTACGGGGCGGGGGGGTACAAGTCAACGACGGGACGCGCCGCGACGTGAAGCAACCCTGCGACCTCGCAGGCGATCCCAGGGTTGCTCACGCGGTCTTCACGCTCAGTAGCGGTAGTGGTCGGGCTTGAACGGGCCGTCCAGCGGCACGCCGAGGTACTCAGCCTGGACCTTCGTCAGCTGGGTCAGCTTCACCCCGACCTTCGCCAGGTGGAGGCGGGCGACCTTCTCGTCGAGCTTCTTGGGGAGGACGTAGACCTGGCCCGGAGCGAACTGCATGCCGGTCATCTCGTCCTTGCCCTTGGTGGCGTTGGCCCAGAGCGCCATCTGCGCGATGGTCTGGTTCGAGAACGAGTTCGACATCACGAATGAGGGGTGACCGGTGGCGCAGCCCAGGTTCACGAGGCGACCACGCGCGAGGAGCGTGATGCGCTTGCCGCTCGGGAAGATGAACTGATCGACCTGCGGCTTGATGTTCTCTTCCTTGATCTCCTTGTTGCCCTCGAGCCACGAGACCTGGATCTCGCTGTCGAAGTGGCCGATGTTGGAGAGGATCGCCTCGTCCTTCATCGCCTGCATGTGCGCGCCGGTGATGACGTCCATGCAGCCCGTGGCGGTGACGAAGATGTCGGCGATCGGCGCCGCGTCCTCCATCGTCGTGACCTCGTAGCCTTCCATCGCGGCCTGGAGCGCGCAGATGGGATCGATCTCGGTGATGAGCACGCGGGCGCCGAGGCCGCGCGCGGCGTGGGCGCAGCCCTTGCCGACATCGCCGTAACCGGCGACGACGACGACCTTGCCGGCGACCATCACGTCGGTCGCGCGCTTGATGCCGTCGAAGAGCGACTCGCGGCAGCCGTAGAGGTTGTCGAACTTCGACTTGGTGACCGAGTCGTTGACGTTGATGCACGGGAAGAGGAGCGAGCCCGTCTTCGCCATCTCGTAGAGGCGGTGGACGCCCGTGGTGGTCTCCTCGGAGACGCCCTTCACCTCGGCGGCCAGCTTGGTGAAGCGCGAGCCGTCGCGCTTCAGGCTCTCGGTGAGGACGGTGAAGATGACGCGCATCTCCTCGTTGGTCGCGGTGGCCGGCGAGGGCGCGGCGCCCTTCTTCTCCGACTCGACGCCCTTGTGGACGAGGAGCGTGAGGTCACCACCGTCGTCGAGGATGAGGTTCGGGCCCTGACCGCCCTTGAACGCGTTGAGCTGGAGCTCGATGCACTGCCAGTACTCGTCGAGCGACTCGCCCTTCCAGGCGAAGACCGGCACACCGGCCTTGGCGATGGCCGCGGCGGCCTCGTCCTGCGTCGAGTAGATGTTGCACGACGTCCAGGTGACCTCGGCGCCGAGCGAGACCAGGGTCTCGATGAGCACCGCGGTCTCGATCGTCATGTGGAGGCAGCCGGCGATGCGCGCGCCGGCGAGCGGGGCCTTGCCCTTGAACTCCTCGCGGAGCGACATCAGACCCGGCATCTCCTTCTCGGCCATGCGGATCTTCTTGCGGCCGAGCTCGGCCAGGGTGAGGTCCTTGATCTTGAAGGCGGGGAACTCGGTGCGCGTGTCCATGGTGATCTCCAGTTCGGTTGCGTTCAGTGCAGGTGACGGGCGGGCTTCTTGCCCACCGCCAGTTGAAGTGCGGGGCGCGTGGCGCCACCGAGATTCGAGATCGGCGCGAGCGCGACGACCTCGAGGTGCGCGGCGTCGAGCCACGCGCGCAGCTTGGTCGGCTCGAAGCCGAGCCAGACCGCGCCGTGCTCGCGCTGCGATTCGTCGTCGTGCGGGACGTGATCGACGAGCGCGAGGTGGCCGCCCGGGCGGAGGAGGCGCGCAGCCGCGGAGATGACGTCCTGCGGGCGCGCGGCGTGGCGGAGCATGCGCGCGATCAGCACGAGGTCGGCGCCACCGCGCTGCGTGACGTCCTGCGCGAGGCCGGCGTCGTCGATGGCGCCCTCGCGGAGGCGGACGTTGGGGAGGCCCCACGCGGCGACGCGCGCGGCGCAACGCGCGAGGCTGGCGGCGCTGCGGTCGACGGCGACGACGCGATCGTAGAGCGGCGAGAGGAGCGGCAGCATCGTGCCGTCGCCGGTGCCGACGTCGACGGCGAGCGCGCGCCCGGGGAGGAGCGGCGCGAGCACGGGGAGCCACGCCAGCAGCTCGTTGCCGGCGGCGGGGACGGGCTCGTTGTCGGCGGCGGCGCGCGCGTCGAAGTAGTGGCGCGACGCGTCCTCGCGCTGCGCGACGATCGCGGCGATGCGGGCCAGGCTGCCGTCGCGGGTGGAGAGCGCGCGGCCCTCGGTGAGCGCGGCCTCGACGACGGCGTCGTCCGAGAGCTGCGAGCGGAGCAGCGTGCGGGTGCCGTCGCGGCGGGCGACGAGGAGCCCGGCCTCGCGCAGCGGCTGCGACTTCTTGGTGATCTGCGGCTGGCTCTCGTCGAGTAGCGTCGCCAGCTCGCCGACGGTCAGCTCCTCTTCGGCGCAGAGCGCCAGCAGGCGGAGGCGGCTCTCGTCGCCGAGAAGGCGAAAGAGATCCGCGCGAGGACTGACCGCCAGGTTCACGGCATTCTTATATGCCTATTTGCGAATCATGGCAAGTCTTAGAATTATCACATAACTACGCCGAGATACAGAGCGGCGTTGATGTTCAGGTACTCGCCGAGCCCGTTCTCGAAGGGCGGCCCGGCGATGGCGCCGGCGGGCAGTGGGCGGTCGACGACCCACTCGTACTCTTCGAGCATGATCTGCATGATGCCGAGCTCGATCCCGAGCCGCGCGGTGTCGCCGATGAGGAAGTACTCGCCGAAGGCGCCCTCGACGAAGGGCGTCCGACCGGGATCGGTGAAGAAGCCGCCGCGGCCGGCGAGGTAGACGCCACCCCGCGCGCTCACCTGGAGGAGCCCCATGCGGCGCTGCGAGAACGCGGCCTCGAGGCGCAAGCCGGCGCCGATGAGCTCGGTGCGATCGTCATCGGCCATGATCGCGCCGGCGAAGATCTCCGGCACGAGGACGCCGGCGAAGTTGTAGCCGCGCGGCTCCTTGTACGGCAGCGGCGGCGGCTCGAACGAGACGATGCCGCGGACCTGCAGCCCGACCGCCTCCGGGCCGCCGACGCCGATGGGCGGATCGAGCGGACCGATCGCGCTCATGCCGCCGCTGAACGTGATGATCGTGTCGCGCTCCGCCGCCGCCGTCGACGGTGCGAACGCGAGCGCGGGCGCGAGCAGGCAGGCCAGAGCACTCCCCTTCATGGCGGAGAACTTCGCATGAGGTAGGCTGCGGCCGTGAGCGATATTGTTGTGACGCCGCGCATCGTCATCCCGTCCGACGAGCTGACGGAGCAGTTCGTGCGTTCGAGCGGCGCCGGCGGGCAGAACGTCAACAAGGTCTCGAGCAAGGTCGAGCTGCGGTGGACGCCGCAGACCTCGTCGGCGCTGTCGTTCGACGATCGCGCGTACCTGCTCACCAAGCTCGGCGGCCGGCTCACCCTCGACGGCGAGCTCATCATCACGAGCGACAAGTATCGCGATCAGCCGCGCAACCGCGCCGACGCCGCCGAGAAGCTCGCCGCCATGGTGCGCGCCGCGCTCGCGCGCCCCAAGCCGCGGAAGAAGACCAAGCCGTCGCGCGGCGCGAAAGAGCGTCGCATCGCGAGCAAGAAGAAGCGCGGCGACATCAAGGCGACGCGCCGCGCGAAGTTCGACTGATCAGGTCGCGACGGGGTCGCGGGCTGACGTCCACGCGAAGAACGTGTTGACGCCGAGGACGTGAGTCGCGAGCTCCTCGACGAGCCGCAGCGCCTCACGTGAGTCGCCAGCTTGCTGCCAATCACGCACGAGCTGCGCGGCGCTCGGGTCGAGAGCCGCCAGCGCGAGCACGGCCGCCTTGCGGCGCGGCTGGAATAGCTTCCGCGACCAGAACGCATACGCGATCACGTCCTGCACGACGGTCGCGAGCAGGAGCTGCGCGGCCGCAGGATCGGTCGCGCTGATGTCGCGCGCGTCGTCGAGCGTGTCGACCGCGGCGTAGCGCTTCTGCGTCAGCGTCGCGTCGCTCACGTCGAGCGGCTTCGCCAGCCACGCGCGCGCTTCGCGCACGAGCTCGTCGATCACCGGTGCGCTCATCACGACCTCGCCCGTCGCGAACATGTGCGCGGTGCATGGACGCCCCTCGTCGTGCTCGTTCTCGAAGTACCGCCGCACCTGCGCCGTGGGATTCACGAAGATCTCGGCCGGCACATCGGCGAACAGCTTCTGCTCGCGGACGCGCCACGGCTCCTCGTGCACCACGAACACGTCGAAGTCGCTCGTCGGCCCCGCCTCACCACGCACGATGCTGCCGGCGAGCACGATCCCGACCGGCGCATACGTGCTCTTCACGTACGCGACGATCTCTTCAGCGGCGCGATCGTACGGAGCCCGTCTCCACGTCACGCACCCAACATCCCACGTTCGAAGACGCACCGCCCGAGGTCTTCCCGCGGCGAGCGAGGAAGCCCGCCAGCGAGGCGACGGTGGGGCCCCAAGTCCGCAGCGACCGACTGGTCGTGAGGAACGTGGGGGCCGAACGATAGTGCCGCAACGAAGCTGGAGGGCTCCGCAGCCGGCGCCTCCGCTTCATCCACCGGTCAAGCGCGCTTGCGCTTCTTCGGGGACTTCTCCGCCTCTTCGTAGAGGCGGAGCTCGGTCTCGGCGGTGGTCTGGACCGCCTCGAGGTACAGCGAGAGAAGGCCCGACGAGGACGCGGCCTCGCCGCGGAGCGACTCGTAATAGCGCTGGCGATCGATCGAGTGCACGACCGCGACCGGGTAACCAGCTTCCTGCAGGAGCAGGTTCGAACAGATGCGGATCGTGCGACCGCTCTCCTTCGCCCACGGGAAGATCGCCATGAAGCGCGTGTGCAACACGGCGACGCGCTCGATGGCGTGCAGCTGCTTCGTGGTCGGCTCGTCGATCCAGTCCGACAGCTTCTTCAGCGCGGGCGCGATTTTCTCGGGCGCCGCGATGTCGTGATAGTAGAGCCGGTGGAGCGGGTTCTCCTTGCGATACGGGAGGCCCTTGGCCTTCTCGTCGGGCGCGAGGATCGAGTAGATGTCGCGGATCGTGTCGAACTTGAAGGGCTTCTTCTTGTTCAACGCCAGGTCCTGCGCCGTGTCGCACGCTTCGTTGAAGCGCTTGATCTCGTCGTAGGCCGGGATCAGCGACGGGTCGCTGATGATCGTGGGATCGATCGCCGCTTTGATCTCGCTGTACGACAGGACGTCGCCTTCGAGGGCGGCGTCATGATGGATCAGCGAGATGCGAAGGCGCTGGAGGAACTCCTTGCGCATCGCAGGGTTGATCGAGCCGATGCGGGCGCGCCATGCCTGGCTGACGCGATCCACCTCGGTGAAACGGGCGTCGATGTCTTCGGTTTCTTTGTATCGCAACACGGAGTTAGGGCATCCCGAGGAGCGGGGAAGTCTACGGATCCGCCAGGGGTCCGTCAAGGAATACGTTTGCCACGTACATGAACATCCGGACAGGTGATCCGGAGTATTACACTCGCAATTCTCAAAACTTGCGCCGTTCGTCGCACCCTCTCTAATGGGGAGATGGCGCTCGCCCTGCGCGCGCTCACCCCTGCCGTGGAAACGCCCGACCACATCCCCGTCTTGCTGGACGAGGTGCTGGACCACCTGTCGCCGAAGCCCGGCGGCACGTACGTGGACGGCACGTTCGGCCGCGGCGGTCACACCCGCGCGGTGCTCGATCGCATCGGTCCGACCGGCCGCGTGATCGCGCTCGATCGCGATCCCGACGCGATCGCCGCGGGCGCGCCGATCGTCGCGGCGCACACGGGCGAGGCCGGACCTCGGCTCACGCTCGTGCACGCGCGCTTCGGCGAGATGGCCGACGTGCTCGCACGCGAGAACGTCGCGAAGGTCGACGGCATCCTGCTCGATCTCGGCGTGTCGTCGCCGCAGCTCGACGAGGCCGCGCGCGGCTTCTCGTTCTCGCGCTCGGGGCCCATCGACATGCGCATGGATCCCTCGCGCGGTCCGACGGCGCTCGAGCTCATCCGCGATCTCCCGGAGCCCGAGCTGGCCGACATCCTGCGCGACCTCGGCGAGGAGCGCCTGAGCAAGCGCATCGCGCGGCGGCTGCAGGAAGCCGAGCGCGCCGGCGAGCTCGCGACCACGCTCGATCTCGCGCGGGTGGTGTCGTCGTGTTTCTCGGCGGGCGAGGTGCGCAAGATGCGCATCCATCCCGCGACGCGCACGTTCCAGGGGCTGCGCATCGCCGTGAACGGCGAGCTCGACGAGCTGGCCACGTTCCTCGACGGGTTCCCGGACCTGCTCGCCGTCGGCGGGCGCTGCGTCGTGATCTCGTTCCACTCCCTCGAGGACCGCCTCGTGAAGCGCCGCTTCCGCGATCTGGCGTGGACCTCGTCGTTGCCGCCGCAGTACGCGGACCAGGCCGGCGAGCGCGTACGCCCGGTGTGTACGCCGGTGAGCCGCAAGGCCGTGTTCGCCGACGACGCCGAGACCGATGACAACCCGCGCGCCCGCTCGGCGCGCCTGCGCGCCTGCGAACGCACCGACGCGCCGAATCTCCCCGCGCAACGCAACTCTCCGCATTCCGGCCACTCCGGCAAGGGACCCTCGTGAAGCCCCGCGTCTATCGCCTCTTCCGTACCGAGTCCGCGGCGCCGCCGTCGCGGCGCACGATCACCGTCATGGTGCTGGTCGTCGCGATCGCGACCGGGCTCGCCGTGATGCGCGTGCAGTCGCGCCACGACGTCGTGCGACTCGGCTACCAGCTGTCGAAGGCGAACGAGGACGTGCGCCAGCTGCGCGAGGGCGAGCGCAAGCTCGAGCTCGAGCGCGCCACGCTGACGAATCCGGCGCGCATCAACACGCTCGCCGCGGCGATGGGCATGGCGCCCGCGCCGGCGGCGGCGATCCGCGTGGTGCCGAAGGCGCCGGCGGCCAACCCACCGACGCCGGTCGCGCAGGGCGAGCAACCGTGAAGACCAAGCTCCGCACACCCGGCGTCTCGCCCGCGGCGCGCACGCGCGCGTGGATCGCGACGTCGCTCGTGACCACGCTCCTGTGCGGCGTCGCCTACAAGGCGTGGGGCGTGCAGGTCGCCGACGGCGCGCGGCTGCGCGAGCAGGCAGTGCGCCAGCACGTACACACCGTCGAGATCCCCGCGCCGCGCGGACCGATCCTCGACGCGCGCGGGCGCCCGCTCGCCGTCTCCGCCGATGTCGACAGCGTGTTCGCGAACCCGCGCGCCGTCGTCGACGTGGCGGGCACCGCCGAGAAGCTCGCCACCGCGCTCGAGCTCGACGTCATCTCGCTCGAGGCGCGCCTGGCCAGCGGCAAGCACTTCGCGTGGATCTCGCGCCACATCTCGCCGGAGCAGGCCAACGCGGTGCGCGCGCTCAAGCTGAAGGGCGTCGAGGTCACGCGCGAGCCGCGGCGCTGGTATCCCGGCTCGACGTCGGGCGGCCCGGTGCTCGGCTTCTCGGGCATCGACGGCAACGGCCTCGACGGCCTCGAGCTCGCGCTCGACGACGTGCTCACCGGCGAGCGCGCGCGCTTCAGCGCGCTACGCGACGCGCGCGGCAAGACCATGATGGCCGACGGCCTCGTCGAGGCCACGCCGGGCGCGACCGTGCAGCTCACGGTCGATCGCGCGATCCAGCACATCGCCGACGAGGCGCTCACCGGCGCGATCACGCTGCACCAGGCCAAGTCGGGCACGGTCGTCGTCCTCGACGTCGCCACCGGCGGCGTGCTCGCGATGGCGAGCTATCCCACGTACGACCCCAACGATCCCGCCGCCGCGGTGAAGGCGCAGGCGCGCAACCGCCCGGTCACCGACGTCTTCGAGATCGGGTCGGTGATGAAGATCTTCACCGTCGCCGCCGCGCTCGACGCCGGCGTCACGCGCCCCGACGAGTGGTGGGACGTCGAGGGCGGCCGCTGGAAGATCGGCGTCAAGACCGTCACCGACGTGCACCACGAGTGGCAGCTCACGACCAGCGGCATCATCAAGCACTCGTCGAACGTCGGCGCCGTGAAGATCGGGCTGCGCCTCGGGCGCGAGCGGCTGTACGAGGCGCTGCGCCGGTTCGGCTTCGGCAGCTCGACCGGCATCGAGCTCCCCGGCGAGCAGAACGGCCTCATCCGCCCCGGCAAGACGTGGCGCGAGGTCGAGCTCGTGACGATCTGCTACGGCTACGGGCTCACCGTCACGCCGATCCAGCTCGCCGCGGCCATCGCCGCCGTCGGCAACGGCGGCGTGTATCACGCGCCGCGAACGGTCGCGAAGGTGACCGGCGCCGACGGCACGGTGCTGTTCGAGCTGAACGAGCCGGGCAAGGCGATCATGAAGCCGTCGACGGCGGCGGCGCTCATCCCGATGATGGCCAGCGTCTTCGACACCGGCAAGGACGGTGGCACCGCGAAGAACGTGATGGTCCCCGGCTTCAAGGCGGGCGGAAAGACCGGCACCGCGCACAAGTACGACCCGGCGATCCGCAAGTACTCACCCGACAAGTACCTCTCGTCGTTCGCCGGGCTCGCGCCGATCGACGCGCCGCGCATCGCGGTGGTGGTCGTCGTGGACGAGCCGCGCGGCGGCGACTACTTCGGCGGCAAGGTCGCCGGCCCCGTGTTCGGCAAGGTGGCGAGCGAGACGCTGCGCTACCTGGGCGTGCCCGGCGACCCGACCGCCTTCGAGAAGTCGCCGTCGTTGCCCGACGACGAGCCGCTCGCGCCGTCGGTGCCTCCGACGACTCCCGACGAGGACGAGACGCCGCAGCTGCCGGACCTGTCGCCCGACGATTCCGGCGCCGTGATCGATGTCCCCGACTTCCGCGGGATGAGCATCGGTCGCGCGCTCGACGCGGCGCGGGAGCGCGGGCTCGAGGTCGTGGTGCAGGGCTCCGGGCGCTGCGCCGAGCAGACGCCCGCCGCCGGTCATGCCGCCGCGGGTACGGTGATCACGCTTCGGTTCTCCGACGGATAGCGCCTTGTTTTGTCGGACGAAATCGGTGAACTTCCGCGTTGATCAGGCGTGCCGCTTGGTCGTCACGACATGAAGCTCTCCGCCCTCGCCGCCAGCGTCCCGGGCGCGCGCCTCATCGGCGCCGATGTCGACATCCGTGCCGTGACCGCGGATTCGCGCGCGGTGGGCGCGGGCGATCTGTTCGTCGCGGTGCGCGGACGCCGCACCGACGGGCACACGTTTCTTCCGGCCGCGATCGAGCGCGGGGCCGCGGCGGTCGTCGTCGACTCGGTGACCGATCTGCTGCCGGTGCCGTACGTCGTCGTGCCCAGCGGCGAGCGCGCGCTCGGCCACCTCGTCGGGGCGGTGGCGGGCGATCCCGCGGCGCGCATGACGCTGGTCGGCGTGACCGGCACCAACGGCAAGACGACGACCACGTTCCTCCTCGAGCAGGTGTTCCTGACCGCGGGCTTCGTGCCCGGCGTCGTCGGCACCGTCAGCTATCGCTGGCCGACCGGCTCGATCGATGCGCCGTACACGACGCCGACGCCCGAGGTGCTGCACGGCGCGCTCGGCAAGATGGCCGACGCCGGCTGCTCGCACGTCGCGATGGAGGTGACGTCGGCGGCGCTGGCCATGCACCGCGTCGCCGGGCTGCACTTCCAGGTCGCGGGCTTCACGAACCTGACCCAGGACCACCTCGATCTGCACGCGTCGATGGAGGCGTACCAGCACGCCAAGGAGCTGCTGTTCCGCGACTACCTCACCGGCGACGGCACCGCCGTCGTCGATATCGACGATCCGGCGGGTGAGGCGATGGCGACGGCCGCGCGCGAGGGCGGTAGCGGCAGGAAGATCCTGCGCGTCTCGCTCGATCCGGCGAAGGACGCCGAGATCAAGGTGCTGGAGCTCCGCTCGTCGGTCGACGGGATCTGGGCGCGCATCGTGACGCCGCGTGGCGAGTTCGAGGTCACGTCGCGACCGCTCATCGGCCGCTACAACGTCGCCAACGTCGCGCTCGTGGTCGGAATGTGCGAGGCGCTCGGCCTCGACCACGACGTGATCGCGCGCGGCATCGCGTCGGTGCCCGGCGTGCCCGGGCGCGTCGAGCGCGTGAAGAACGACGCCGGGCTCGACCTCGTCGTCGACTACGCGCACACGCCGGACGCGCTCGAGAACGTGCTCAAGACGCTGCGCCCGCTGACCAGGCGCCGCCTCATCTGCGTGTTCGGCTGCGGCGGCGATCGCGACCCCACCAAGCGGCCCAAGATGGGCGCGGCGGTCGCGGCCCTCGCCGACCTGGCCGTCGTGACGAGCGACAACCCGCGCACCGAGGATCCGCGCGCCATCATCGAGCAGATCCTGCCGGCGGTGCCGACGCCGTTCTACGTCGACATCGATCGCCGCACCGCGATCCGCGCCGCCATCGCCGCCGCGACGCCCGGCGACATCGTGGTCATCGCCGGCAAGGGCCACGAGGACTACCAGATCCTCGGCACCACCAAGATCCACTTCGACGATCGCGAGGAGGCCGCGGCGGCAGCCGCGATGCGTCCGAGCTGGACGGTGAACCAGCTCGCCGCGGAGACCGGCGGCACCGTGAAGGGTGACGGCGCCACGGTCGTCTCGCGCGTCGGCATCGACGGCCGCGCGACGGCGCCCGGCGATCTCTACGTCGCGCTCGAGGGTCATCGCTTCGACGGCCACGACTTCATCAGCCAGGCGCGCGGCGCCGGCGCCACCGCCGTGATGGTGAAGACGGGCCGTGCGCCCGAGGGCGTACCCACGATCGAGGTCGCGGATCCGCTCGTCGCGCTCGGCGCGATCGCCGGCGCCCATCGCGCCCGCTGGGGCGGCGCCGACGCCGGACGCGCCCTCATCGCGATCACCGGCTCGGCGGGCAAGACCACGACCAAGGAGCTCACCCGCGCCGCGCTCGCCGGCGCCGGCTCGACGCTCGCCGCGGTGGGCTCGCTCAACAACGAGAGCGGTGTCCCGCTGACGCTGCTCGGGCTGCGCGCGCACCATCGCTTCGGCGTGATCGAGATGGGCATGCGCGGCGCCGGACAGATCGAGTACCTGACGCGCTTCACCAGGCCGGACGTCGCTGTCGTCGTGAACGCCGGCACCGCGCACATCGAGCTGCTCGGCTCGACCGACGCGATCGCCGTTGCCAAGTCCGAGATCTATCTCGGCCTCGGTCCCGCCGGCATCGCCATCGCGCCCGCCGATGACGATCGGCTCACCTCGCGCGCGCGCGGCAAGGGCGCGCGGCTCATCACGTTCGGCGAGGCCGCGTCCGCCGACGTCCGCCTGGTCGGCTATCACCCGTTCGGTCCCGGCGGCGCGGACCTGCACGTCGACGCGCTCGGCGAGCGCCGTCGCTTCCGCCTGCCGATGATCGGGCGCCACAACGCGGTCGACGCGATGTGCGCGCTGGCCGCGGCGATCGCCGCCGGCGTCGGCCTCGACGTCGCGCTCGGCGGCCTCGAGCGCGCGCGTCCCGCCGCGATGCGCAGCGAGGTGAAGGACATCGGCGGCCGCCACGTGATCGTCGACTGCTACAACGCCAATCCAGCGTCGATGGCGGCGGCGATCGACACGCTGGTCGAGCTGCGCGGCTCGGCGCGCGCCATCGCCGTGGTCGGCGACATGCTCGAGCTGGGCGAGCACGCGCACGACGCACACGCCGCGGTCGGCGAACGCCTGGGCGAGCTCGGCATCCCCGTGATCGCGATGGGCGAGCAGAAGCAGATCGTGGCCGACGCCACCGGCGTCCCCGCGCTCTCGTGGACCACCGACGATCCGGTGGCCGCGGCGCGCCAGCTGCTCGCGATGACCGAGCCCGGTGACTGGGTGCTGGTCAAGGCGTCGCGCGGAATGAGGCTCGAGCGCGTGATCGACGCGCTCGCGGAGATCGTGGTCTGACGAAATGCTGTTTCACCTCTTCTACAACATCCTCTCCAAGTACGACGCGCTGTCGTGGCTGCGGGTCTTCCGCTATCCATCGATGCGCATCCTCGCGGCGGCGCTGACCGCGCTCCTGCTCTCGTTCCTCCTCGGACCGTGGTTCATCGACCGGCTGCGCGCGCGGCAGATCGGTCAGCAGATCCGCGACGACGGGCCCGAGGGTCACAAGAAGAAGGCGGGCACACCGACGATGGGCGGCGCGCTCATCCTCTTCTGCCTCGTGGTCTCGACGCTCCTGTGGTGCGACCTGACCAACCGCTTCGTCCTCCTCGCGCTGACGGTGTCGGTCCTGTTCGGCGCGATCGGCTTTGCCGACGACTACGCCAAGGTCACCAAGAAGAACACCAAGGGCGTGTCGGGCAAGCTGCGCTTGCTCCTCGAGTTCGCGATCGCCGCCGGCGCGATGGCGTACCTGTTCACGTCGGACATGATGCCGCCCGAGCTGCGCACCGAGCTGCAGCTGCCGTTCACGAACTTCTACGAGGTGTCGCCGACGCTGTCGGCGTGGCTCTACATCGTGTTCGGCGCGCTCGTCGTCGTCGGCACCGCCAACGCGGTGAACCTGACCGACGGCCTCGACGGGCTCGCCATCGGCCCGGCGATCATCAACGCCGGCACGTTCATGGTGTTCGCGTACATCGCGGGCGTCGAGACGATGATCCTCACCGAGGGCGGCGGCAAGGAGACGATCGCGCAGTACCTGCACGTCGCGCACATCCCGCGCGCCGTCGAGCTGTCCGTGTTCTGCGCCGCGCTGTTCGGCGCCGGGGTCGGCTTCCTCTGGTACAACACGTACCCGGCGAGCGTGTTCATGGGCGACGTGGGCTCGCTGTCGATCGGCGGCGCCATCGGCATGCTGGCGGTGCTCACCAAGAACGAGCTGGTGCTGCTCCTCGTCGGCGGGTTGTTCGTGATCGAGGCGCTGTCGGTGATCATCCAGGTCGGCTCGTTCAAGACGCGTGGCAAGCGCGTGTTCAAGATGGCGCCGATCCATCACCACTTCGAGCTCAAGGGCTGGGAAGAGCCGAAGATCATCGTTCGCTTCTGGCTGGTCGCGGGCGTGCTGGCGATCGCCGCGCTCGGCACGCTGAAGCTGCGCTGAGGGACGCCTGATGGAGCTCCGCGGCAAGCAGGTCGTCGTCGTCGGGCTGGCGCAGACCGGCATCGCGGTCGCGCGCTTCTGTCACCGGCGGGGCGCGAAGGTCGTGATGACCGACGGCAAGCCCGCCGAGCAGCTGGGCGAGCGCATGGCGCAGCTCGCCGACGTGCCGGTGACGTGGGAGCTGGGCGGCATGAACGAGCGTACGTTCAGGTCGAGCGATCTGATCGTGATGTCACCGGGCGTGCCGACCTTGCCGGAGATGACGGCGGCGCGCGCGGCCGGCGTCGAGGTGATCGCCGAGATCGAGCTGGCGTACCGCTGCTTCCATCCCGGCGCGAAGCTCCTCGCGATCACGGGGACCAACGGCAAGTCGACCACGACCGCGCTCACCGGCGCCCTGTGCGCGCACTCGGGGCGGCCGAGCTTCTGCGGCGGCAACCTCGGCAACATGCCGCTCATCGATGCGGTCGATCATCCCGCCAACGCCCCGGGCGGGCTCATCGTGGCCGAGGTCGCGGCGTTCATGCTCGAGAACTGCACGTCGTTCGCGGCCGACGCCGGCGTGCTCACCAACGTCACGCCCGACCACCTCGATCGCTTCGGCACGATGGAGCGCTACGCCGAGATGAAGGGGCGGATCTGGGACTGGCAGCGGGCCGACCAGGTCGGCATCGCCAACGCCGCCGACGCGTGGGTCGTGAAGGAGACAGCGGGGATGCCGTCGCGGCTCCTGTGGTTCGACTCGCGCCCCGGCGCGGACGTGTCGGCCGGCGCGTGTCTGTCCGGGGACCGGACAGAATTCCTCCTGCGCGGCGTGCCCGGTGCCGCCGCCGAGGAGCGCTTCCCCGTCGAGGATCTGGTCATCGTCGGCAACCACAACCTCGAGAACGCGATGGGCGCGTACCTCGCGGCGCGCGCGTGCGGCGTGTCCGTCGACGCGATCCGCGCCGGCGCGCGCAGCTATCGCCCGCTGCCGCACCGCATGGAGTGGATCGGCGAGAAGGACGACATCCGCTTCTACGACGACTCCAAGGGCACCAACGTGGCGTCGGTCGCGGCCAGCGTGCGCGGCTTCCCGCGCCCGCTCGTGCTCATCGCCGGCGGCGTCGACAAGGGCGGCAGCTACGAGCCGATGCTCGAGGCCCTCGAGGGCGTGTGCAAGGGCATGATCCTCATCGGCGCCGCGGCGCCGCTCATCCGCCGCGCCTGCGAGGAGCGCCGCGTGACGTACCCCGTGATCGACGGCACCGACATGCACGACGCGGTCGCGCGCGCGACCGCGCTGTGCACGCGCGGCGACGCGGTGGTGCTGTCGCCGGCGTGCGCCAGCTACGACATGTTCCAGAACTACGGCCACCGCGGGCGCGTGTTCCGCGAGGCCGCGGCCGCCGCGGGCGCGCGCCGCCTCGATCTCGCGCCGCCGTGACGGGCACTTAGCTGCGTGAATCGACGCGCCGCGACGTGCGTCGATCATGCATATGCGTAACTCGCTCGCCCTCGTTCTCGTTGCCGCTTCGGTCGCCGTCCTCGGCGGGTGTGGCTCGGCGCCGCGCTCGACGACGACGCCCGCCACCGCCTCCGCGCATCCGCCGGTTCACGTCGACGCCTTCGCCCGCGACCAGCTGAAGAGCGGCTTCGCCACGCCGGTCGAGCTCGTCGCCAACGACGGCGCCGTCGTCGCGCAGTGCAACGTCACCTACGACGTCTGGCGCGACCAGTACCTCGTGCAGCGCCCGGACTACTCGTTCGCGCTGGTCGACACGATCCCCAAGGCGCTCGGCACCTGCCTGGGCGGCCAGCCGAACGTCGAGCTCACCGCGCGCGTCGAGCCCGTGATGTCGGCCGGCGCGAAGAGCTAACTCGCCAAAGCACCCAAGGGATGGCTTCTGCGTGGCATCCTACTGCCATGAGGGGAAAGCTGCTCGCGCTCGCGTTGTTGTCGACGTCTGTCCTGATGCCGGCCTCCGGCTGCGGCGGTGACAAGCGCTTCAAGTATCCGACGACCGACAACGGGCTCGCGCTCAACCGTGTCGTGCTCTATCGCAACGGCGTGGGGTACTTCGAGCGCGCCGGGCGCGTGAACGGCGACATCCTCACGCTCAAGGTCCGCAAGGATCAGGTGAACGACCTGCTCAAGAGCCTCACCGTCGTCGAGCGGCGCACCGGGCGCGCCGTGAGCGTGTCGATGCCGCTCGATCCGCAGACGTGGGCCAACGCCGCGCTCGCGACGCTGCGACCCGGGCAGGGCAGCCTGGCGCAGGTGCTCGATTCGCTGCGCGGCTCGCACGTCACGCTCAGGACGCGCGGCGACAGTGTCAGCGGGCGCGTCGCGATGGTCGAGCAGATCACCGAGCCGACCGGCGACGACGGCGGCGTGAAGATCGATCACCGGGTCACCCTGCTCGACGGCGACCACCTGCGCGTCGTGAAGCTGTCGGACGTCACCGGCGTGATCCTGCAGGACGGCGACCTCGCGATGCAGTTCAACCGCACGCTCGACGCGAGCGCGGGCGAAGGCATGTTCCAGCAGGTCGCGGTGAGCGTGCGGCTCGCCGGCGCGTCCACGCACGACCTGCTCGTCAGCTACGTGGTCGCGGCGCCGATGTGGAAGCCGACGTATCGCGTGGTGCTGCCCAAGGAGGGCAAGGGCAAGGCGCTGCTCCAGGCCTGGGCCGTCGTCGACAACACCAGCGGCGAGGAGTGGAAGGACGTGAACCTCGCGCTCACCTCCGGAGCGCCGATCGCGTTCCGTTACGACCTGCACTCGCCGCGCGACGTCGCGCGGCCGGACCTGACCGAGGTCGGCGTGCACCGTCAAGCCACCGCGATGATCGGCGAGACCACGTATCAGCCGCCCCCGGCGGAGGCGCCGAGCGTGGCGACGACGACGCCGTATCCGCAGCCCGCGCCGCCGGCGCCGCCGCGCTCGCGCGCCGACAACAAACCCGCGAAGAAGGCACCGAGCGGTGGAGGTGCCGGCGGTGGGTACGGCCGCGCGGTCGCATCGGAGGACGCGTGGGACGAGTCCGGCGCGTACGGCGGCGAGGACTACGACGGCGCGTACGAGAAGGAAGAGGCGCCGGTGATCGACGCCGACACGCTGCGCCGCTCGACGCTGGCACAGGCCAAGGCGGCGACGGTGTCCGGGCAGACGCGGTTCGAGCTGCAGGATCGCGTGACGGTGCCCGAGGGCACGTCGACGATGGTCGCGATCGTGAACGCCGACGTCGAGGGCGAGGAGACCTTCCTTTTCCGTCCCGGCGGCGCCGGCTACGGCTACGAGGTGAACCCGTACCGCGTGGTGCGCTTCAAGAACTCGACGCCGTTCGTGCTCGAGCCCGGGCCGATCGGCATCTACGCCGGCGGCAGCTTCGTCGGCGAGGGCCTGTCCGAGACCGTCGGCGCCGAGACCAGCGCGACCATCCCATTCGCGGTCGAGACCGGCATCATGGTGAGCTCGAACGTCGACAGCGATCGCGACGAGCAGCGGCTCATCAAGATGTCGCGTGGCGTGCTCGAGGTCGAGCAGTTCGCGCGCCGCACCACGGTGTGGACGGCGAAGGCGCAGACCAACGACGACGCGTTCACGGTGCTGATCCGCCACGCCAAGGCAGGCGGCAACTACCAGCTGTCCAACAAGCCGGAGGGCACCGAGGAGCTGCCCGACGCGTACCTGGTGCGGTTGAACGTCGCCGCCAAGAAGCGCGAGGGCACGATCACCATCGTCGAGCAGACGCCGGCGCGCACGCAGATCAGCATCTGGAACTCGCCGGCGCTCGACATCCTCGAGAAGCTGATCGTGTCGGCTGACCTCGGCAGCGACGCCAAGGCCAAGCTGCGTCCGATCATCGAGAAGCGGCGCGCGGTCGGGAAGCTCGAGGAGCAGATCGCCGGCATCACCGAGCGCCGCAACAAGCTCGACCAGCGCGCCGGCGAGCTGCGCGAGAACCTCAGGGCCATCGCCAAGAACCCGCGCGCGGGCGAGCAGCGCGACAAGTGGACCAAGCAGCTCGACGAGTTCGCGAGTGAGGGCAACAAGCTGGGCGCGCAGCTCGCCGACCTCGAGGCCAAGAAGCTCGACCTGCGCGTGCAGCTCGAGGACACGCTCGAGGAGTTCGAGCTCGTGCCGACGCCCAAGAAGCCGTGACGGCTCGGGTCACGGCTTACCGAGGCCTGACACGCGCCGCGGCCAGTGGTGCGTAGATCGAAGCATGAAGCTTCGCTCGATCGCCGCGTCGTTCTGCCTGGTCCTCGCGTGCTCGTCGTCGAGCGCGCCCACGTCCGAGCGCGCCACCTTGCCGGTGGTCGAGCAGGCGGCGGCGCCGGCCGACGACGCGACGCGCATCGCGACCTGGCGCGCCGAGGGACCGGCCGCGCTCGAGCGCCTGCTCGCCGACTACGACCAGCTCACGCCCGGCGTGGATCGCGTGCGCATGGCGGCGACGATCGACAAGGTCGCGGGCCAGCGCTACGCGACGTGGTCGCGCCTCTACTGGTACGACGACCTCGGCGCGGCCAAGGCCGCCGCGCGCGCGAGCGGCAAGCCCATCCTGTCGCTGCGCATGCTGGGCCGGCTCGACGAGGACCTGTCGTGCGCCAACAGCCGCTTCTTCCGCACCACCCTCTATCCCGACGCGGCGGTGGCCAAGCTCCTGCGCGAGGAGTTCGTCCTGCACGTGTCGAGCGAGCGCGACGTGCCTCGCATCACCGTGGACTACGGTGACGGCCGCACGCTCCAGTCGACGATCACGGGCAACAGCGCGCACTACATCCTCGACGCCGAGGGCCGCCCGCTCGACGTGCTCCCCGGCCTCTACTCGCCGCAGGTGTTCCGCCAGGAGCTCGGCGCGACGCTGGCGATGTATGGCGCCATCAAGGGCACGGTCGGACGCGAGCGTGACGCCGCGCTCCTCGCCTATCACCAGGCGGCGGCGCAGGGCGCGATGGAGCGCTGGCAGCAGATGCCGCTGGCCCAGGGCGACAACGGGAAGATCCGCTGGCTCAGCAAGGACGAGATCGGGAAGCGCCGCGTGGCGGCGGCCGTCGCGGCGCAGCGTGTGACCGTCTCGAAGGCGATGGTCGAGGTCCCGATGATGCGGACGGTCGACCTCGGCGTCGATCCCGGCACCATCCCCGACGACACCGGCCTCTGGGTCGACATCTACAACGAGATGTGGAAGGCCAAGGGCCGGCGCGTGCTCGACAACAACGCGCGGGCGCTCGTGGACTCGATGCTGACGGTCGACCGCGACGCGCGCGCCCGCATCCTGGTCGGGCTCGAGAAGACGATCGCCGCCGACACCGCGATCAACGAGTCGCGCCTGCGCCCGCAGATCCGCGCGTATTTCGTGCAGCAGCTGGCGGGCGGCGCCGCCGCGCCCGGGTTCGCCGAGCTGAACACGTGGGTCTACGCCAACGTGTTCCACGCGCCGGCGACCGACCAGTGGATGGGGCTCCTGCCGACCGACACGTTCACCGGCCTGCCGGGCGGGGCGGTCATCGCCACCAAGGCCGACTGAGCTGGCCTGAAGTAGCCGAAAACTGGCCCCTTCGCGGCGGGATGGGCAATGTGGACCGCAGTGTCCGCGGCCCCTCCGAAGCCGATCGCGCAGCCCGTCGATCCCGCCCCCCCGCCGTCCATCGTCGGGCAGGCGCCGGTCGCCGACGTGAGCGAGCGCCCCTACGATCTGATCCTCGTCGCCACCGTGCTCGCGCTGCTCGCGATCGGCACGGTCGAGATCTACGCCGCCACCGCCGCGCAGGCCGCGACACGCCACGGTAACGCCGGCTTCTTCCTGGAGCGCCAGTGCGTGTTCCTGGTGCTGGGCGGCCTCGCGATGTGGTTCGCGGCGACGCTCGACTATCGCGTCCTCCGGCGGCGCACGTATCCGCTCCTCGCCGTATCGATCTTGCTGCTCGGCGCGACGCTGGCGATGCCGGCGCTCAACGGCGCGCGGCGCTGGCTCTTCCTCGGACCGATGACGTTCCAGCCGGTCGAGCTCGCCAAGCTCGCGCTGGTCACGTACCTGGCGTACTCGCTGTCGCGCAAGGCGGAGCAGGTGAAGACCTTCACCATCGGCTTCGTGCCGCACCTGGTCGTGTGCGCGGTGATGATGATGATCCTGCTCTTGCAGCCGGACCTCGGCTCGTCGCTCATCCTCGGCGCGACCACGCTCGTCATGCTGTTCGTCGCCGGCGCGCGCATCTCGTACATCGTGATGGCGATCCTGGGCGCGGCGCCGATGGCGTATCAGCTCATCGTCGGCACGCCGTGGCGCCTGCGCCGCTTCATGGCGTACTTCAACCCCGAGGCCTTCAGCGACAAGGAGGCCTACCAGATGGTGCAGGCGCACGTGTCGCTCGGGTCGGGCGGCTTCACGGGCGTCGGGCTCGGCAACTCGCGCCAGTCGCTCGGCTACATGCCCGAGGGACACAACGACTTCATCCTCGCGCCGATCGGCGAGGAGCTCGGCTTCCTCGGCGTCGCGATCGTGCTCGCGCTGTTCGGCGTGCTGGTGTGGC
>DATLEB010000087.1:0-16011 GCA_035525615.1 Kofleriaceae bacterium | reverse complement strand
GTCACGACATCGCGTCCAGCGCGCATTCCGTGGCGGTTTCTCGACGACGAGCTCGCGGCGCTCCGCGCGTGCGTCAACAACAATCGACGCACGAACACGAGCGAACCACGTTTTCGGTCGATCGCGAGTGCTGCTCGATCGCGAGCAGTGATCGACCGCAGCTCGATGCTCGATTGCGACGCCGTGCCGGCTGACGCATGTGCCGGCCCTCGGGGATTGGCGAGCCTTCCGCGCCTACGCTTGCAGCCGCGAGTGACGTGCTCCGATCGTCCGCGGCGACCGGACGCTCATCGACGCTCATCGACGCTCAGCGACCGGCCACGATTGCCGACCTGCCACGACTGCCGGCACGGCACGGGATCCGGCAGAGCCCTCGCGTTTTCGTGCGCGCGTCAGCCGAGTCCCGTGCTCGGACAAGCGCAAACCTCACGCTGCGCCACCACCCTCGCCGGCCCGCAGCCGCGGCCTGCCCACGTGGGCGGCTCGGTTGCGGTAGCATCACCGCCATGGTCTCGGGCAAGGGCACCAGGCGCGCGAGCGTCCCAGCATCCGCCGTCTTCGCAGCGACTTCCGCCATCGCCGCCATCGCCGCCATCGCCGCCATCGCCGCCACGCCCGTCGCGGATGCGGACCCGATCGCGACCGAGATCGTGAAGCAGAGCGTGTCCGCGCTGACGGCCCCCGTCCGCGATGTCACTCCACCGACGCCCGAGCAGCGCGCGTCCGTCGTCGCAGGGCTCGCGACGCCCTTCTGGTACGACGGCCTCGAGTACGGCGCCATCGAAGACAGCGCCAGGGCCGCCGCCAGGCGCTGCAAGAAGACGTTCAGGCGCTCCGGCACGATCACCAATCCCGCCAAGCTCCCCGCGTTCGTCGACTGCCTCCAGCTCGCCATGTTCTCCGGCGCGCTCGACGGCGACGCCGAGTGGACGGCCGCTGACCCCAAGAAGCTGCCGCGCGTCTTCAAGAAGCACCGCAGCAAGCTCACGAAGCTCGCCAGGAACGACGCGCACACACTCGTCATCTCGCACTTCGTCCCGGCCGGTCCCGCCGAGTACTGGGATCTCTGGATCATGAAGCACGAGCCGAGCGGCGCGCTGAAGCTCGCCGGAATGCTGGTCGTCAACGTCGAAGAAGCTCCCTGATCACGCCACGCGAACCATCCCCCGCATGCCCACGCCCCCGACCACCACGAGCGCTCGCCGCGAATACGACCTCCAGCTGCACGCCGCGCTCCTGCGCACGATGCGGGCCGTCATCGACTCGCAGCCGCCCACCACGCCCGCAGCCTCCGCAGCCTCCCCCGTCCGCGCGCAGATCGAAGCCGAGCTCGCCAACCTCGAGCGCGACGTCGCGGCGCTCCCCGCGGATCACGCCTCGCGTCCGATGCGCGCGCTCGCCGCGCGACAGCTCTGGACCGACGACGAGGTTGGCTTCATGTGGACGGCGATCGCGCTCGCCGTGAATCCGCGCATGCTCGTGCACGCGCGCGCGCTCGACGACACCGCATCGCGCGGACTCTCGGTCTCGCTCTACGCGCGCATCGCCGCGCTCGAGCCCACCGCCGCGCGCAATCTCGGGCTCGCCTTCGTCCCCGGCCGCGGCGCCTCGCGCGCCGGCCTCCTCTCCGCCGCCTCCGGCGAGTGGGTGCCCGCCGCCGTTCCGTGGACGCCGTCCGCCGAGCTCGTCGAGTACGCGGCCGGCGAGCCCAGCCACGATCCGCGCTGCGCCGAGGTGCGCGCGCCCTCGACCGAGGTCGAGCTCGACGAGGCGCAGCGCACCACGATCCAGCGCATCGCCGCGATCCTCGCCACCAACCGCCCGCTCGTCCTGCACGTCGAGGGGCCGCCGCTCACCGGCCGGCGCACGGCCGTGATGCTCGCCGCCTCTCGCCCGGTGCTCGCGCTCGATCTCGGCCAGCTCTCCCCGTCCCCGGCGCACCTCGCCGATGCGCTCGTCGCGCTCCGCCGCGAGGCCGCGTTGCGCGGCGCCGTGCCCATCATCGCGGGCGTCGAGGAGCTGATCTCGGCGGAGGGCGGCCGCGATCCGCGCATGCGCCTCCTCGCCCAGCACCTCGACAGCGCCGACGGCCCCGTCGTCCTCGTCACGACGTGGCGCGGCCTCGACATCGGCTCCCGCCATCCCGCGGTGCACGTCGAGTGGGGCATCCCCGACGTCGCGACGCGCGCGCTCCTCTGGCGCGCCATCGCCGATCGGCAGAACCACGCCACCATGGCCGAGCTCGAGCAGCTCGCCATCCAGTTCCCCATCGGCGCCGGCGCCATCGGGCGCGCCGCCGCCAGCGCGCAGGTGCTCGCGGGCAGCGACGCCGCCGGCCGCGCGCTCACCGCGCACGAGCTCGGTGCCGGCGTGCGCCAGAACATCGCCGAGAGCATGGGCGAGCTCGCCGAGCGCATCACGGTGCGCCAGTCGTGGGACGACCTCGTGCTCGGCGAGGACACGATGGCGCAGGTCCACGCGCTGGTCGCGCGCGTGCGCCACGCGCACCTGGTCTACGAGGAGTGGGGCTACCGCGCCAAGATGCCGCGCGGCGTCGGCGTGGGCGCGATGTTCTCGGGCCCGCCCGGCACCGGCAAGACCATGGTCGCCGGCCTCATCGCGCGCGAGCTCGACCTCGAGCTGTATCAGGTCGACCTCTCGAAGGTCGTGTCGAAGTGGGTGGGCGAGACCGAGAAGCAGCTCGCCAAGGTCTTCGACGCCGCCGAGGCCGGCCACGTGCTGCTGCTGTTCGACGAGGCCGACGCGCTCTTCGGCCAGCGCTCCACCGAGATGCGCGGCGCGACCGATCGCTACGCCAACCTCGAGGTGAACTTCCTGCTCCAGCGCATCGAGAACTTCGATGGCACCGTGATCCTCACGACCAACCTCGACGCCGCGATCGACAAGGCCGTGAAGCGCCGCCTCGCCGCGCACATCGTGTTCCAGCACCCGGACGACGACGAGCGCGCGCGCCTGTGGCAGCGCATGTTGCACGCGGCCTCCGCCCCGCTCTCGAAGGACCTCGACCCGGTCGCGCTGTCGCGCCGCTTCCCGAAGATGACCGGCGCCAACGTGCGCAACGCCGCGCTCGGCGCCGCGTTCCTGGCCGCCGCCGAGAAGCGGAACATCGACCAGCAGACGGTCGTGACCGCCGCCCGCCACGAATACCTCTCGATGGGTCATGTGCTTTCAACCACTTCGGGACTCTAGGAGACGGCGCCTGCAGGGAACGTTTCGGCTTTCGAATCCGTAAGATGAGTGAGGTCACCATGTCGCTGCTCTCCGGGCTCTCGCACCACGTCTCCGTCGATGTCGACCTGGGCTTCAAGCTTCCCCACGAGGAGGAGGTCAAGAAGGCGCCGCCGGTCCAGCAGTCGATGGCCGAGATCCATCAGACCTTCGCCGCGCCGCCGGTCGCGCAGCAGCAGGTGGAGCAGGTCGAGCAGAAGGTGCAGGAGGTCGCGCCCGCGGTGCAGGAGGCGCAGCAGGACGTCGCGCAGGCGCCGGCGCCCGCGCCGTCACAGGAAGCACCATCGCAGGAGGCTGCGCCACACGCGACCGTGCGCTCGCCGAGCGGTGCGGCGCACTGGAACGCCGCGCATCCGCAGTACGTCGAGCAGTTCGATCAGCTCACCGGCGGCTCGTGCCGCAACCCGATGGGCGAGCTCGATCTGGTGTGGGTCGCCGACTGGCAGGCCGCGCACGGCTGCGATCCCGATTCCTGCATCGGCCCCAAGACCATCTCCGCCGCGCGCAAGGCCGCCAAGGGCGCGCCCGAGCCCGAGCAGGAAGTGAAGCAGGCCGCCGAGGAGGCCGCGCCGCCGGCGAAGCAGCCGGTCCAGCCCAGGTCCAACCCGGAGAACGTCGCGACGCTCACCGCGCAGTACGGCTCGCTGCTCCGCCAGTACCAGGCCGGCACGCTCGACAAGGCCGCCGTCATCGCGATGCTGGTCGCGTACGACAAGGGCCTCAACGGCGGCACGCCGTCGCTCGAGGGCGCCGTGATGGTGCAGGCGATGATGACGGACCTGAAGGATCTGCATCCGCAGACGTCACACGGCGGCAACGACGTCGCGCCCGCGCAGCAGGGTCCGATCGAGCCCGCCCCGCAGGAGCAGAAGCAGCAGGCGCCGGCGAGCCAGGTCGCGCCGCAGCAGCAGAAGGCCGCCGGCCACAACAGCGAGGTCTTCAAGAAGGTCTACGACGGCGGCGACGAGGAGCACGGCTTCCAGAAGTGCCTCGTCTTCGTCTCCGCCGGCGATCTCACGGCGACGCCCGACGTCTTCCTCTTCTTCCACGGCCACGGCGCGCAGTACGGCATCGACGACAAGCAGGCCGGCAAGAAGGGCTCGGCCTCGGGCTCCGACGTCGCCGGCGAGGCGATGCAGCAGGCGCGCGGCAAGAACGTGATCGCGATCCTGCCGCAGGGCGTGGTCGGCGGCAGCGTGAAGCACGACAAGGGGTCGAACAAGCGCTCGCGCGAGGGCGGCCACATGAAGGCGCTCGCCGCGGGCCTGCCCACGTTCCTCGGCTCGGTGCTGAACGCGGTCGCGGGGGATCTCAACCTCGAGTCGCTGTCGCCCGGCCACATCTCGATCGCGGGCCACAGCGCCGGCGGCTACCAGGGCGTGCACGACGCGCTCGAGGGCGCCGGTGACCTGCTCGATCACATCAGCGACATCACGCTCATGGACTCGAGCTACTCGTCCGCGCACTTCTCCGACGCGGCCGACTGGATGTTCCAGGGTCAGCCCGGCAAGAGCCTGCGCATCATCGGCAGCCCCGACCAGATCAAGAGCGGCGTGCATGGCGGCTACTTCAGCAAGTCGGCGATCGAGAAGCGCGCCGGCAAGGGCGGCTACGAGGTCGAGCACCTCTCGGTGAAGGGCGACGAGCGCGACCACAAGACCAAGGCGGTCCAGCACACGCAGCTCAAGAAGGACGGCGCCGTGCACGGCGACATCATCGTCCTCGCGTCGAACCGCGGGCATCACGACATCCGCGACGACGTGATGGACGACGCCATCCTGTCGATCGGTCAGGGCGCCGCCGGCAACGAGCACTTCGCCGAGCACGACATCAAGAACCCGGGGCCGCAAGAGGCGCAGAGCCAGCAGCCGCAGGACGCCGAGCTCGCGCAGAGCACCGAGATCGTGCCGGTCACCGTCCAGGATCTCGAGGCACACGTCGAGCAGGTCGCGCCGCAGGTGCAGCAGCAGGAGAAGAAGGCCGACGGCGAGCAGGAGCAGGTGCAGCCCGAGCCGGAGGACGGTCTCGTGCAGCAGCACCTGCAGACCCAGGTCGGTCAGCTCGAGCCGAACCAGGGCACCGAGCTCGACGAGGCGCAGCAGGCGTGGCTCAAGAACACCAAGGACGCGACGTCCTGCTTCTCGCCCGACCTGAAGGAGAAGTACGACGTCTGCGTCGCCAAGGCGAAGGCCGGCACGCTGTGCTTCCCCGCCAAGGACGAGCCCGCCGGAAAGTCGTCGGCCGCGTTCAAGAAGTTCCTCAAGGCCCTCTACGCGGAGTTCGGTTACAAGGAGCGCCGCATCAACAACGACATCACCGAGCACGGCGGCAAGAAGGCGTACGACATTCGCAAGTTCCTCGAGAGCCAGCTCGCGGACGTTCCCGGTCAGAAGGCGCAGCTCCATCACAAGGCGTCGGCGGCGTTCGTGGAGATGCACGCGGCCGCGGCCGCCGATGGCGTCGACCTGACCATCCTGTCGTCGTACCGCGTGCCCAAGAACAAGAAGAGCTCGAACCCGTACGCGGTGGCGTCGAACTCGTCGCACAGCTACGGGCTGGCGCTCGACCTCAAGCTCAGCGTCGACAAGGATCAGGCCGAGGACGGCGACGGTCTCCACGTCAAGGAAGTCACGACCGGCGACGTGAACAACCTGATGAAGTACTACAAGTCGAGCGTCACGAAGTGGATGCTCATGAACGGCGCGCGCTTCGGGTTCTACCCGTACATGAACGAGCCGTGGCACTACGAGTACAACCCCGAGGGCATGGCCAAGGAGATCATCGCGGGGGCCAAGGCCTTCAAGAAGTGAGCGACCGCGGCGACTGATGTGACGTGGGCGCACGGTGGCGGCGACGGGGGCTGCGGGCACGATGATTGCTCCATCGCGTCGCGATGCGATCACTCGTGGGCGCGCACATCGGCAGCGGGCACTACCGCGTCGTGTCGCACCTCGGTAGCGGCGGGATGGCCACGGTCTATCGCGCCACGCACATGGCGCTGGGCCACGACGTCGCCGTGAAGTTCCTGCATCGCAACGTGAGCGGCCCCGAAGATTGCGGACGGTTTCGGCGGGAGGCGCGCCTCAGCGCACGCCTCGACCACCCCAACTGCATCCGCACCATCGATTTTTCCGAAACCGACGAGTCCCTGGCCATCGTGATGGAGCTGCTGGAGGGCCCGACGGTGCGCGGCGTGATGGATCTGGGGCCGATGCCGGTCTCGACGTCGGTCTCCGTGGCGCTCAACGTCCTCGACGCGCTCGACCACGTGCACCGGCGCGGGATCCTTCACCGCGACGTGAAGCCCGGCAACGTGATGTACGGGCGCAGACGCGACGCGCTGGTACCGATCCTCATCGACTTCGGGCTGGCCAAGTCCTTCGACGAGGACGACGACCGCGACCCGCCGAGCAACGTGTGTCTCGGCTCACCCATCGAGGGGGCGATCACCGCGCCCGGCATCTGCTGCGGGTCGCCCTCGTACATCGCGCCCGAGCGAATCCGGCGACAACGCTACGGTCCGCCCTCCGACGTGTACGGCGTCGGTGTGCTGCTTTACGAGATGCTCACCGGTGAACGGCCGTTCCGCGGGCGCACCGCGCGCGACATCATGGTGGCGGCGGTGCGCGTGCCCCCGCGACCGCTGTGCGCCCTCGCCCCACCGGTCTCGCCGCGCCTGGAGCAGATCGTCCTGCGCGCGCTCGACAAGGATCCCGACCGCCGCTATCGCACGGCCGGCGAGATGGCGTTCGAGCTGTCGGACTGGGCCGGCTGTTCGGGCGAGATCGAGGTCCCGCCGTGCGACGCCGCGCCCGAGGCGATCCTCGACGACGCGACCGAGATCCTCCCCGACCGCGTCTGGCGCTCGATCAATAGCGCAGCCAGCGGACCAGCTCGCGCAGACTGGGCCGCTTGCCGTACATGAGGATGCCGACGCGGTAGATGCGCGCGGCGAGGCGCGCCACGAGATACGTCGAGGTCGCGAGGATCGCGATCGAGATGACGAGGCTCACCGTCGATGCGCCGCCGAGCGACCAGCGCATCGGCATGAGCACCGCCGACGAGAACGGCAGCTGCGTGAGGAACTCGGCGACGCCGCCGCGTGGATCGTTGGCGACCAGCTGCACGCACAGCATCGGGACGATGAGGATCATCATCACCGGCGTCTGCGCCTGCTGCGCCTCCTGCTCGCTCGACACCATGGCGCCGATGGCGGCGAAGATGGCGGCGTAGAAGAAGTAGCCCAGGAGGAAGTAGATCAGGATGACGGCGACGTCGGCGACGTCCATGGGCGGCACGCTCCAGCCGCCGGCGTCGACGCCGAACATGCCGAGGAGCGCGCCGCGCTGGTTGATCGTGAGCACGCCCATGACCGCCCAGACGGTGACCTGGATGAGGCCGACTGCGCCGACGCCGAGGATCTTGCCGAGCATGAGCGCGCGCGGCTTGGAGGCGGCGACCATGATCTCGACCACGCGGTTGGTCTTCTCCTGGACCACGGAGCGGAGGACGTTCACCGCGTAGAGGACGATGGCGATGTAGAGGACGAACATGACCACGTAGCCGACGAGGAACGCGGCGAGGCCCGAGCTCTCCTGGGCGCCTTCCTCGCCAGTGGAATGGCGCGTGGTGAAGTCGACGGGCGCGAGCAGCCGGGTCACCTTGTCGTCCGGGATGTCGAGCGCCTTCGAGCGCGACGTCAGGACGACGGCGTAGATGACCTTGTTGAGCGAGCGCATGATGTGCTCGGCCGAGGCGTTGTCGCCCTTGTAGACGTAGCTGCCGGCGGTCGGCGCCTCGGCGGACACGACGAGGTAGCCGTCGATGCGGTCCTCGCGGATCCGGGCGCGCAGCTCCTTCTCGTCGGTGTCGGCGGGAACGACCTCGGCGCGCCACTTCTCGGCGATGAGCGCGGCGCGCAGCGCCTCGCCGACCTTGCCGCTCTGGTCGACGATCTGGACGCGCGCGGTCTGGTCGCCGACGCGGCCGAGGACGACCGGGACGACGATGAGCGCGACCATGAGCAGCGGGCCGAGCAGCGTGACGACGATGAACCACGGCGTGCGCAGCCGCTCGAGCAGCTCGCGGCGCGCGATGACCATCCAGTCGGGCAGCCCGGCTCGTTTGCGCGGCGCGATCATCGTCGATCCTTCATGACGGGAGCCTCGCGGCGACCGACGCCTGGTCGCGGCCGACGCGCTCGACGAAGATCTGGTGGAGGGTCGGCGTCACGACCTCGAAGCGGCGCAGCGCGACCGACGCGGACATGAGCGCGTGCAGCAGCTGCTGCGCGTCGGCGCCGTGTGCGATCTCGACCTCGACGTCCGCGTGGTCACCGGGCGCGGGCGTGCGCGTGGCGGCGCACACGGCGCGATCGGCGAGGACGGGCTTCGCGCGCTCGCGGTCGGCGTCGCCGACGAAGGCGAGCGCGACACGGCCGTCGGCGGCGGCCGCGCGCTTGATGTCCGAGAGGCGCCCGTCGAGCACCTTCTTGCCGCGCGCGATGATGAAGATGTGCTCGCAGATCTGCTCGGCCTGCTCCATCTGATGGGTCGAGAAGAGGACGGTGCGCCCGGCGGTCTTCTGCTCGCGCACGACGTCGCGCAGGACGTCGGCGTTGATGGGATCGAGGCCGCTCCACGGCTCGTCGAGGATGACGAGCTCGGGCTCGTGGATCATCGTCGCCGCGAACTGCACCTTCTGCTGCATGCCCTTCGACAGGTCCTGGACCTTGTTCTTGCGCCACTGCCCGAGGCCGAGGCGATCGAGCCACTCCTCGCCGCGCTTGCGGGCGTCGCGTCCGGTGAGGCCGCGCAGCTCGCCCATGAACGCGATCATCTCGAGCACGCGCATCTTGGGATAGAGGCCCCGCTCCTCGGGGAGGAAGCCGATGTGCGGCGCCGACTCCGAGCCGGGCTTGAGCCCGCCGAGCAGCTCCACGCTGCCGGCGTCGGGCGCGATGATGTCGTTGATCATGCGCAGCGTCGTCGACTTGCCGGCGCCGTTGGGGCCGAGCACGCCGTAGATGACGCCGGCCGGCACCTCGAAGCTCACGTCGTCGACGGCGACGTGGTTGCCGAAGCGCTTGCTGATCCCGTCGACGCGAACGGCGAGCATCGATGATCGCTCAGGCCGCCGCGCCAGGCGCCGAGCCGAGCAGGTCGAGCACCGCCATGCGCACGGCGACGCCCCAGCTCACCTGCTCGAGGATGACGGCGCGCGGCCCATCGGCGACATCGGCCGCCAGCTCGACGCCGCGGTTGACCGGGCCGGGGTGCATCACGATGGCGTCGGGGCGCGCCAGCTCGAGGGTGCGCGCGTTCAGGCCGAACGTGCGCGAGTACTCGCGCGCCGACGGCACGCGCGGCGCCTCGCCCGAGGTGCGCTCGGTCTGCGTGCGCAGCATCATCACGACGTCGGCGCCCTCGAGCGCCTCGTCGAGGCGGTGGACCAGCCGCACCTTCTGCCGGGAGCTGTCGCCGTCGAGCGCGTCGATGCCCATGGGCATGAGCGTCCGCGGCGCGCACAGGCGGAGGCGCGCGCCGAGGCGCGTGAGCAAGATGACGTTCGAGCGCGCGACGCGCGAGTGCGCCAGGTCGCCGACGATGGCGATCTCGAGGCCCTCGATCTTGCCGCGGTGCCGGCGGATGGTGTTGGCGTCGAGGAGCGCCTGGGTCGGGTGCTCGTGCTGGCCGTCGCCGGCGTTGACGACCGCGCAGCGCAGGTGCCTGGACAGGACGTGCGGCGCGCCTCCGAGCGCGTGGCGCACGATGACCACGTCGGGCGCCATCGCGTCGAGGTTGCGCGCGGTATCGAGGAGCGTCTCGCCCTTCGTGGTCGAGCTGGTCGACGGCGAGATGTTGACGGCGTCGGCGCCGAGGCGCTTGGCAGCGAGCTCGAAGGACGTGCGCGTGCGCGTCGAGGCCTCGAAGAAGAGGTTGATGACCGTGCGGCCGCGCAGGGTCGACAGCTTCTTCACCGGCTCCTGGGCCAGGGCCAGGTGGCGGTCGGCCAGATCCAGGATCTGGACGATATCGGCGGCCGCGAGCTCGGCGATCCCGAGCAGGTGGCGGTGAGGGAACCGCTCCGCGGTGGGCACGGCACCCCGGATAGCGCGGACGTCCCTGACGGTCAAGCGCCGTCGGACACCGTGATATCGTGGAGATCGCGGCATGGCGACCCAGGACCGTTCGGGCACCGTGATCGATGGGCGCTATCAGCTGGAGAAGCTGATCGGCCGCGGCGCGATGGCCGACGTCTACCGCGCCCACGACTCCCACGAGCGCACCGCCGTGGCCGTGAAGATCTTGCGCGGCCAGCAGGCCCGCGATCACGAGGCGGTGGCGCGATTCGAGCGCGAGTTCGAGGTCCAGGGTCAGATTCGCCATCGCAACGTGGCGGCGCTGTACGGCGGCGGCACCACGGACACGGCCGAGCCGTACATCGTGGTCGAGCTGCTGCGCGGTCACTCGCTGCGCGCGCTCCTCAAGCAGCAAGGCGCCGCGCCACCCGCGCGCGCGCTCAGCTACACCTGGCAGGCGCTCCAGGGCCTGCACGCCGTGCATCAGCGCGGCATCCTGCACCGCGACCTCAAGCCGGCCAACCTCATGCTCGAGCCGTCGCCGGGCGTGGTCGAGCGCGTCGTGCTCATCGACTTCGGGTTCGCCGCGTTCGAGGGCGGCGCCAAGCTGACCCAGCGCGGCCACGTCGTCGGCAGCCTCACGTACCTCGCGCCCGAGCGCCTGCGCGGCAAGTCGGCCGAGCCGCGTAGCGACCTCTACGCCATGGGCGTCATCCTGTACGAGCTCCTCGCCGGGCGGCCGCCGTTCTCGGGCACGGACGACTTCGAGCTCATCAGCGCGCACCTGCACGACGATCCGCCGCCGCTGTCGGTCGCGGCCGCCGTCGATCTGCCGCCGCAGGTGATCGAGGTCGTCGAGCGCGCGCTGTCGAAGGAGCCCGAGCATCGCCACGACGACGCCGCCGCGATGGCCGTGGCGATCGAGGCCGCCTCGAAGCACGTCGCGACCGGGTGACCGCCACGCTCACCGAGGCAAGCGCTGACCGATGACGGCGACGGCGATGCCCGCGTTTGCCGCGCCAAGCCGGGCACGACCTTGGCTCGCATAGGCGAATTGATCAGGCAATCGGCTGCGAGCCGGTGGGGGTACCGCAGCGTTTTCGCGACCCTGACCGCGCGTCTGCGCGGCATCGCCGTTGCAGAACGCCGCGTCCATGCCGACGTACCGTCATCTCGTCTTGCTATTCGCCGCGCTCCTCGCAGGGCCGGCATGTTCCACCGACTCCGACGACACGCCCGCGCTCTCCGACGAAGCGCAGGAGGTCATCAACGAACGCAACTGGAGCGTCGCGACCGGCTTCCAGCACAGCTGCGCCGTCGACAGCGGCGTCGTCACCTGCTGGGGCCGCAACAACTACGGTCAGCTCGGCAACGGCACCACCACCGACTCGCGCTCGCCGGTACGCGTGACCGGCATCTCCACCGCCGTCGCCGTCACCGCCGGCAAGTACCACACGTGCGCGGTGCTCGCGAACGGCACCGCGCGGTGCTGGGGTCTCAACAGCAGCGGGCAGATCGGCAACAACTCCACGACCAACCGCAGCGCGCCGGGCACGGTCAGCGGTCTCAGCGGCGTCACCAGCATCTCGGGCGGCGACGCGCACACCTGTGCCTCGCTCGATTCCGGCCAGGTCCGCTGCTGGGGCAGCAACGCCTACGGTCAGATCGGCAACGCGACCACGACGGCGACCTACCTCACCCCGACCACCGTCGGCACGCGCACGTCGGCCGGCACGCTCGTCGCGCTCTCGAACGTGACCGAGGTCGAGGCCGGCACGCAGTTCGCGTGCGCGCGCAAGACCGACGGCACCGTCGGATGCTGGGGCCGCAACCAGTACGGCCAGCTCGGCGACAGCACCACGACCAACCGCACCTCGCCGGTCGGCGTCGGCGGCCTCGCCAGCACCGGCGACCTCACGGTCGGCGACTTTCACGCGTGCGTCGTCATGTCGAACGGTCGCGCGCGCTGCTGGGGCAACAACCTCATGGGGCAGCTCGGTGACGGCACGCAGACCGGACGCTCCACGCCGGTCGAGGCACGCCGCAGCATCTCGACGACCCAGACGTATCCGATCACCGGCGTGACCGCGATCTCGGCGGGGCAATGGCACACCTGCATGCGCTCGAACACCGAGATGTGGTGCATGGGGCGTAACGACGACGGCCAGCTCGGCCGCGACTTCGACGGCTACCTGGCGCTGCTCGCGGTCCGATCCAGCCCGGCGATCGTCGTGAGCGAGATCGCCAGCGGCGGCGATCACACCTGCGCGCGTCGCCCCGGCGGCGGCGTGGTCTGCGTCGGCCGTGACAACTACGGCCAGGTCGGTGACCTCGGACGCTGCCCGAGCAGCCCGACCGCGACCATCACGTCGGTGGCGTTCCCCGGCGGTCACGTCCTCGACAAGGCCGACAACCGCGGCCCGCTCTACTACACCGACGGCAACGCGCTCGACATCACGCTCGAGACCACGGCGTGCGCGCAGGTCTCCGAGGTCGACTTCAAGTGGGGCCCGATCCTCCCCGACGATCCCATCGAGCCGAGCGACGGCAATGGCTTCGAGATCGTCTCGACGACCGACCGCACCGACGGCGTGCGCGTGGTCCGGCTGCGCATCGACTTCCAGAACGCCGGTAACGGCACGACGTATCCGGTCACCGTGCGGCTCGAGAGCCCGTCGGGCAACGTCGCCACCGACAGCTTCACGCTCGTCGAGGCGATGAAGGTCTCGCGTCGCGAAGCCGACCCCGAGAACCCCGTGGTCGCGGGCGCGGACAACGGCGTCGTCGACCTCGGCCGCGACGAGCTGACCAACGAGGTGCTCGACGCGATGTACGACAAGTTCGGCGACTACAACTACTGGACGCGCAACGGCGTGAACCTCTACGACTTCGACTACAGCCGGTTCGATCTCCAGATCACGCCGGGGGGCATCTCCTTCTTCGCCAAGGTCAAGGCCGACATCATCGCGGGCACCGGCGACGGCGACTACTGCAACCCGACGGCGTACGCCTGGGGCACCTTCAAGATCGAGATGCAGAACGGTCAGCTGGTGACCAACTGGGTCGACGACGTGGACATCGACGTCGACTGGCCGATCGGGTGCGAGCTCATCACGCTCAACCTCGTCGATCTCGCGGACCTGTACGTCGAGTGGTTCCGCGACGACAACGTCCAGAACAAGATCACCAAGCGCATCGGCGAGCTCACGTCCTACTGCCCGCCGATCCTCGGCGGCTGCGAGCGGGTGGTGCAGAGCATCTCGCACCAGAACGGACACGTCCGGGTCACCATCCAGCCGATCTTCGACGCGGTCACGTTCCGGCAGCCGTACCTGAGCTCGCAGCTCGACGAGACGAGCATCGGCGATCCCATGCGCCGCGGCGCCGGACTTCCGACCACCGAGGCCGTCATCCTCATCACCGGCGGCATGGCGACGGGCTGCGGCACCCAGAGCTGCCCGGAGGTGAATCACGTGTTCGGCACCGCCGGCCTGTTCAACTGGAACTGGGACGCGCTGCGCTTCGCGCCCGCCGACGACGAGGCGTGGGGCGCGCATCCGCCGATCCTCGATCCGTGGCCGTGCGGCGACAACGGGTGCGCCTACTTCGCCGGCCGCCATGGCCCGTGGGATCGGCAGCAGGGCATGCGCCGCGACCTCGCCAACATCCTCATGCCGAACCGCAACGTCGGCGCGACGGTCGCGCGCATCATCCACGACGACGGCAGCGCCGGACCGCTGCGGCACACCGGTGACTACGTGTGCGGCCTCGACGCCCCCGGCGGCAACGCCGCGCGCCTCGTCGTCGGCCGCAACGACATCCCGGGCGGGCCCATCATGGGCGAGCACGGCAACGGCGACGCCATCGTCACGATGGTGTTCACGGGCGCCAACATCAGCCTCGCCGGCCGCTGCGAGCAGTGACTGAGCGGCCGACAACGACTGGTTCGCGCCGTCGCCGTCGTGCGATAGCGGATCAGGCGGCCTCGCTCGGCAGGTTGCCATTGGGCGTCTGGTGCTGCTGCCGACCGGTGCCCGGGGTGAGCACGCGCACGACCACGTGGCGCCACGCTGCCCCGGGCGCCGCACCAGCGCGGCCCAAGCGGGTCTCGTGCACCACGTTGTGGATCTCGTCCATCCCGCAGCGGCCCAGGAAGTAGCGCAGGAGAAACGTGCGGCGCGCCGACAGGGACAGGTTGTAGTCGTCGGTGCCCTCCTCGGACGCATGTCCTTCGAGCAGGAGCTGCGCGCCCCGCACCTGTCGCGTCCACTCGGCGAGCGCCTTGTACGGCGCGAGATCTTGATCGTCGCGGATGACGTGCTCGAGCAGCATGTCCTCGCCGGCGGGGCGATCGAGGCGGAAGAACAGCTTCGCGGGAAAGGGCGGCGGCGGTGGCGCGGGCTCGTAGTGCGTGCCGGGCGCCGCCGCGTCCTCCTTCTCACCCGGGTTGTGCATCCAGTCGATCTCGCCGCGGACGTCGTTGCCTCCGACGGTGAACGTCTGGTCGCCGGAGCCGGGGTGCGCTCCCGTGATCGCGTCACCGGCCGTCTGCTCGAAGCCCTTGTTGGATCTCCGGCCGCGCCGTTCGGAGGAGAGGTACTTGGCCTTGGTCCACGAGTTGTCGCGCTCCTTGGTCAGGTTGACCATGAACGGCTTGAGCCACTTCTGGAGCGGGCCCCAGCCGGTCGGATCCGCGCCCGAGACCTCCTCGTCGACGACGGCCTTCAGCTTGCGCTCGGCTCCGTCGAAGACATCGTCCATCGCGAAGTCGGCCTTGAAATCGTCGAGCTTGGTGCCGGGGATGCCGGCGTAGTGCAGGACGTGACACGCCGCGATCGCGCGCGGCAGATCGATGCGCACGTGCGCCATGGACGCGACCAGCACCGTGCGCAGGATGCCCTCGGCCCGGAGTACGCCCGAGGTGGCACCGTGAAGCTCACCAGCAACAAACGCGGTCTGCCAGTGAGCCTCGACCTTGTCGCGCGCGCCGGTGCGCCACGCCTCGAGGTTGGCGCGGTAGGCGCCCTGGAACTGGATGAGCTCCTGCAGCTTCATGTGCGGATAGAGGTACGCGCCGCTCTCGATCTTCTGCAGCTCGAGCTCGCTGACGAAGCCGTAGAGCACCGCGAACCAGCGCTGCATGTCCGGGACCTTGCTCGCGGCCCGCTGCTCCTCGCGCACGGCCCGGCCGCGGGCGAGCAGCTCGCGATACGCCGCGTTCGGGTTGATCGGCACCAGCGCGGGATTCGCCCCGGCCTTCTGCGGGAACGCGCGATTGCGTGGCGGCTCGATCAGGTGCCAGTGACCGTTGTGAACCGAGGTGAGGTTGCCCTCGGCGTCGGTCGCGCGTTCGCCGGGCGGCGCGATCGATCCCGGCGGTAGCGGCGGCAGCGGCCCCTTCGGCGTGCGCGTGTGATTGACGAGATGCACCGCGAACGGATCATCGGCGTGGATTCCGTCGTGCGCGGAGACATCATCGCGCGCGACGTCAGGACCCTCGGAGCGGCCGTGCGCGGGCAACGCCGAGGTACGTGTGCGTTTGCCGGGCGTGCCGTGAGCGGCGGCAGGTACTGCGGCACTGCTCGACGCCGCGGATTCGTGATCGTGCATCGCCGCCACGCATTGCACCGCACGTGCCCGCGCAACGTCGCGTCGTCACGTGATGCGGAGGTGACACGCCG
>DATLEB010000180.1:0-14717 GCA_035525615.1 Kofleriaceae bacterium | reverse complement strand
GCCCGTGACCTTGACGGTCGCGCTGCCGCTCTTGCCGTAGCGCGCGGCGATCACGATCGGCTGGCCGGCGAAGAGGTCGGCGATCGCCGTCGGCGTCGCGTCGCGGACGTCGAGGCCGCCCCAGTCGACGACGAGGTCGTGGAGCAGCGGTGCGTCGAGGCGGGCGAAGAAGCTCGAGATCTGCGGCTCCGGCGCCTGCGCGAGCAGGAGGTACTGCGCGACGCCCTTGCCGTGCCTGGCGAGGCCGTCGAGCAGGTGGCGGTTGACCGACGAGCCGATGCCGAACGAGAACAGGTGCGTGCGCTTGTCGAGGTGACGCTGCACGGCGGCGAAGATCTCGTCCTCGTTGCCGATGTAGCCGTCGGTCATGAACACGACGAAGCGCGAGCGGCCGTCGGCCGGCGGGCTGGCGAGCGCGGCGACGATGCCGGCGAGCATCTCGGTGCCGCCGCCGGCGTCGACGCCGTTGACGTACGACAGGCCGGCGCGGACGTTGTCCTTGGTGGCAGGCTGCGCGCGCCCGTCCGCGAACGCCGTGACCGAGGTCGAGAAGTTCATGATGCGGAAGGAGTCCTCGGGGCGCAGGTGCTCGAGCGCGTAGCGCATGCCGCGCTTGGCGAGCGCGAGCGGCTCGCCTGACATCGAGCCCGACGTATCGACGACGAACACCAGCTCGCGCGGCGGCGCCTTGCCGGCGTCGACGGGCGGCGGCTGCACCACGAGCGCGAGGTGGCCGTGGCCCGAGCCCTTGTGTGCGAGCGCGGCGAGGGTCGGCGACGCGACGGTCACGCGCCAGCGCAGGACGAAGTCCATGTTGGCGACCATGTCGCCGGCGGCGAGGCCGATCTTGTAGTGATCGGGCGAGAGCTGCTTGGTCGTGATCCCGTGCGTCGGGCTCTCGATCGCGGCGATCGGCAGACCGGCGTCGACATCGAGGTCGACGGTCACGGTGTTGCCGGTGAGCAGGCCCGGCGGCGCGGCCTCGGGCGAGATGCGCGACGCGTCGGGCACGCGATCGGTGTCGGGCTGGACGCCGGTGCCGGTCAGCGTCTCGAGCGGCGAGCCCGGGTTGTAACGCGGGCCGACCACCGTCGGCAGCGCCAGCTCGTAGACGTCACCGTCGGGATCGAGCAGCACGTCGTACACCAGCGCGACGTCGATCGACTCGCCCGGCATCACGTTGGCGACCGACTGCGTGAAGATGTTGGGTCGCTCCTGCTCGAGGAGCGCCGCGGTCTTGCCCTCGCGCTTGGCGCCCTCGTACGCGGCGCGCGCCTCGTCGCGCTTCTTGATCTGCGCGCGGATGATGCGCGGTCCGATGCGCATGGTCATGGCGCCGACCGCGCCGTCCTCGTGCAGCGGGAACACGTAGACCAGCTCGATCGGCTTGTCCGACGGGTTCGAGAACGTCTGCGTGACCTGCACCTGCGCGATCGGTCCGCGGACCTCGACGTGCATGGCGCTCTTCACGAGCGGTAGCTCGGTCTGGGTCTCGCCGTCGACGGCGAGGAGCATGGCGCGCGCGTCGTCGGATCCGGCGGCGGCGTGGGACGTGGACAGACGCGTGGCGAGCGCCAGCGCCAGCGTCAGCGCGAAAGCGAGCTTGTTGGCCATGACGGGGCCCTCCTGCCGCTCGAAACGGCAGTCCTTGGCTCGGGGTCTCTGACAGCCGCTGGCAGGTCGGTCAGCTCGGTCGCGAGGGTGTCGCGGCCGAGCTGAGGCCTCGGGCCTCGGACCTCAGGCCTCGGGACCAGACAGAGAAATCTCGAGCAGCTCGGAAGGGCGGGCGGGATCGTCGGCGTCGATGGCGACGAGGAAGCGGTCGGGAGCGAGGCCGGCGACGATGCCCTCGATCTTGGCCACGAGTGGCGCGCCCGTTTCGTCGACGGCGCGGCTCCAGCGGATGCCGGGATTGTCGAGGGGGCCGGCGATGAAGCCGACGACGCTGCCGGTGACGCGGCCGTCGTCGTACGCGGTCGTCGTGGCCTCGGCCGTGGCCGCGAAGCGGAGACCCCCGTTGACCGAGTGGAGCTCGGTGAGATGGAGCGGCGCGCCGTCGAGGTCGCCGAGGTCGAGCGGGTGCCACGTGATCGTGGGGACCGGCGCGTGCGCCGGATCGTCGACGAGCGCGGTGAACGCCGCGAGCTCGAGCGCGGCGATCGCGTCGCGCGTGGCGACGCCGTCCTCGCCGACGTCGCCCCCACGGTTGCCGAGCACGAGCCGGTCACCGTCTGCGGCCGCGCCCTCGAGGTTGACGCATCCGCGACCGAGCACGGGGCTGCGCATCGCCTCGTAGAGGCGCGGCACCGCGACGATGCGTGGCGCGCCGTCGACGCCGTCGATCACCGCGATCTGCCGCCGCACCGCGAGCCCGCTGTCGGAGCCGAACGCGTACAGGCGCTCGCCGACCGCGGTCACGCACTCGAGGTCGAGCTTGTCGGGCTTGTTGCCGCGGCCCTTGTCGAACTGGCGCACGCCGCCGGGCGCGTGTGGCAGCGTGATCGGCGTCGTGAGCCCGGTCTCGGGATCGATGACGCCGAGGAAGCTCGCGTCGTCCGAAACCACCGCGAGCCGGCCGCGCCACCAGCACAGGCCGCTCGCGGCGCGCACGTGCGCCGGACGGTCCAGTGCCGCATCGGCGCCGCCCGCGTACATCAGTGCGACGCGGCGCACGATCCGCGCGCGCAGGCTCGGGTCCTCGTCGGCACGCACGAGCCGCATGGTACCCTGGACCGGATGTTGTCGCGCCTCGGCGTCGCTGTCGTTCTCGTCGCGTCCGCGGCGTTCGCCCCCGCCGCCGGTGCACAGGTCTCGGTGCGCGCCGACGACACCGTCGACTACGTCGTGGTCGACCCGGCCCCGCCGACCTTCCACGCCGGCCCCGACATCCTCTATCTCAACCGCTGCACCGCGGGCTGCTCGGCGAGCGCCGGTCGCGACGACGCCGTCAACGATCGCTCGTCGATCCTCGGCCGCGACGGCATCCCGTCCTCGATCAGCCTCCAGCCGTTCTCGTGGGACGAGGCCACCTGGAACGGCCTCGTCGAGTGCGTGCGCGCCACGTATGCGATCTACGGCGTCGAGGTCGTGACCGAGCCGCCGTCGAGCGCGCACGTGGAGGTGATGGTCGCCGGCACGGCGGCGGCGCTGAACCTGGCCGGCAACACGCTCGGCATCGCGCCGCTCGCCAACGACTGCTCGCCGCTTCCGAGCGCGATCGCGTACGCCTTCGCCAACGCGCACCTCTCCGGGCCCGACCTCGTCGCCGAGCTGTGCGCGACCACCGCGCACGAGGCCGGCCACATCTACGGCCTCGATCACGAGTTCGAGTGTAAGGACCCGATGACGTACCTCACCGGGTGCGGCGTGAAGGTCTTCCTCAACCGCACCGTCGCGTGCGGCGAGTTCGACGCGCCGCGCTCGTGCAAGTGCGGCGATCGCCAGTCGTCGCATCGCCACCTCTACAGCGTGCTCGGCGCGGGCACACCGCCGGCCCCGCCGCCGATCACGGTGCGCAGCCCGATGCCGGGGGCGACCGTCAACTCGACGTTCTCCGTGTTCGTCGACGTCGGTGGCCGTCCCGCGACCACCGTCGAGCTGTGGGTCAACGGCGCCCAGTTCGCGGCGCTGCCCGGCAAGCTCAGCGACTCGCCGTACGAGCTGGTGACCCCGGCGTCGCTCTTCGACGGCGTGCTCGATCTCGAGGTGCGCGTCTACGACGACCTCGGCACCCTCGGCACCAGCACCCTCACCGTGCAGAAAGGCACCGCGTGCGTGAACGCGGACACCTGCCCCGGCGGCTACGTGTGCGACGCCGGCCGCTGCCTCGCGCGGCCCGGGGACACGCGCGTGGGCGAGCCGTGCGCGGCGCAGGACGAGTGCGCGAGCAAGGAGTGCGTGTCACGAGGTGGCGAGGCCATCTGCACGCAGCCCTGCTGGGAGGGCACCGGTGGCTGTCCCGGCGGCATGGCTTGCATCCAGGGCGACGACGAGCGCTTCGCGTGCTTCGTTCCCGACGAGGGCGGTTGCTGCGGCGCCAGCTCCGACCCGCGCGCCTCGCTCACGTTCGTCGGGCTGGTCGGCCTCGCGCTCTTGCGGCGCCGTCGCCGCCGCGACCCACGCCGGTAGCACCCGGGCCACCGCGTGGTGCTCGTCGAGCCGCGTCTCGATGCCGTCGATGACGACGCGGCACTCGAGCTCACGCAGCCAGAGCGCGTCGAGATGCGCGCGCGCCACCGCGAGATCGGTGAACACGAAGGCGACGTTGCGCACGGGCTCGCCGGGATGGTTCCGCCGGTCGCGTCGCGCCGCGCACGCGTCGAGCATCTCGCGCTCGCTCACGTTGCGCTGGCCGGCGTGCACACGCACCAGGCCGTCGATGGCCGAATATTCGCCGTGCACCGCCTCCGCGTAGCGATGCTTGGGCCGCAGCAGGCCGCCCAGCATCCACGCGTGGGCGGGCCGCGCCTGCGCGAGCGTCACGTGATCGATGGCGTCCGGATCCGCCGGCGCCGCGCTGGCGAGATCGTGGAACTGGAGCAGCGTGGTATCGCGCCCACCGTGGATGACCCGGCACGGCGCGTGGGAGAGCCAGCGGCGAGAAACGACCGCGTTCTCGTGACCGGCGCCGCGGACGATCAGGCCCCATCCGAAAAACGCGTGGTCACCGCCGCCCGACGGTGGGAAGTACGCGTCCATCCACATGCGCACCGGTGGCATGACCGCGAGCTCGAACGGCAGCCCCTCGACGAAGTCGAGCACGCGACGCGGATCCATCGGCACCGACGGGAAATCGGCGGTGATGGCGGTCAGGTCGCGGGTGATCGTGCAGCCCTCGCCCCACGAGACGGTCAGCCCGTTGACGTCACGGGCGAGCATCCGCTCGCGCCAGTCCGGCGCCGGTAGGGTGGGCGCGATCCGGTGCCGCATCTCCGACGGCATCCCGCGCGCGTACGCGGTCGCCTTGAGGAGCGCGCGCGTGAGCGCGACGAGGTCGTGGCTGCTGAACGAGGCCGAGAATGCCGGCGGCATGGCAGGAGGTGCACACGCCTCACAGCAAGCGATGTACCGCACCGGAATCGCAGCGAGGCTCGACGCAACCCCGCGACCGGTGAGGTCACATACGGCTCTTAACCGTCGACTAACCGTGCCGCGTCGCTCGGTGTGACGGCGACGCTCGGGAGCCCGGTGGCCGGCGTTCCCTCGGGAATCACCGCCAGCGGCGCGCGGGAATCACGCCGCGCACGTCTGGGGTGCGTGCCGGGCTCGTGCGCCGGAGGCGGAGTGGGGGAGAGTGCGATCACGGGATCTGGGCGACGCAGCAGCCGTCGGTGCAGAACATCGCGTTGCCGCAGTCTCCGTCGACCGAGCACTCGGCGGTTCCCGTCGGGCACTGCGTCGTGCACTCGCCCGACTGCTGGCACGGCGGGCAGTTCACGGTGTCGCTGCAGACGTCCTCGAAGTTGCAGCCGGGGAGGATCACCACCTGGACGCAGCCGGCGGAGTCGGCGCACGCACCGGTGACGCCGCAGATCTTGCAACATCCGAAGCAGTCGCAGCCCGGCGGCGCCGCGGGCGCGCAGGTGTCGACGCACTCCTGGGTGACGTCGCAGTAGCCCTGGTTGATCTGCTGCTGCGTGCAGGCGCTGGGATGGCCCGCCGGGAAGAGGCAGCAGGTGTTGTAACGACAGCCGTCGTTGCCGGCGCCGCTGTTCCCGTCGAAGAAGCAATCCTGCCAGTTGGGATCGCGGTTGTCGCCGGGCTGCCCGGTGCCGAAGCTGCCCTCGTCGTTGTCGCACGCGCTCGTGCACTCGACGTCGCCGAGGTCGGTCATGTTGTCGTTGTCGTTGTCGAGGCCGTCCGTGCACTGCGACGGACCGGTCACGCACTCGCCGGGCGGCGTGGTGGCGGCATCGCCGTCGTCCACGAACCCACCGTCGCCGTCGTCGACGCCGCCGTCCCCGTCGTTGTTGCCGTCGTCGTCGCCGCTGTTGCTGCCGCACGCGGCGCCGAACAGCATGGCCACCGCAACGATCAACGAGAGGGCGAAGCCTTCACGGATGCGTCGCATTCAGGGAGCTCCTTCCAGGCGGGTGACGAGTCGCGCGGCGTCGGCGGCGTTGGCGCCGCTCGGGAACCGCTTGGCGTACTGGCGAGCGAGCGAGCGCGCCAGATCGCTCTGGCCTTCTTGGTCGGCGAGGCGCGCGGCCGCGTAGAGCGCGTTGGCCGCCCACGGGCCGCTGCCGCGAGCGAGCTTGCGATACGCGGCGAGCGCCGCGGCGGGATCCGAGGGCTCGAGCGAGGCCGCCGCTTCGTACGCGGCCTTGGGATCGACCCTGGGCGCCGGCTTCGGCGTCGTCGAGACCACGGGCTCGTCGACGGGCTCGTCGACGACCGCCGCATCCGGCTCGGAGAGAGTTCGCGCAGCGGTGACGTCATCCGGATTTGTGTCCGTGGCTGAGCTTCGAGTCGCGGCCTCCCAGTCGCGACTCGAATCCCACGAGCCGCCGGCGAGCACGAGCTCGCGACGGCCGTGAGCCACGACCTCGACTTCACCATGAGCGACGTCGACACGAGCGGCGTCACCACTGCGCGCAACCGTGAACCTGGTGCCGACGACCCGGATGTCGACCACACCGGCGTGAACCACGAACGGCGGGCGGCCCTCGCGCGGGGCGACGGCGAACGTGGCGCTACCCTTCTCGAGCACGATGTCGACGCCGCGGTTCGGCGTTCCCGCCAGCACCATCGTCGACTGCGACGCGACCGTGATCTCGGCGTCGCCGAAGCTCACCGTGGTCGGCGCCTCGTGCGTGGCGACACGCGACGGCAGATCGTGCGAGCGCGCGCGACCGTCCGGCCAGAGCCAGAGGAAGACGAGCGCAGCGGCGGCGGCGAGCGCGACCCCGGCGCCGAGCGCGTAGCGTGACCAGCGTCGTGTCGTGGCCGGCGGCGCGCTCGCGCTCGCCGCGGCGGTGCCCTCGTCGAGCGCGCTCCACAGGTTGCGCTCCACGCGCGCCCACGAGATATCGGGCAAGGCTTCGACGACAGGTGGACCGAGGCGGCTCATGCGCCCTCCCTTGCCGGCTCTCCGTCGGTGAGCTCGGCGACATATGCCGAGAGCACCGGATCTCGACCGGCCAGACGGTCGAGCTCTTTGCGTGCGCGCCACACGCGGGTCTTCACTGCCGACAGGGAGGCATCGGTCAGCTCTGCGACTTCCTGAAGCGACTTGCCGTCGACGACGGCGAGCGCGAACGCGATACGATGCGCGGGATCGATCTTGTCGAGCGCCGCGTAGAGGCGGCGCGCAGCCTCGCGCGCGAGGGCGATGCGCTGGGCGTCGGGCTCGCGCGACGGTAGCTCGTCGGTGAGCTCGACCATGGGACGGCGACGGCTGCGCAGGTGGCCCAGCGCGACGTGCGACGCGATCGCGCAGCACCACGTCACGAGGCTCGAGCGCGCGGCGTACCGGCTCATCGAGCGGAAGACCTCGAGGAAGGTCTCCTGCAGCACGTCCTCCATGTCCTGGTTCGATCCCAGGATCCGGTAGAGCGTGTGGTGGACTGCGGCGCGCGCCATCTGGAAGAGCTCCCTCTGAGCCGCGCGGTCCCCGTGCACGCAACGAGCTGCCAGCTCGGCGTCACGGCTTCTGGCCGACGCGGGGGAGGTCACTGCTTCGTTAGTGACGGGGCGACGAGAAAAGTCACCGGAGGACGAGTCCCACCCTCACCAGGCCCCGCGGTTCGATGTGGGCAGGTGTAGCCAACCGCATGTTTCGGTCCTCGAAGCGCTGAGAAACGAGGACATACGACGCCCCGACCTCGGCGCCGATCACCAGCCGGTCGAACCAGCGCGGGCGCCACTCGACGATCGCGGCCGCGTCGAGCGCGGGCGCGGAGTCGGACGCGGAGAGGGCGCGGTCCATGTTGTCCACGCCGGAGAACGAGCTGCGCACGAGCGCGAGGCCGGCAGCCGGCGACAGCGTCAGGGCCGGCCCCAGCGGCACCGGCCAGCGCGCGTGGACCGAGAGCTCCATCATCGAAAGCTCGCCGGTGGCGACGTCGTCGCCGGCGGCGCTCGCCGAGCCCAGCTCGAAGCCGAGCGCGAGATCGACGGGCCCGAGGCGCCCGACCGCGCTCAGCATCACGCGCGTCGACGTGCGCCCCGCGTCGGTCATGTTGCCGCGGAGGCCGGTCGCGGCCTCGGCGCGGAGGAGCGGCGGCTCCAGCGGCGGCGCTGGAACCGGCACCACGTCGTGGATGTCGCCGCTTCCACCCGGCGGCGGCTCGATCACGTCGCCGTCGCCCTCACGTCCGGTCGAATCCACCGGCGGCGCGCCGAGGTGCATCCAGGTCTTGATCGACAGCGCGAGCGCCGCGGCGTTGGCGTCGTCCATCTCGGCCGGGATGTCGCGCCGCTCGCCTACGCCGGCGCCGGCGTCCCAGAGGACGAGCTCGTCGTCGTCGGCCCACACCACGAAGCCCGCGCCCTGCGCGAGCGCGAGCTCGGCCGGCGAGCCCGACGCCAGCTGCACCACGATGATCTGCACCCGCCACGGCGCGAGCGACGTGCGCACCGCCGCGTCGAGCTCGGGCGGTGGCGACACCATGACGAGCGTCTCCGCGCTCGCGGTCGCGGTCGAGCATGCGATCGCCAGGGCGACGATCGGGAGGAGGCGGCGCAGGGCCACGACACGATGCTACCGCACGGGTGCGCGTCGCGACGGCGAGATGGCTCACGATTGCGGAGGTGTACGTCTGCTCACACAACGACGCGACATCAACGGAAGCGCTCCGGGTGCTGCTGGATGATGCCGTTGCTGATGAAGTCGGCGAGGCGCGTCGAGTGCGCGCGCGCACGCTCGTACGCCGCGAGCTCCACGTCCCAGTTCCGGATCGAGCGGCCCGCGATCTCGTCCATGGTCAGCTCGAGGTACGTCTCGAGTCGGCTCTCCAGCTGTTCGCGCTTCCACCGCGGATTGAGCGTGGCGAGGTACGCCGCGATCTCCTGCACGTTGCCGACCCAGTAGGCGCGCTGCCGACCCAGCGTGTCGATCTCGCCGGCGCTGATCGATCGCACGAGCTCGGCGGTGAGCTCGGCGTGCGTGCGCAGGAGCGCCGCGAGGCGCGCGCTCGCGTCGGCGCCGTAGTACGGCATGAGCGCGTCGGCCATCGCGGTCTGGTGCTGGAGCAAGTAGTCGGCGCACGGTCCCTGATCGCTGTCCATCGCGAGCGCGCTGATGATGAAGTTCCGCGTGAAGACGAGCTGGTCGTCCCAGAGACGGCGCATCGAGATCCGCAGCTCACCGGGCGATGTGGGCTTCGGATCGGCTGCTGCGCCTCCGGTGAGCAGCGCAGTCGCGAGTAGGAATGCGGTGATGGTCTTGCGCATGGCGGGCCTCTTCTTGTGAAGAGGCGCGAATGCATCTCATGCGCCATCGGCCACGGCGGCGAGGATCGTCGCGGCATCGCATGGCTTGTGGAGCAGGCGCACGGCGCCACGCTCGACCATCGCGTCGATGCGCGGCGACGCGGCTCCGCCGGTGATCAGCGTGAAACGACGGGCGTAGTCGGGGCGACGCGCGCAGAGCTGCTCGTAGAGATCGGGGCCGGAGAGGCCGGGCATGTTGATGTCGCAGAGGACGTGATCGGCCAGGTTGCCCTCCGCCAGCGCGGCCAGCGCCTCGCGCGGGAAGACGTAGATCTCGACCTCGTGGTGCGCGGCGAGGAGCGCACCGAGCGACCGTGCCACGAGCACGTCGTCATCGATGACGACCACGCGACGCCGCGACGACGGCGCGGGAGCAGGTGCGGCAGGCGCGGACGGCGCGGGGCGGACCGCCACGGGTAGCCGCACCTCCATGCGCGTGCCGTGGCCGGGCCGCGACGCGGCGCTGATCGAGCCGCCCATGTCCGACACGATGCCCTTGCAGATGGCGAGCCCGAGGCCGGTGCCCGAGCCGCGCGGCTTGGTGGTGAAGAGCGGCTCGAAGATGCGCGCGAGATCTTGCTCGGGGATGCCGCCGCCGTTGTCCGTGACGGCGATGACGACGTGGCCGGGTGTGCTCGCGCCGGTGACCGCGATCTCGATCCGGTTGGTCGGCGCCGGCCGCTCGAACGCGTCGGCGGCGTTGAGGAGGAGATTCACGAACACCTGGCTGAGGCGGCCGGGGTTGGCCATCACCGGCGAGACGTCCTCGGTGGTGCGCACGATCTCGGCGCGCTCGCGGACGGCGCTGCCGGCGAGCTTGAGCGCCGTGTCCATGACCTCGACCGCGGAGACCAGCGACGCCTCGTGATCGTGGCGCGCGACCGACAGCAGGTCGCGCACGATGGTGCGGACGCGCTCGCCGCCGTCACGCGCCGCGGCGATGGCGTCGTTGGTGCGCTGGCGAAGCGCCGGATCGCTGATGGCGATGGGCAGGAGCTCCTCGAGCCGCTCGAGGTGCAGCAGCATGTACGTGAGCGGGTTGTTGACCTCGTGCGCGACGCTGGCGGCGAGGAGCCCGATCGCCGCGAGGCGATCGTTGCGCATCAGCTCGGCCTGCCACGCGCGACGCTCCGACGTGTCGCGGCCGAACGACAGCGTCGCGGGCCGGCCATCGTAGGTCATCGCCGCCGTCGAGATCTCCATCACCGCCGCCGTGCCGTCCTTCTTGCGTCCGCGGTACTCGCGCGGCGGCAGGCGCTCGCCGCGCATGATGCGGCCGATGCGCTCGCCCATGTCGCGCATCTCTTCGGGGTCGACGAGGAGCTGCGACAGCGGCCGCGCCATCAGCTCCTCGGGCGAGTCGAAGCCGAGCACGGCGGCCGCGGCGGGGTTCACGTAGACGAAGCGGCCGTCCGCGATGACGGTGATCGAGTCGACCGACGCCTCGGCGAGGATCCGGAAACGCTGCTCCGACTCGCGCAGGGCCGCCGCGGCGCGCTGCCGCTCGCGGATGTCGCGCACGAAGCTGTAGGTGAACGACGCGCCGCCGTGCGCGACGCTGGCCAGCGCGACCTCCACGGGGATCGCGGTGCCATCGCGTGCCTGGATCGCGCTCTCGATCGTGGTCGGGTGCGTGCCGTCGGCATGGAACACGCGGCGCATCTCGAGCAAGCGCTCGCGCTCGCCGGGCGGCACCAGGAGCGTCGGCGAGATGGCGCGCAGCTCCTCGTCGGAGTAGCCGGTCAGGGCGCAGAAGATCCGGTTCGAGTACAGCCGCTCGAGCGAGGTCGGCGTGACCCGGATGATCGTCAGCCCGAGACCGGCGCGCTCGATGGCGTCGAGCACGCTGGCGTTGAGCTCGTCTGGCCCGACGTGGCGATCCAAGGAGGCTGATGATACGCGATGTCCGCCGCGACTCCGACGACCGAGCCGATCACGAGCACGCCGGGCGCCTCCGGATCGTCGATCGTCGCGGAACCGAGCTTTTCGACCGTGCCGGTCCACGCCGCCTGCGTCGGATGCGACGCGGAGAGGACGAGCGCGGCGGGTGTGGTCGGATCCCATCCGCGGGCGACCAGGTACGCCGCGAGCTCGCCGCGGCCACGCACGCCCATGAGCACGACCAGGGTGGCGGCGCCGGGCCGCATCCCGTCGAGGAGCGGCGCGTACGCCGTGGGCGCGTGGCCGCTCACGACGACGAAGCCGGCGGCGAGGCCGCGATGCGTGACCGGGATGCCGGCGAGCGCGGGCGCGGCGATCGCCGAGCTGACGCCGGGGACGACCTCGAACGGGATGCCGGCCTCGGTGAGCGCGAGCGCCTCCTCGCCGCCGCGCCCGAGCACGAACGGGTCTCCGGCCTTGAGGCGCACCACGTGCTGCCCGCGCCTGGCGGCGCGGATGAGGAGCGCGTGGATGCCTTCCTGCGTGATCGAGTGACGGCCGGCGCGCTTGCCGACGTAGAAGCGGCGCGCGCGCGGCGCGAGCTCGAGCAGATCGGCGGGGACCAGGGCGTCGTTGAGGACGAGGTCGGCGCGCCCGAGGCGATCGAGCGCGCGGCGGGTGAGCAGATCGGGATCGCCGGGACCGGCGCCGACGAGCGAGACGAAGCCGAGATTCCCGCCGCTGCTCACGAGCGGTCTTCTTCGCGGGCCGCGTTCGCGCGCGCGGCAATGAGCGCGTCGAGCAGGTGGGCGCGGCGGAGCGCGATCGGCGTGGCGTTGCGCTTCCAGTTGGCGCGGTAGGCGCGCGCGACCTCGAGCCACGCGTCGAGCTCCTCGGGGAGCGCGGCGTCGAGCGCCTCGCGCAGGAGACCGGCGAGCGCGGGCGCGGCCCCGCCCGTGGAGATGGCGACGGTCACGTCGCCGCGGCGGATGATGCCGCCCAGGTATGCCGACGCCGACGCGGTGTCGTCGACGGCGTTGACGAACAGGTTGCGCGCGGACGCGCCCGCGGCCACGACGCGATTGACCTCGGGGGTCGCGGCGGCGACGACGAAGCGCGCGCCGTCGAGATCGCTGTCGACGAACTCGCGCTCGACCAGCTCGACGCCCTCGCGCCGACAGGCCGCCACGATCGCGGGCGCGACGACGGTCGGGTGCGCGCCGGCGGCCAGCAGGCCGTCGAGCTTGCCGGCCGCGACGGTGCCACCACCGACGACGAGCACGCGCTCACCCTCGAGGCGCAGGAACACGGGATAGACGGGAACCGCGGCCTTCGTCATGACGTTTGCTCGATCATGATTCGCTCCCACCTGCTCGCGCTGCGCGCTCGGCCCCGTCGTCGTGGGCGCTACCCCGGGGCGCGCTACGCGCGCGGCCCCACTCCTCGGTGCCGGTGGTCGCCGGGACGTGGAGCCCGCACTCGGTCTTCACGCTGCCGCGCCAGCGGCCGTTGCGTGGATCCTCGCCGGCGGCGACCGGCGACGTGCAGGGCTGGCATCCGATCGACGGATAGCCCTGCTGGTGGAGCGGGTTGGTCGGTACGTCGTGAAGATAGATGTGGGCCCAGACGTCGTCGTGGGTCCAGTGCGCGATCGGGTTCACTTTCACGAGCCCGGGGCGGCGATCGCGTTCGACCATCTTCGCGTTCGCGCGGTCGGGCGTCTGGTCGCGGCGGATGCCGGTCACCCACGCCGCGAGCCCTTCGAGGGCGCTCGCCAGCGGGAGCACCTTCCGGAGATGACAGCAGCGGTCGGGCGCGCGCTTCCACAGCTCGGGGCCGTGCTCGGCGGCTTGCTCGTCAATGGACTGCGCCGGGCGCACGCCGCGCACCTTGATGCCGTACTTCGCCTCGAGCTCGCGCCACAGCGCGTACGTCTCCGGGAAGAACACGCCGGTGTCGAGCGTGAAGATGTCGATGGGCAGGCGGTTGCGCGCGATCAGGTCGACCAGGACCACGTCCTCGGGGCCGAAGCTGCACGCCAGCGACATCCGCGGCGCGAAGCGGGCGACCGCCCACTCGAGCGTCGCCACCGGATCTCCGCCTTCGAGCAACGTGGCAGCGCCACTCAGCTCGTCCTCGGTCGGGGCCGTCGGGGTTGGCGCACCCTTGTCCGCCATGTTGGATACGTGTCTACCACGGCGGATGCCGGCCTCGTCAACTATAAAGGATGGCTGTCCGCTATCCCGGAATCGACTTCACCGGCTGGCGCTGGCGCTGGCGCTTGCGCTTGCTCCCGCGCGCCGGCTTGGGGTCCGGCTTGGTCGGCGCCTTGATCTCCGGCTTGGTCTCCGGCTTGGTCTCCGGCTTGGTCTCCGGCGCCGACCGCATGAGGCGCTCGATCACGGCGTAGGTGCGCGCAGTTGGCCCGACCCAGCTGACCGCGAAGCCGGCGTGCGTGCCGCGCGAGACCCGGACAACCTTGGCCTCCTGGAGGGTTTCGACGGCGCCCGCCGCGAGGTGGACGCGCACCCTCTCTCCGACCGCGACGTCTTCGTCGGGGTGCGCCAGGAACGCACCGCCGAGGGAGATGTTGTCCACGGCGGCGACCACGACGGCGTCGCCGAACTCGAGCTCGACCTGGGCCAGGACGTCGATGCGTTCATGACGACGCCGTTCGGCGCCCGGTGGTGGCGGAGGGAAGTGGCTCACGCAGATCGATACGACCATGACGCGCACGCGTGAAGGGGGCCGCTACGGGTCCCGACCGGGTATCGCGGGTAGCGGCGCGCGGAGCCCTCAGCGCGCTTGCTCGCGCGTCGTCAAGAACCGGATGTCGGGCCAATCCTGCTTGGCGCGGTTGAGCTGCCAGTCGTTGCGCGCGAGGAAGACCGTGGCGCCGCCGTGATCGGTGGCGACGTTGTCGCGGTTGGCCTCGGCGAACTTCTTCACGTTCTTGGGATCGTCGGCGTCGACCCAGCGCGCGCGCTCGAACGACGTGCCCTCGAAGATCACGGGCAGCTCGTACTCGGTGCGGATGCGATCGGCGAGCACCTCGAACTGCAGACCACCGACGACGCCGACGATCCAGTCGGAGCCGAGCTCCATCTTGAACGTCTGCGCGGCGCCTTCCTCGGCGAGCTGCTCGAGCGCGCGACCGAGGTGCTTGGCCTTCATCGGATCGTCGGCGCGCACGCGGCGCAGGAACTCGGGCGCGTAGCTCGGGATCCCCGTGAAGTGCAGCGGCTCGCCCTCGGTGAGCGCGTCGCCGATCCGCAGGGTCCCGTGGTTCGGGATGCCGATGATGTCGCCGGCCCAGGCCTCCTCGGCCAGCTCGCGCTCGTTGGCCTGGAACACCATCGCGTTGTGGACGTTGAGCTCCTTGCCGGTGCGCGGCACGGTGAGGC
>DATLEB010000169.1:0-33933 GCA_035525615.1 Kofleriaceae bacterium | reverse complement strand
GTCCGTGAGCGCGGTCTTCACGTGCTCGACGCGGTGGTCGTTGATGAACCCGTAGAAGTTGCGGTCGAGGCGGGTCGAGAGGACCTGCGAGACCTCGTGCGGTGTGGCGCCGATCGCATCGGCCAGGTCGGCCAGCGTCAGGCCGCTCCGCTTGTAGAGCTGCTCGGCGGCCATCGCCGCTCGGAGCTTCGACTCCAGCTCGGTCGCGTCCGAGGCCCCGAGCCGAGCGCGCTGGTACGCCGGCGGCGCTGTCGGCTGCGGCTGCGGTTGCGGCTGCGGCTGCGGTTGCGGCTGCGGCTGCGGCTGCGGTTGCGGCTGCGGCTGCGGCTGCGGCTGCGCGCGGTGAATCTCGACCTGGTTCAGCTGGAAGTACCCGATCGCGAACACCACGAACGTGGACATCAGGTCGACGCCGATCTGGATCGGCGCGCTCATCTCGTCGAGCGCGCCGGCGAGCCGCACCACGAAGAGCACGACCGCGACGCCCCACGTGACGGCGTTCAGGACCACGAGCGCCATCAGCCAGCGCAGATCCACGTCGGAGAGGTTCGAGTACAGCTCCTCCATGTGCGGCTCGTGCTTGCGCAGCCGCCGGAGCGACGCGATCACGTACCCGAATCCGAGCAGGAACTTCGCGACCTCCGTGACGCTGACGTAGAGCGGCTCGTCACCCTCGAGCAGCTGCTTCGCGAACGCCGTCTTGAACGTCGCGGACTTGAAGTAGAAGTCCGCGAGCAGCAGCGCCATGTACGCCGACCACGCCACGAAGTGCACCCACACCCGCGGTCGCCGCTCGGTCTCCCCCGCGGTCATCGCCCGCACGTACAGGTAGAGGCACGGTCCGAACAGGAACGGCAAGGACGCGCCCAGCCCGATCAGGTGCGGCTCCGACGCCTGCGCCCCGCTCGCCCCGAGCGCGCCGTCGATCAACATCAGCCCGATCGACCCCAGCAGCGCCGCCAGCCAGCGATTCGCCTGCTTGTTCTGCACGCGCCGCAACAGCATCAGCGCGAGCACCGCGCTGTGCACTCCGCCGAGCAGCAGGCTCGCCGCGATCATGAACGTCCCCGACGCGGGACCATACGCCGCATCCTACCGAGCCACGCCCGCCCCGGGTGGATTCGCTGGATCAATGCCCATGGTGTTCACGCCTTGATTCGGGCACCTTTGCGCACCCGTCGAGCTCGGCGCGAACGTCGCGTGTCCACATCGGCATCGTCGCACGTGTATCGTTCGGTGCGTGGGTGGCATCTACAACTCCGAGACCGACCAGACCGAGTGGACCACGCACGTGCCGCTCGACGAGCAGCTCGCGCACTACCGAGCGCATCCGCCGAGCGCGCTCGCGGGGCTCACGGCGAAGCCGGTCGACGTGAACTTCGCGTTCGACGGGCACGGCGAGCCGGTGAACGCCGTGTTCGAGCTGACGTGCCCGTGCGGTAGCGCGCTGTTCATCGCCACCGCGTACCTCGAGGACGAGGAGTGGCAGCCGCCGATCGCGCTCGAGTGCACCGCCTGCGAGGCCGAGCACGTGATCTACGACCGCTCGAAGCACGGCTACGACGCCGTCGTCGGCGGCGGCGGCAGCGACGAGCCCGACGACGACGCCGTCGCCGACGAGCTCACGCCCGACGACGTCGACGTCCCGCACCAGGTGCTGATCCGCTTCGAGTTCCCGTCGGACCACCTCGGCGGCGACGCAGACGTCAAAGGCCGCGAGCACGACCTCTTCAGCTGGATCACGATCCTCGCGCGCGACGCCCAGACCGGCGACCTCGCGTTCCTGTTCGACGACGAGTGCGCGTAGCGCGTGGGCGCGTAGGCCGCGTAGACGCGTGGGCGCGGCGACGCGCGGGCTGACGGCTCAGTGCCGCGCGCGCGGCTCGCCGAAGGTCGCCTTCGCGGTCAGCTTCTTGCCGTCGCGCAGGTAGATGACGACCGTGTCCTGACCGGGCACGGCCTCGCCCAGGACGAGCATCAGGTCCTGAACGTTGCGCACGTCGGTGACGCCGATCTTCACGATGCGGTCGCCGGCCTCGAGGCCCGCCTTCTGCGCCGCGCCGCCGGGGACGACGTCGGAGATCAGCACGCCGGCGACCTTGCCCTCGTCGCCGTACGCAGGGATGGTCCCGAGCGAGGCGCCGCGCAGCGGGATGTCGCCCATCTTCGGCGGCGGCGGCACCTTCTTGTAGGTCAGCTTGGGCGCGACCGCGAGCGCGAGCGCGGTGTCAGCGACCAGCCCCGCGACGCGCGCCATGCCGACGGCGTTCACGGTCGGCGCATCGTCGCTCACGCGGTGGTACTGCAGGTGGCCGCCCGTGAAGAAGTGCACGACCGGCGAGCCGCCCATGTAGAACGCCATGTGGTCGCTCGGGCCGTAGCCCGACCCCGCGAGATGGCACACGACGCGCCACTTCGTGCACAGCGGCTCGACCACCGTCGCCCACTCGCTCGCCGACTCGGCGCCGAGCACCTGCACGATGTTGTCGCGCAGCCGGCCGACCATGTCCATGTTGAGCATCGCCGCGGCGACGCCGTCGTACGGCGGGTGCGCGACGAAGTAATTCGAGCCGAGCAGGCCCATCTCCTCGCCGGAGAACGCGACGAAGTACACGTCGCGCGCCAGCTCGCCCTTCCGCGCGCCCAGGATCCGCGCCGCCTCGAGCAGCGCCGCCACGCCCGACGCGTTGTCGTCGGCGCCGTTGTGCACGTCGTTCTCGGCGTCGAGCGCGCCCGTGCCGTGACCGCCCATGCCGAGGTGATCGAGGTGCGCGCCGATCACGATGACGCCGTCACTCTTCTTCTCGGCCGCAGCGCGCAGGACGCCCACGACGTTCTCCGTCTTCGTCTTCACCGGCGTCAGCTCGACCTCCATCGCCACGTCGTGCACGCCCACCGTCAGCGGCTCGCCCACGGCGCGCGTCGTCACCAGGATCGGCAGGCCCGCATCCGCGCCCTCGCGCGGCCGCAGCGTCGGTAGCGGCGACTCCTTCTTGTCCCCCTCGGGCAGATCCACCACGACCATCCCGATCGCCCCGCGCTTCCGCGCGACGCCCGCCTTGTAGTTCAGATCCGACAGCTCCATCTCCTTGGCCCCCACGCCCTTCGGCGCGAACCGCCGCACGACCACGACCTTCCCGCGCACGCTCTTGCCCTTGTAGTCGTCGAGCTTGGTCGACTTGTCGACGATGCCGAACCCGACGTACACCGTCTTCCCGCTGGCCTTGCCGTTCATCGACACGTGCGACGGCCCCAGCGTGCCGCCGTCGACCGGCTTGCCATCCACGGTCAGCTGCGTCGCCGCGCCGCGCGTGAGCGCCGTCGTCACCTCGAACTCCTGCCGGAAGGCGCCGCTCGCCATGCCGCCCTCGACGCCCGCGCTGCGCAGCTCGCCCTCGACCCACTTCGTCGCGTCGGCCAGGCCCTGCGTCCCGACGCCGCGTCCCTCGCGCGCGTCCGCCGCCAGATAGTCGACCGCGCGGCGCGTGCGATCCGCCGCGCCCGTCTCCACCGCACGCGGCTCGTGCTCGACCCAGTCGGCGACGAACACGTTGGTGTCGCTGCCGCCGTGGCTGCCCGGCGGCGGCGGCGGGGACCCGCGGTTCGACGAGAACGCGAGCCGCTTCCCGTCGGGCGAGAACATCGGGAACCCGTCGAACCCGGGCGCGCTCGTGATGCGCTCGAGGTCGGTCCCGTCGACGTCGACGGCCCAGATGTCGAACTCGCGGCCCTTGGGATCGCCGTGGTTCGACGAGAACAGCACGCGGTTCCCCGACGGATGGAAGAACGGCGCGAACGAGGCCGCGTCGAGGTACGTGATCTGTCGCGCGTCCGACCCGTCGGCATCGGCGACCCAGATCTCCAGCTTCGTCGGCCGCACCATGTGCTCTTTCAGCAGGCCCTGGTAGTCGGCGAGCGCGTCACCGGTCGGGCGCGACGCGCGCCACACGATCTTCGAGCAGTCGGCGTTGAAGAACGCGCCGCCGTCGTAGCCCGGAGCGTCCGTCAACCGGACGACGTCCCCGCCATCCTTGTTCATCTTGTACAGCTCGAGGTCACCGTCCTTGTCGGACGTGAAGATGATCGAGCCGTCCTTGGCGCAGATCGTCGCCTCCGCGTCGTACTTGCCGTCGACACCGAACAGCTTCTTGGGGTTCGTGCCGTCGGCCGCGGCCTTGTAGATGTCGAAGTCGTACAGCGCCCAGACGTAGCCCTTGCTGCGATCGGGCGGCGGCGGACACGCGGCGTCCTTCTCGTGCGTCGACGCGTAGAGGATCTCGGCGTCGCCGGGGAAGAAGTACGAGCACGTGGTGCGCCCCTTGCCGGTCGACACCAGCGTGGGATCGCTCGCGCGCGCGGCGTCCATCACCATGATCTGATCGCAGGGCACGCCCTCGCGCGTGGTCTGGAAGATCAGCTTGTCGCCGCCGGACGCCCAGTACGCCTCGGCGTTCTCGCCGCCGAACGTGAGCTGCGTCAGCGAGCCGAGGTGGGTCTCCTCGGGCGCGCGCAGATCGGGCCTGGCCGCCGGGCCGGCATCGGGCGTGGGCTCGGGATGGGGCGGCGTGGTGCCGCCCTTGGGCCCGCACGAAGCGGCGGCGATCGAGAGCAGGAGGCAGCGACGAAACGACATGGCGCGGAGCATATCGAAATAGTCGCCCCGCCATGCGCGTTCTCGCCCCCAACCCCCAAGGGAGGATTCATGCCTGTCGTCGAGAAACCGTCGTGGTTCGGAGGCCGCGAGCTCATCGCGCTCGCCATCGTCGCGCTGGCCGCGGCGCCGCCGCTGTCGACGTACATCGCCACGCAGTCGTGGGAGCGTGTGAAGGTCCGACCGGTCGAGCGCTCGATCCGCGTCACCGGCTCGGCGAAGCGCCGCATCGTCTCGGATCTGATCGAGTGGAACGCCACCGTCACCGCCGAGGCCAAGGACAAGCTCGCCGCCTATCGCAAGGTGCACGGCGACGTCGAGCAGACCGTCGCGTACCTGAAGGCGCAGGGCGTGCCCGAGGGCCAGATCTTCCCGGACTCCGCCGTCGTCGAGGAGCTGTACACGACGGTGTACGAGGGCAAGGGCGACGATCGCATCTCGCGCCAGGAGCTGGTCGGCTACGCGGCGCGCCAGGCCATCACCGTGCGCTCGAACGACGTGCAGCGCGTCGAGCGCATGTCGCGCCAGGTGACCGACCTGCTCGAGAAGGACATCTCGGTGACGTCGGGCGCGCCCAGCTACTACTTCACGAAGCTGGGCGAGCTGAAGATCGAGATGCTGTCCGAGGCGAGCAAGGACGCGCGCACGCGCGCCGATAACATGCTGAAGGCCGCCGGTGGCGCGTCGCTGTCGCGGCTGAAGGACGCCGACATGGGCGTGATCAATGTCAACCCGGCCGACTCGTCGGCGACGTCGTGGGAAGGCAACAACGACACGACCTCCCTCGAGAAGGACATCATCGCGATCGTGCACGTCACGTACGCGCTGAAGTAGCTACAATGGGGGCATGAGCCGAACCATCGAGGGGATGGTCGTCGCGGCGACGCTCGTCGTCGCGACCGTCGCCGCTGCCGCGTCCGCGTGCGGACCGGGTTACCAGAAGCTCGAGGTCGACAAGATCCAGAGCGTCGCCGTCGCGATCGACGAGCCCGAGCGCCGCTTCTGCGCGTACGCGCCGGTCGCGCTGCGCGCGCTCGTGACGTATCGCGACGGCAAGCAGGTGCAGTCGATGACGCCGGGCGACAACCAGCGCGATCGCCTGCGCGTGTCGGAGTTCCAGTGGGCGTCGACGCACGGGACCGTCGATGACATCGCGGTGCTGCGGCTCACGACCGACGTGTTCGCGTGGCTCGGCAAGCCCATCCACGTGAGCGCGCGCGTCGCGGCGCGCCCCGAGGTCGTGGGCGAGATCGATCTGGCGCCGCGCTTCGACTGCGGCGGCACGCTCAGCATCCGCGGCGCCGAGGGTGCACGCGGCGGCGAGCTCGAGGACGGCGGACCGGGCGCGCCGGGCCCCGTGGCGGAGGTGGCGCTGGCGTACGTCGACACCGGCGGCGGGGAGCGCCTGGTGCTCGTGCGCGTGACGCGCGGCGAGGACGCGCCCGAGCATTTCGTGATCGACGCGCGGCAGGCGCGCAAGCCGTTCGTGATCGACGCGCGCGGTGGGCGCGGCGGACGCGGCGGTCAGGGCGAAGCGGGGGCGTACGGCACGCCCGGCATACCGGGGATGCCGGGGCTCCCCGGGCCCGAGGGGCCGCCCGGTCCGGACGGTCCGGCGTGCGATCTGGCGACGCCCGGCACCGACGGTACCGGCGGCGGCCCCGGCGGCGCCGGCGGCATGGGTCGCAACGGCGGCGCGGGCGGACCCGGCGGTCGCGTGACGCTCCGCTACGACGCGCGCTTCCCGGAGCTCGCGACCCTCGTGCAGATCCTCGTCGAGGGCGGACCGGCGGGCGAAGGCGGATACGCCGGACCGGGCGGAAGCGGCGGACTCGGCGGCAAGGGCGGTCAGGGCGGCAAGCTGTCGATCGGCTGCCCCGGCTCGTATGCGGCGGCCGGGAAGGACGGTGTCGCCGGGCCAAACGGCGCCGACGGGCCGACGGGCGCGCGCGGCATGGACGGTCCGCCGGGCCTGCTGCAGCAGGCGCCGGGCGATGTCGTGACGCTGTTCGCCGACGAGATCGCGCGCGGTGTGGCCGTGGTGACCGGAGGTGCGCAGTGAATCCGCGGACGATGACGGTCCGAGTCTCCGTCCTGGCGGCGTCGCTGATGCTCGTCGCGGCCGCCGGCTGCGCACCGCGCGGCCGTCGCGGCGGACCGACGGGCCCTGTCGTCGTGGTCCCGTTCGCGGCGCGCGTGCAGGTGCGCGTCGACGCGTGGGCCAGGCTGTCGACCGCGACCGAGGGCCGCACCGTCGAGTCCAGGGCCGCGGCCGACGTCCCGGTGCTCATCCGCACCATCTTCGACGAGGGGATCCCGCCCGGTCCCGTCGACGTCGTGTTCGTCGTCGACACCACCGGCTCGATGATCGACGACGTCGACGCCGTGAAGCGCGACATGCGCACGATCCTCGCGCACCTGCGCGAGCGCAACCCCGACTACCAGGTCGGCATCGTGGCGTATCGTGACGTCAACGACGACTACCTGACGCGCACGTTCGCCATGCTCACGCGCGACGACGCGATCGTCGAGGCCGCGCTCGCCGCGATCGAGGTGACGGGCGGCGACGACTGGCGCGAGCACGTCTACGCCGGCATCCACACCGCGCTGCGGCTCCAGCCGTGGCGACCGCACGCGTCGCAGCACATCATGCTGATGGGCGACGCCCCGCCGCACGACGACTACGTGAACGATCCGCGGACGTTCGCGTCGGTCACGGCCGAGGCGCGCTCGTCGGGGCTGCACGTGCGCATCCACACGGTCGGGATCAAGTGCGACCGCTCGTGCGAGGACGCGCTCGCCGCGGAGGAGCGGGAGCGCGCGCAGCAGGGCCGCGTGATTCCGTGACGATCCAGAACCCGCTCGACACGCGCCCGAAAATCAGTAGATTGAGCCCGCTGCCTGCTTCACGAGTTGCTGCTGCGTGATCGCGGGTGCTACCTGGCCGACGACGACGTGTCGACGGCTCAACTCCTGCTTTTCGGAGTAGCACCATGACGGTTACCAAGCTGGACACGCTCGTCCATCGCGTGGACGAGACGCGTTCGAACATCTCCAATGCGCACGGCGTGCCGATCACGCTGTTCGCCAATCGTGACGTCCCCATCGAGCTCGAGGCGGTCGAGCAAGCGCTCGACTTCGTCGGCGTGCAGGGCACCATCGCGTCCATCGCGGAGCGCGAACGTGCCGGGACGATCGCGCCCTTCTGGGGCGACGAGGTCGGCGCGCTCGAGCGCGTCGTGCTCACGCCGGACTTCCATCGCGGCGGCGGGATCCCCGTCGGCACGGTGGCGCAGACGCGTGGCTTCGTGGTCCCGCAGGCCGTCGGCAACGACGTGTGCTGCGGCATGCGGCTGCTCGTCACCGACGTGACGCGCGACGAGCTCGCGCCGCACCTCGACGCGATCCACCGGCCGCTGCGCGCCGTGTTCTTCCAGGGCCAGCGCGAGATCCCGATGTCGCCGCGCCAGCGTGAAGCGCTCCTGCGCGACGGCCTGTGGGGCCTGTTCGAGACGCGCGACGACAACCTGAACGCGGGCAGCTGGCGCTACTACGACAGCCGCGCGCAGGAGGCGGACCTGGCGCGCGTGCACTTCCAGGGCATGTTGCCGGCGCAGGACACGTTCGCGTTCGGCGACTACATCGCCAGCTCGGGCGCGACCGACGGCCGTGACTCGCAGATCGGCTCCATCGGCGGAGGCAACCACTTCGTCGAGGTGCAGGCGATCGAGGAGATCCACGACGGCGCCACCGCGCACGAGTGGGGGGTCGCGGCCGGCGCGATCGCGATCATGGCGCACTCGGGGTCGGTCGGGCTCGGCCACCTCGTGGGTGGTCACTTCCTCGATCGTGCGCGCGCGCTGTTCCCGAAGGAGCTGAAGCACCCGGAGCACGGGTTCTACGTGATCCCGACGCGCGGTCCGCACGCGGCGCTGGCGGCGAAGTACCTCGACGCCATGCGCAACGCGGCGAACTTCGCGTTCGCGAACCGCCTGTTCCTCGGGCTGATGGCCGTGCGCGTGATGTCGGAGGTCCTGGGCCGGGAGGTGCAAGCGCGGCTGATCTACGACGCGCCTCACAACCTGATCTGGGAGAACGAGCTCGGCGACGGCGTGCACCTGCACAGGAAGGGCGCGTGTCCCGCGCTCGGCGGCGACGTCGCGCTCGCGGCCAGCCCGTTCCGGTTCACCGGCCATCCGGTGATCATCCCGGGCTCGATGGGCGCGTCGAGCTACCTGCTGGCGGGCGAAGGCAACAGCGACGCGCTGTGCAGCGCGTGTCACGGCGCGGGGCGGAGCCTGTCGCGCGGCAAGTCGCGCCACGTCGACGAGCGCACGTACGAGGAGACCTTCGACCGCCTGCGGGTCGTGACGCCGATCGATCCGACGTCGCCGGAGGTTCGCCTGCGGCGCGACGTGCTCGCCGAGTATCACGACCGGCTGAAGGAGGAGGCGCCGTACGCGTACAAGGACATCACGCCGGTCGTGCAGACCGTCGAGGATGCCCGGGTGGCGCGCCGGGTCGCGCGCATGTGGCCGCTCCTGACGGTGAAGGGCTAGCGGCGCGGCTAGCGACTAGGCGGCTGGACGGCGGCGCACCTTGCTCGTGCGCATCGACCAGAACTCCCCGTCGTTCTGGCCCTCGATGCCAGCGTCGTCGTCGTCGGTGAACGCGAGGAGCCGACTGAAGAGCAGGTCTTCCGAGTCGGGCTGGCGATAGCGGCCCTCGGCGAGCTTCTTGATGGTCGCGGCGATGACGCGCGAGCACGGCTGCCAGTCGTTCGTGACGAACGAGAGGATCGTGTCGTCGAAGTGCGTGATGGGCGCGGAGACCAGACCCTCGGGCGTGAGCACGCGCAGCGGTGCGTTCTCGGCGCGCAGCCGCTGCCAGTCCGCGAGGTGGCGCGCGCGGTCGGCGTCGGTGACCGGCGCGATGCGCTCGATCAGCTTGCGGTCGACGATCACGTCGCTGCGCACGACGGCGAAATCCTCGGCGATGTCCGCCGCGTCGACGACGCTGACTGTGGCGGCGGTGTCGGGCATGTCGCGCCGGCGATGAAGCAGCTCGAGCAGGCCGCAGGACTCGTCGGCGCAGCGCGTGCTCAGCCACGCGATGATGGGCGCCTGGGTGGTCGTCACCTGCTCCCAGAACGCGGGAATCTTCTCGGCGCGCCACGGGTCGGCCTCGATCCCGAGCTCCTCGTCGATCCAGGCGTCGCGCTGCGCGAGCGTGCCCGGCTCGATCGGCCCGTAGCCGAGGTCATCGACCAGCGCGATCACCTCCTGCTTAAGCTCCAGCCGCTCGAGCGCCTGCATCAAGCTCATCCGCGCCGCCGCGGAGAACGTCACGTGAATCCGACCTGGAGCTGCCGCCATGAGGCGCGCAGTCTATGCGACTGCGCGCCGCCGCGCAGCCCGCCCGCGCGCCGCGGCGCAGCCCGCACCCGCGCCGCGGCGGCCACGGCGCGCGCGAAGGGAGACTTCTCAGGACCGCGCACGCCGATCCGCAGGACCAGGCCGCGGCCCTCGACCGCTCGCCGTGCCGCGTTGGCTCGCCGCCGCGGCCGCCGGCAAAGGTGCCCAAATCAAATTGGCCGCGATGTGGACCACTCGCGCGGCGAGCTCGTTGACCGCAGGCGCCAGGGCCAGCCCTCGCGGAGGCGCTGCGATGAGCTGCCGCGGGCGAACGCGATCCGGATCCAGCGACGACGCCTGCTCGAGTCCGCCGGCAAAGGTGCCCAAATCAAACCGGCCGCCGAGTGGACCACCCGCGCCGCGAGCTCGTTGACCGCAGGCCCCAGGGCCAGCCATGCCGACGCGCCGCGATGCGTTGCCGCGGGCGAACGTGACCCGAATCCAGCTACGCCGCGAAGTTCGCTCGAGTCCGCTGGCAAAGGTGCCCAGATCAAACGGGCCGCGGAGTGGACCACCCGCGCTGCGAGCTCGTCGACCGCAGGCCCCAGGACCAGCCATCGCCGATGCGCCGCGATGCGTTCCCGCGGGCCAACTGGATCCGGATCCATTTTACGCCGCTCACTCGAGTCCGCCGGCAAAGGTGCCCAAATCAAACGGGCCGCGGAGTGGACCACCCGCGCGGCGAGCTCGTCGACCGCAGGCGCCAGGACCAGCCATCGCCGAGGCGCCGCGATGAGTTCCCGCGGGCGAACCGGATCCGGATCCAGCTCCGCCGCTCGCTCGACGTCGCTGGCACAGGTGCCCAGATCAAACGGGCCGCCCGAGTGGACCACTTGCGCGGCGAGCTCGTTGACCCGCAGGCACCAGGGCCGGCCATCGCCGAGGCGCCGCGATGTGCTGCCGCGGGCGAACCGGATCCGGATCCAGCTACGCCGCTCGCTCGCGTCCGCTGGCAAAGGTGCCCAAATCAAACGCGCCGAGAGATGCTGCGGCGTTCGGAGGCGACCTACGCGATCGCGCGGCGGAGGGCCGCTTCGACGGCGTCGACCGAGTCGCCGAATGGGTTACCGCGCGCGAGGACGATGCGACCGCCCGGGTGCTGCATGACCAGCATCTTCGACGAGGAGCCGGCCTGGAACGCACGCTCTAGCTTGACGCGATCGAACGTCGTGATCTGCGACCCGTTGCCATTCACGACGGTACGCCCGCCGCGGTCGAACACGAGCCACGGCGCGGGAAGTGGCGCGTCACGCTTGCGGCGGCGCAGGCCGAGCAGGAGGTACGCGGCCACGCCGAAAACGACCGCGCCCGCCGTGAACCCGGCGCCCACGGCGGCGGACATCGTGAACAGCATGACGATGCCGTTCACGAGCAGGATCGACGCGAGGAGCCCGAAGACGAAGATCGCGGCCGGGATCCAGCTGCCGCCCTGCTCGGCGATCCCGAGGCGATCGCTCTCCTCTACGAGCACCGTTCCGTTGCAGCGCGCGACGATCATCAGGACGCCTTCCGTTTCGCGCGGCGTGCCGGCGGCGGAAACGCTGCGACGGCGTCGAGCGCCTTCGTGCCGGCGCCCTGCAGCAACACGGCGAGGGCTTGCGCCAGATACCGCTCGTCCAGCCCCGGCTCGTCGGGATCCAGGCCGAGCGCGCGGCACAGGAAGGCGCGGTGCTCGACCCAGTACTGGACCATCGCACCGCCGACGACGAGTAGCAGGCGCTCGTCGATCTCGGCGCGGATCAGGCCGGCGCGTTTCGCGCCGACCACCCACTCGCGAGCGCGCGCCCAGATCTCGTCGGAGGCGCCCCACGCCTGCTCGTCGCCCTCGAGGCGCGCCCACGCGCCGATGCGCGACAGGTTCGGGTGCTCTTGCAGGAACTGGTAGTAGCCGCGCACGGTCGACACGATGAACGCGGGGTCGGGCGCGCCGCCGCCACCCGCCGCCGCGGACGTGCCGCGATCGACATTGAACTGGTCGGTGAAGCGCTGCTTCACGGCGTCGTACAGGTTGGCCTTCGTCCCGAAGTGATGGTGGAGCAGCGCCTGCGAGGTCTTCGCGCGCCGCGCGATCTCGCGCATCGACGCGGCCGCGAACCCGCGCTCGGCGAAGCACGCCTCGGCGGCATCGAGGATGTCGCGGCGCGAGACCTCGGCGGCGGATGAACGACGGTCGGTGGGCATGAGGACGGGCGCAGCGTAACGCCCTTGATCGGGCACTGCATTCTTGATACTGACTGATCGATCGATCAGCCACTGATCGGTCGAACAGCTTCGTGCCACGCGACGCCATCGCCGAGGAGAACCGCATGACCGCCCCCGTCGCCGCCGATCCCATCTCGTCCCAGAAGGTCCGCCTCTGGGGCACGCGCAAGAGCTGGTTCCGCTCCACGATCTTTCCGCTCTTCCTGATCACGGTGTGCCCGCCGACCACGGTGCTCCTCTGGATCATCACGGTCGGCCACGGCGGATCGCTGTCGCGCTTCTTCCGCGAGATCAGCTGGGATGGGCTCGTCGCGCGCCTGCCCTCACCGACGCTCGCCGCCGCGGCCATCCTCGGCACGTGGATGGCGCTGCAGTTCATCCTGCTGCGCCTCCTCCCCGGCAAGACGCACCTCGGCCCGTTCACGCCGATGGGCAATCGCCCGGCGTACAAGCTGAACGGCGTCCTCACGTTCATCGTCACGCACGTGCTGCTCTACGTCGCCGCGTACCCGCTCGGCCTGTTCTCACCGACGATCGTCTACGACCACTTCGGCGAGATCGTCATCACGCTCTCGAGCTTCGCGCTCCTCTTCTGCGCGTTCCTCTACGTCAAGGGCGTGCTCGCGCCGTCGACGACCGACGCCAGCCGCTCGGGCAACCTCGTCTTCGACTACTACTGGGGCGTCGAGCTGCACCCGCGCCTCCTCGGCGTGAGCATGAAGCAGCTCTTCAACTGCCGCTTCGCGATGATGGGCTGGAGCGTGATCCTGTGCTCGTTCGCCGCCAAGCAGCACGCGCTCTACGGGCACGTCAGCGACGCGATGGCGATCTCGGTCGGCCTCCAGGTCGCGTACATCTTCAAGTTCTTCGTCTGGGAGGGCGGCTACTTCAACTCGCTCGACATCATGCACGACCGCTTCGGCTTCTATATCTGCTGGGGCGTGAGCGCGTGGCTGCCCATCGTCTACACGCTCGTCGGCCTGTTCCTCGTCGAGCATCCCATCGACCACTCGCTGCCGGTGAGCATCGGCATCGTCGCGCTCGGCCTCGGCTCCCTGTACGTGAACTACGCCGCCGACGTGCAGCGCCAGCGCGTGCGCGCCACCGACGGCAAGGCGACCGTGTGGGGCAAGCCGCCCGAGCTCATCCGCGCGAAGTACACGACCGGCGACGGCGACGAGCGTCAGAGCTTGCTCCTCGTCTCGGGGTGGTGGTCGGTCGCGCGCCACTTCCACTACGTGCCCGAGATCCTGCTCGCGCTCTCGTGGACGCTGCCGTCCGGGTTCGGCTTCGCGCTGCCGTACTTCTACGTCGTGTACCTGACCATCCTGCTCGTCGACCGCGCCGGCCGCGATGACCTGCGCTGCAAGCAGAAGTACGGCCCCTACTGGGCGGAGTACTGCCGCCGCGTCCCGTCGAAGATCATTCCGGGGGTGTACTAGACTCGGGGCGATGGCGAAGCGAACGATCTACGACGGGCAGATCGCGGTGGCCGATGCGGACTACACGCATGCGTCCGAGGACGACGAGGGAGAGCTGGTGGAGGCGGAGATCGAGAACCTCGACGCGCCGGTGACGTCGCGCGCGGTGGTGGGCTTTCGACTGGACTATCCGTTCGAGAAGCCGTTCGACGGCGAGGTACGCGGAAGCGGCGGCGGCGGCGGCGGCGTCAGCCTGCGGCAGATCATCGACGCGATCCGCGCGGCGTATCGCGCGATGTACGTGGGCACCGTTGCCGAGCCGATGGAGAAGCTCGACAACATGCACGTGCGCGGGCCCTACGGCGAGGCGCACCACGTGATCGAGGACCTCGTGATCGAGACCATCGCGCTCGACGACGAAGCCGGGACCCTCGAGATCTTCATCGGCAGCTGACGCGATCAGCGCGCGCCGCAGCGGAGGTTGCGCAGGGTGGGGCTCGTGCGCGTCTCGTAGAAGAGGTAGTCGGCGGAGTACGGGACGTCGGTGGTCGCGCCCGATTGCGCGGCGGCGCATTCCGACGTGGGGGCCAGTCCGCCGACGGTGTTGATGCGTTGCACCGACGTGACCGCGGTCATCACGCCGGGCGTGGCGCCGTGGGAGACGGCGTCGATCAGGAGCCACGGGATCGCGGTGGCGTCGACGGTGGCGGCCGCGCGCTTGGCGCCGACCACGGTGCTGCCGTCGGCGTCTTGCCAGGTCGGTCCCGCGTAGTGACGGCCCTGCTGCTTTCCGTCGCGATCGAAGAGCTCCGCCTCCGGCGCGACGAGGGACCACACGTGCCCCGCCTGCCCAACCGCGCACGCGTAGCGCTGGACGCCGGTCGCGTGGCGCACGAACGCGAGATGTTGGTCGGGCGCCGGCGCGAGCGAGGCAGGGATGCCGGCCGGACAGTCGGCCGCGTCCTTCTCCTGCGCGCGACCGCCGCAGGCCATCAGTGCGAACGACAGCGTCGCCCTCACCTGCCAGCTCATTACGGGGCTTCGCCGCCGCTCGTGCTGTCGCCGCCGCTGCTGCGAGGCGGCGGCGGCGGCGGGCGCCGCATCTCCTCCATCATGCGGCGGCGGTCGCGATCCATGAGCCCGCCGTAGCCGCCGCCGGCGGCGAGGCCGAGCGTGCCCATGCCGGCGGCGATGCGATCGCCGGTGCTGGCCCGCGCGAAGGTCGCGATCGCGCGCTGGAACTCGATCTCCCAGTGGTGCATCGAGTCGTGATCGACGTGGCGATCCCAGACGCTCTGGCCGGCCCAGCTGCCCGCCATCGCCATGCCGCCGACGACGAGGATCGAGACGACGATCGCCACCGGCGCCGATACGACGACGCCCGCCCCGACCGCGACCGCGCCGAGCGTCGACAGCACGACGCCACCCGCCGAAGCGCCGAGCGTGCCGCCGGCGAAGCTCGAGAGCTCCTCGCCCGCGGTCCACATGTGCTCGCCCTCCTCGGCGGTGAGGACGCGGTAGCCACCGACCGCGATCTGCGCACCGACCAGCACCGGACCCGCGACGCGGACGACCTGCGATGCACCGGTCATCACGCGGTTGGACCGGCCCGCGGCCTCGACGATCGCGAGCGACACCTGCTCGGAGTCGCGGATCGCGATGATCGCGGCCTCGGTCGCGGCATCGCCGCGCACCGCGTTGGTGATGTTGAAGCGCGCGCGCAGCGCAGGGTTCTCCTGCAGCGCACGAAGCGCGTAGCGATCGGCGAGCTCGGCCAGCGTCGCGCCACGCGGCTCGATCGCCTCCGACGTGGCGCGCCCGCCCGGCGACAGCCGCTCGCGCGTCGCCTCGCGCAGGGCGTTGCGTCCCTCGGCCGCCTCGGCGCGTCCATCGAGGTGCGAGACGCGCCCCTCGGCGATGTCGCGCATCACGCGTTGCGACAGCTCCTGCGCGGGCCCGGTGTACTGCGAGAGTCGGAGGTGCGCGTCGCGCGCGCTCACCAGCGGGCCAGCGCCGCGGCTCGCGGCGCGCGTGTCGCCGAAGCGGCGCTCGGCCATCGCGTACAGCTCGGGCACGTCCGCGCGCGAGACGTAGCCGGCGTACCCGGGGATCTCGATCGCGATCAGCGGATCGGGGCTGCCCTGCGCGTCGCCCAGCACCTGGCGCATCCGATCGAGCTGCTCGTGCGTGGCCGCCTCGATGGCCGCCGCGCACCGCGCACCGGAGTCCGGATCGGCCCAGCGCATGATCTTCCGCTGCACCCCGCCCGCGCGCAGCGTCGGCACGCCGCTCGCGCTCGGGCTTCCGTTCACGATCGCTTCCGCGAACTGATCGGCCTCGACCTCGGCCGGATCGTGGGGCTGGCTGATCTCGAGCCCGAACTGCGGCGTGCCGCTGGAGCCGCGCTGCTGCACCGTGTGCGCGAGCTCGTGCGCGATGAGCGTGTCGCCGTCGTTGGTCCCCGGCTTGTACTGGCCGGCGCCGAAGTGCACGTCCTGTCCAACGGCGAACGCGCGCGCGCTCACGGCCTCCGCCGCGCTCGCCGACTCCGACCCGGTGTGCACGCGCACGCCGCTCACGTCGGTGCCGGCCGCCGCGAACTTCTCCTGCAGGTGCTCGGGCACCGCTTCACCGCCGCTGCCTCCGGCCGCCGCGAGCTTCGATTCGATCGCGCCCGCCGCCGCGTCGCGATCGACCGGCCCGGACGCGCTCCGTTGCACCGCTCCGTCGGCTAGCCAGGCCAGCGGCGCGACGTCGCCGCCGCCATCAGCCAAACTCGCACCGCCGCCTCCGCCGCCTCCGCCGCCTCCGCCGCCTCCGCCGAGCCCGTCGGTGAGAGTGTGCGTCCCCGCGCGTGGGCCGGATCCGGAGCGCGGCGCACCCTCGCTGCTCCCGCCGCCCGCACCACGAGAAGTACGGTCTTGCATGACCGTACTACGCCTCGTCTGGCAGAAACCTCCCCGGCGATCGGCTCAGCGATACGCGGTGTCGAGGCCGAGGGCGCGGCGCGCCAGCTGCGCCAGTGCGACGTGATCGTCGTCGGCGAGCTGCTCGACCCACATGCGGCCGCCGGTGGCCGCGAGCATGCGGAGCGCGCGCTCGGATTCGTCGGCGCGGCCCGTGCGCAGCACCAGGCGGCAGCGCAGGGCGGCGAGGTCGTGGGCGACCGTCGAGCCCGGGGCCGGCTTCGCACGGTCGATGGAGGTGATCGCGTCGGCGAGGTTGCCGCGGCGCGCGGCGATGCGGGCGCGGGCCCAGGCGACGACGGGCGATGCACCGGCGCCTTCGCCCAGCGCGCGATCGAGGCGCGCGGCCTCGGCGGGGCGGTCGAGCTCGGACAGCGCGAGGGCGCGCAGCGCGTCGCCGCAGAGATCATTCCGGAAGCGAGACACGCTCTCCGCCGCCAGGCAGTCGACGACGGACGACGAACGCGACAGCAGATCGAGCTCCGCATACGCGAGCAAGAGCGAGCGAGCACTCGCGGCCGCATGGACGCTCCCTCGGCGCCGATCGCGCGCGAAGCGCGCCTCGAGTGCACCCAGATTGGCCCACGCCGCGGGCCCCGGCCGCCGCGTCCCCGTCCAGTCGCCGACCCGCCGCCGGATCCCGAAGTAGTCGACGGAGAGCGCGGCCCCGGCGAGCACCAAGGTCGCCGCCAGCAAGGGCGGCAGCACGACCCAGCCGGAGACCACGACGGCTCCCGCGGCGACGACGGCGCCGAGCGCGATGACGCTCACGCCCAGACTGCGCCACGGAACCATCGGTCGATCTTACGCGATCGGGTTATGTTGCCCACATGCTTTCCGTCGCCGAGGCCGCCGCCCGCACACGGGCGCTCGTGCGCCGACTGCCGGCCGAAGAGGTCCGGCTCGATGACGCGGCGGGCCGGATCCTCGCCGCCGACGTGGTCGCGTCGCGCTCGCTGCCGGGCGTCGACAACTCGGCGATGGACGGTTTCGCGGCTCGCTCCGCGGAGTTGCCCGCGACGCTCCCCGTCGTCGCCCACGTGCCGGCCGGGCAAAATCCCGAACCGCTGCCCGCCGGCTCGGCGGCGCGCATCATGACGGGCGCGCCACTCCCACCCGGCGCCGACACGGTCGTGATGTTCGAGGACGCGCGCGACGGCGGCGAGACCGTGGAGCTGCCGGCCTCGCGCGAGGGCGTCAACATCCGCCGCATGGGCGAGGACATCGCCGCGGGCGAGCGCGCGCTCGACGCGGGGATGCGTCTCGGCTGGGGCGAGATCGGGCTCGCCGCCGCGCTCGGCGTGACGCGCGTCGCGGTGACGCGCCGGCCGGTGGTCGCGATCGTCGCGACCGGCGACGAGATCGTCGACATCGATACCATCCCCGGGCCCGGCCAGGTCGTCGACTCGTCGGCGCACGCGCTCGCCGCACACATCGCCGAGATCGGCGCCATCCCGCGCCACCTCGGCATCGCGCGCGATCGCGAGGAGGACGTGCGCGCCCTCGTCGAGCAGGCGCTCGCGTGCGACATGGTGCTCACCACCGGTGGCGTCTCCGCCGGCGATCACGACCACGTGCGCGGCGCGCTCGCCGCCGCGGGCGTCTCGCTCGACTTCTGGAAGGTCGCGATGAAGCCGGGCAAGCCGCTCGCCGCCGGCCGCGCCGGCAACACGCCCGTGTTCGCGCTGCCCGGCAATCCGGTGTCGTCGCTGGTCGCGTTCGAGCTGTTCGTGCGACCCGCGCTGCTCACGATGCTCGGCGCCGCCGGCGTCGATCGCCCCCGCGCGCCGGTCGTGCTCCCCGACGGGTACGCCAAGCCGAAGGGCCGTGCCCACTACCTGCGCGCGTGGGTCGTGCGCGACGGCTCGCGCCTCGTCGCCGCGCTGCACCCGCAGCAAGGCTCACACATGCTCACCTCCGTCGTCGGCATCGACGCCCTCGTCGAGATCGAAGCGGGCGGCGGCGACATCGAGCCCGGTGGCACGGCCACGGCGATCCTGCTACGAGCGGTCTGAGATTCACCATGAGCGAGCCCACCACGTTCACCGTCGAGGCCGGCGAAGACGATCGCATCGATCGCGTCATCGCCAGGCGCTTCCCCGAGTCGTCGCGCCGCAAGGTGACCGACCTCTTCGACGACAACGCCGTCCGCGTCGACGGCAAGCTCGCCAAGAAGGGCGATCGCGTGGTCGTCGGCGCCGTCGTCCAGCTCGCGCGCGCGCCGGCCACGCCGGAGGACCTGCGCGTCCAGCCCGACCCCGAGCTCGCGGCGCGGTTGACCGTCCTCCACACCGACGCCGACATCATCATCGTCGCCAAGCCGCCCGGCATCCCGTCGCAGCCGCTGCGGCCCGGCGAGCTCGGCACCGCCGCCAACGGCATCGTCGCGCTCCATCCCGAGTGCGCCACCGCCGCCGCCGATCCGCGCGACGGCGGCCTCCTCCACCGGCTCGACGGTGGGACGTCGGGCGCGCTCGCCGCCGCACGCTCACCCGGCGCCTGGAGCGCGATGCGCGCGGCGTTCGCGTCGCAGCAGGTCGGCAAGACGTACCTCGCGCTCGTCGACGCGCCGCCGGTGTCGCGCGGGTGCGAGGCGCCGCTCGTGCAGCGCGGCTCGAGGGTCGTCGTCGACCACACCTCCGGCCTCGAGGCGCAAACCACGTGGGAGGTCGTGCGCCGCATCGGCGAGCGCGTGCTCCTGCGTTGCACCGCGACCACCGGCCGGATGCACCAGGTGCGCGTGCACCTCGCGACGTGCGGCGCGCCGATCGCGGGCGACACCCTCTACGGTGGCCAGCCGCTCCCCGAGCTCGTCGGCTTCTTCCTCCACGCCGAGCGGCTCACGCTGCCCGACTACCCGACCATCGAGGCGCCGCTACCGCCGGATCGCGTCGCCGCGCTCGCTGCGCTCGAGCAATAGCGCCGGGTGATTGCCGGTGGTGAGCACGTCGTCGGCGTTGCGGGCGACCAGCGCGACGCGATGCCGGCCACCCACGCCGCGCAGCTCGACCTCCTTGCGCTCGATGTGGAGCTCGTCGAAGTCGAGCGCCGCCAGCGTCGCCGGCTGCGCCAGCGTGCGGTCCATGAGCGCGATCTGCTGCCCGCCGCCGACGGTCGCGAGCCGCGACGCCAGGTTCACCGTGCGCCCGAACAGATCGGCGCGATCGTTGCCGCGCACCAGGTAACACGGCCCCTCGTGCACGCCGGCGCGGATCGCCAGCGGCAGGTGCTCGCGCGCGCCCATCGCCGCGACGTGCGCCATCATCTCGAGTGACGCGGCGACCGCGTCGCCCACCGCAGGAAACGACATCATCAGGCCGTCGCCCAGCGTCTTGATGATGGTCCCGCGATGCGCGGTCGCGATGCGCGTCGCCGCCCGCCAGTGCTCCTGCACCAGCGCGAACGCGCGCGCGTCGCCGATCCGCTCGTACAGCTCGGTCGACCCCACCAGATCGGTGAACGCCACGGCGAGCTGACCGACCGACAGCTGCATCCCCGCCGCCGGCGCGTCCGCCGAGAACAGCTCGATGAAATCGGGCAGCGTCATCAACAGGCGCCCGCGCAGACTCTCGGCCTCCCACCCGGCGCGCTCGACGAGGATGCGCACCGGGCGATCGGTGTCGTTCACGAGCCGCAAGCTCCTCGACGGGACCGCGGCCGGCGCCGGCACGGCGACGATGCGATCCTCGGTGATGCGCGCCACCACGCGCGAATCATCCGCGCGCGCCGGCCCGGTCACGCGCAGCTGCCGCGCCGTGCCACGCGCACGCACCAGCAGCTCGCCGTCCGGCAGCGGCCCGACGTCACGCGTCGAGCGCCCCGGCACCACGACGTAGCCGTGCACGTGCGGCCGCCATGCCGGCGAGCTCGCGCAGAACACCTCGCGGTGCACGGGCCGGATCGCCGGGCTCACGGTGAACGTCGCCTCGACGTGATCGGCGAAGTCGACGTCGTACGACACGTCGCACTCGCCGCAGTGCAGCCGGTGACCGAGCTGATCGAGCCGCGGCACCGCCTCCGCACCGACCCGGCACACCGGGCAGTTCACCTGCCACTCCAGATCGAACAGCCCCGCGCGCGCCGCGTGCAGGAACCCGCGCACGACCTCGCGCGCATCGGCCTTCCACGCGCGCGCCATGTCGAAGGGACGGATCGCGACCAGCTGCTCGTCGGCCTGCGTCGTGATCATCCCGACGATGCGCCGGCGCACCGCCGCGTCCACCGGCGCCGCCGCGAACTGCTCCGCGCGCGCCGAGACCGTCGCCGCCGGCGCTGTCCGGTGTCGGCCGGTCACGAGCCGCGACACCGCGCCCGTCGCCACCAGCGCATCGCGCGCCTGCACCGCGGCCGGCGCATCGCTCGCTCGCGCCACATCTCCGCGCGCACCCGCCGCCACCAGCGTCCGCTCGAGCCCGCGCAGATACAGCCGCAGGATGAACGCGAACCGCACCCGCATCCACAGACCGATGAGCATCCCGAGCGCGCCCGCCGTCGTGATCCCGGTGCGCACGCGCACGCGCGAACGCGTCCGCTGCTCGTCCCCCGGCTCGATGTCGACCTCGAGGAACCCGCGCTGCAACCGCTTCGCGCCGCGGCCGCGGAACCGCCGCTCACCGCGGAGCAGGTCCGGCGTCCAGTACTCACCCTCCTCCGCGAAGTGGATCCGGGTGCCCATGCTCGTCGCATGGCCGATCCGGGTACGACTCGTCGGGTCATCCGGATCGAGCAGGTCGTACGAATACGTCGACGACGACACGCCCACCAGGCGATCCCAGCGGTTGGTGTCGCACAGGAGCCCGTAGACCACGTCGGGCGGGCCCGACAGCACTCGTCTGACCGATACCGCGTGATCCCCCACGGGGAAGGTTACGAGTCATTCCACCGTACGGATCGTCTCGGCCGCGGCCGGCAGGAGCGCCGTACCCTCGGGGCCGATGTCGCGCACCGGAGGTAGATGCCCCACCGGTCCCGTGATCAGCCGGACGTCGCGGCGGAACGTGATCCACTGCCACGCCCACGAGATGATCACGCTCAGCCGGTTGCGGAAGCCGATCACGTAGAAGATGTGGATCACCCACCAGAACAGCCACGCGAACAGCCCGTGGTGCGTGGCCTTGCCGATCATGACGACCGCCGACGTGCGTCCGATCGTCGCCATCGAGCCCTTGTCCTTGTACTTGAACGGCGCGCGCGGCTTGCCGGCGAGGTCGGCCTTCACCATCGCCGCGGCGTGCGTGCCGCCCTGCATCGCGCCTTGCGCCACGCCGGGAACGGGCTGGCCGTTGCTCGTCGCCGACGCGAGATCGCCGACGACGAGGATCTCCGGATGCCCCGGCACCGAGAGATCGGGATCGACCTTCACGCGGCCGGCGTTGTCGAGCGACACCTCGAGCGAGCGCGCGAGCGGTGAGCCCTGCACACCCGCAGCCCACAGCACCGTGCGCGCCGCAACGCGCTCGGTCTTGCCGTCGGCAAACGTGAGCTCGACGCCGCCATCGTCGACGGACGTGACCTTCGAGTTGACGCGCACCTCGACGTGGCGCTTCTCGAGCGACTTCTTCGCCGCCTCGCTGAGGTTGGGCGGATACGTGCCGAGCACGCGATCGCGCCCCTCGACGAGCAGCACGCGCACCTGCGTCGGATCGATCCGGCGGAAGTCGCGCGCCAGGGTGTGCAACCCGATCTCGCCCAGCGCACCTGCGAGCTCGACGCCGGTCGCGCCGGCGCCGACCACCACGAACGTGAGCCACGCGCGCTGGAGCGAATCCTCGTGCTCGCGCTCGGCGGCCTCGTACGCCAGGAACACGCGGCGGCGGATCTCGAGCGCGTCCTCGACCGACTTCAGGCCGGGGGCGAGCGGCGCCCACGCATCCTTGCCGAAGTACGAGTGCGTCGCCCCGGTCGCGACGATCAGGTAGTCGTAGGTGAGCTCGCCGTCGTCGAGCACGACCTTGTGCTCGTCCTTGTTGATGCCGCGCGCCTCGGCGAGCAGCACGCGCACGTTCTTCTGCTTCTTGACGATCGCGCGGATCGGATACGCGATGTCACCTGGGTTCAGCGCCGCCGTCGCCACCTGATAGAGGAGCGGCTGGAACAGGTGATGGTTGCGCCGATCGAGCAGCGTGATCTGCACCGGCGACTTGGCCAGCGCCTTCGCCGCCCACAGCCCGCCGAAGCCGCCGCCGAGGATGACCACGTGAGGTCGTCGATTCACGGCTACTGTGATGCGCTATTTCGCCGCATCGGCGCAAGTGAGCACCATGTGGCTCAGTCGACCTTTCGACGCCGGCCCCACGCCGACCTCGTAACGCACGGTGGTGGGCGCCTTCGCACAGTAGCGGAGCTGCGGATCGGTGGTGTCTCCGGCCTTGGTCAGCTCCTTGCCGTCGGCATCGAACAGGCGCAGCGACAGCGACCGGTGCCCGTCGCCGCCGGCGGCGAACACGCGAATGCACTGCCTCTCGGCCACCGGAATCAGCTTCGACACGTTGCCGGTCGCGTATTGCTCGCTGATGCCGCCGACCGGCGCGCAGCCCTGGCCGGCGAGCAGGGTTCGCTGCTGCGCGAGCCGCCCCGAGCCGGAGTCACCGAAGCCCAGTCGCGCCGGTGCGTCGAACACGACGACCGCGATGATCGTCGGCGCGAGCAGCATCGCGAACAGCGACGTGAGCCGCATACCCCAGCGGCCGCGCCGCGCCTCCTGCTTGTCCTCGTGCCGCTCGCGCTCCTCGCGCGCCTCGCGCCGCGACTCGCGCGCCTCCTGCGCGCGCTGCTGCTCGGCGATGCGCTCCTCGCGCTTGTGCGCGAGCAGCATCTGCTGCCGCGTCTGCAGGTCGGGCACCGGCTGCGACGCGTGACAGTACGGGCACGTCATCGTCGTCGCCTCGAGGTCTTCGGGCAACGTGATCGCCGCGTGGCACTCGGCGCACTTGCCCGGCACGAGATACTTGGCCGTGTACATGTTTTGGCCCCCGGGCGGGTTTCAGATCGCCTCGCGCGGGCGGCCGGCCTGAACCCAGCCCTCTTCCTGCTCGGCGAACGCCTCGTACCATTGCTGCATCCGGCGCCGGATCTCCATCGCCGGATCGCGCGCGAGCTCGGGCTCGAACCACGCGCGCGCCTTCAGGTACGCGCGCCAGTAGGCGATCTGCGCGCGCTCGACCGCCTTCACCGGCGCCAGCGCGCGCGGCGGGCGGATCGCGTGCATCGCGCGCTCGGCGGCGCGCATCCCGCGCCACTCCTGCGTCGCCGCCTCCTGCGACATGGGGTGCGTGCCGATGCCGGCCACGCTCACCATCAGCTCGGGCGGCTGCCACACCGTCGCGGCGCCACAGCCGCACCGCAGCTCGAGCGCGCGGAACGACACCGGCGCGTCGAGCGGCCGCGCGCACGAGCCGCACGGCGGCGCGCGATGCTGCGCGACGGCGTGCTTGTAACGCTGGCGCGCGAGGTCGGCCATGACGCGGATGGGCAGCTCCTCGCGCTCGTCGTCGAGCGCGTGCTGCAGCGCCTCGCCCTTCTCGCGCGCCGCGGTGCGGACGTGCTCGGGGTGACCTTCGCCGCAGATCGCGTCGTCGACCTTCTCGTGCCACGTGTCGATGATCTTGCGCTCCAGCTCGTGCAGCCGGTTGTCGACCGCCGCGAGCTGGTGCGACAGCGGGAGGTGGTCACCTCCCGCCGCGAGCTGCGCGACCTCGTGGAGCGCCGCGGCGAACGCCTCGGTGCGCACCTCGCGGTGCCGTCCCTCGATCTGGGCGAGGAACGCGTCCCATCGCGCCAGCGCCGACATGCTCGTCAGAACGAGATGTCGACGTCGGCCTTCACGCCGGGATACTTCGCGGCGAACTTGGCCTCGACGCGCTTGTGGATCTCCTCGTACTCCTTCCACCGGAGCTGCGACGTGCGCTCGAAGTGGTAGCCCATGTACGACGACAGATCGGTCCAGTCGACGATGGTCAGGCCGCAGGCCTCGAGCGCGTCGACCGGGTTCTTGCCCTGCTTCGTCGCGTACGACTGCTCGTACATGATCTCCCAGTACTGCTCGTGCGACATGGGCGGCTGCAGCGTGAGCTCGCGGTTCTCGGCGCGCGCGGCGTTGGCCTCGCGCGCGAGGTCGCCGAACTTGCCCTGCGACGCGGCCTGGAAGGCCTGGCCGTAGACCGTCGTGATCGCGAACGTGGTGTCGCGCGACATGCGCGCGTTCCACTCCGCCGACGCACGATCCCAGCGCGCCTTGTCGATGCCCGCACCCTTGAGCAGACCGTCGGTCGCCGAGCCGGCGACGATGGCAGCGTTGATCGCGGCCCACGCCTCGAGCGTGATGCCCTCGACGGGATTGAGCTCGCCACCGGCGCGCGCGGCGGCCTGGTTGCCCTGGATCATCTTCTGCATCTGGCCCGAGCGCCAGTTGAGCTCGCGCTGCGAGACCACGTTGCCGTCGCCGTGCTTCTGCACGAGCGCGGCATAGACCGAGTCCTTCACGGTCTGCCAGTGGCTGCGATCGCGGATGCCGAAGCGCGACATGATCTCCGCGCGCGACTCGTCGGTGCCGCCGTACTGGCCGTCCGACTCCATGTGGAGGACGGCGTTGAAGAAGGACTCCTCGTCGTCGGGATCGAAGCCGGCGAGGTCGTAGGCCTCGTCGCTGCCTCCGCTGCCGGACGATGCGTCGTCGTCGTCGTCGCTGTCGCGCGCCGGTTCCGGCTCCGGCGCGGCGGCCTGCGGCGGCGGCGGTGGCGCGTCGGACATCCCGAGCTTGTTCTTGAGCTTGTCGAGAAAACCCATGAGTCCCTCCTCGCGATCGACACTAGACGCGGGGCGGGAGCGCTGTCCTTCGTGCGCGCCGCGATTCAGCGCTCCGGAGTGATGGTTCCGCCGATGCAGCGCGTTATGCTCCGCGCGTGAAGTACACGATGCGGCTGGGGGCCGCACTGTCGTTGCTGTTGTTCGCTGCCCTCGGCTCCGCACCGCCCGCTCACGCCGGCGGTTTCGGCATTCCGGAGATGGGCGTGCGCCGCACCGGGATGGCCGCGATCATCGGTCGCCCCGACGAGCCGGCGGCCGTGTTCCAGAATCCGGCGGGGCTCACGACGATGCACGGGCTGCGCGTGTACGTCGGCTTCGGGCTCGCCTTCGTATCGACGGAGTTCCGGCTGCGGCCGTGGCAGGAGAGCGAGCGCTTCATCGACGATCCCGTCGACGGCGACGGCTATTACCCGGCGCAGAAGCCGACGCGCGCGCTCGGCGCCATCCCGATGCTCGTCGTGTCGTCGCCGCTGTGGCGCGACAAGCTCTTCGGCGCCGCGTCGCTCTACGTGTCGAACGCGACGGGCGCGCAGTTCAACCGCGACGCGCCCACGCACTACCACCTCATCGACGGCTACATCGTCGCGCCGCAGCTCTCGATCTCCCTGGCGTACAAGGTGAAGCCGAACCTGTCGGTGGGCGGCAGCCTCGGCGTGGTCAATCCGCGCCTGCACGGCAAGCGTTACGTGTTCCCGATCGTGAACGGGATGGACGTGTCCAACCTGGTCGGAAGCAAGCCGGAGCTCACCCTCGACGGCAGCGACTGGCGGCCGACGTGGAACCTCGGCGTGTACGCCGCACCCGCCACCGGCCTCACGCTCGGCGCGGCGATCGTCGGCAAGGTGAACGCCCAGCTGCAGGGCCCGATCACGGTGGTGTACTCCGACGACGCGGCGCAGCCCGACACGCTGTCGGGGCGACACTCGACGGAGCTGATGTTGCCGTGGACGTTCCTCGGCGGCGCCAACTACGACGCGACGCCGAACCTCGAGGTCGGCGCCGAGCTCCGCTACTGGCTCTATCGCCAGTACGATCGCCAGTACACCGCGGTCGAGAACATCTTCCTGGTCAACGAGCTCGAGACCATCAAGGACTACCACGACTCGTGGCAGGTCTCCGGCGGCGTGCGCGTGCACGACCTGCCGCAGGCGCCGCGGCTCGAGGCGATGCTCGGCACGCACTACGACCGCACGCCGGCGCCGGCCAAGACCGTCACGCTCGATCAGCCGACGTTCTCGCACATCGGCTTGCACTCCGGCGTGCGCTGGACGCAGGGCCGCTACCGGCTGGCCGCGACGTACATCCACTACTGGTACGACATCCCGCAGATCGAGGACAGCATCACGTCGCCGCCGTCCAACATCCGCGGGCACGGCTCGAACAACATCTTCTCGCTGTTCCTGGAGGCCGCCCTGTGAGCGAATCGCTCGACGAACGTCTGGCCGCGGCGCGCGCGGCGCGCAAGGAGAAGGAGTGGGTCGCGCACCGGCTGGTCGAGGCGCAGGGCGATCGCTCGCGTCTCGCCGCGCAGCTCGAGGTGGCGGCGCAGCTGGTCTCGCTGGCCAGCGACAAGAAGGAGCGCGCGTCCGCCAAGGCGCACCACGACGGGATGAAGGAGGAGCTGCACGCGATCGAGGCGGATCTCGCGCAGCTGACCCAGCGCGCAGCGACGGTGGCCGGCGCCGAGGCGCAATACCAGGCGGTGCTGGCCGAGGTCGAGCGCGCGCGCGGCGCCGGCGAATTCGGAGAGGACCTGCAGCTCATCGCCGAGACCGACGGCAAGCTGCGTGCAGCGCGGCGCGAGCTGGCCGAGGCGATCGCGGCCGGACGCGCGGCGCACGACGCGCTGGTCGCGGTGAAGCAAGGCGCGTCGCGCTCGTCGATGGCCGCGTACGCGAGCGATCAGGGCTCGTCGCTCCTGGACGATCTGGGCGCGAGCTTGCTCACGTCGACGGCGGTCGATCTGTCGGAGCACGCGGTGCACGAGGGGCTGCGCGCCGAGCTCGCGGCGGCGCAGCACGCGATGCTCAAGTTTCAGCGCGAGTGCAAGGACGTCGCCGGCGACGCCGGCATCGAGGGCGTGAACGTCACGCCCATGCCGGGGCTCGCCGCGATGGTCGTGCGCGACCTGGTGTGGAACACGCAGGGTGCGCTCGCCGACATCGGCGCCGAGGCGGACATGCTGTCGTCGTACGTCGCGACCACGACCATGGAGCTGCGCGCGCGCGACGCCGAGCTGCAGCGCGGCCAGGCCGACATGCTCGAGATGCGCGCGGCCATCCTCGATCCGCAGCGCGAACGCCTGTGAGTTACAGTCGCGCCATGAAGCGGTGGCTCGTCGCGATCTCGTTCGTCGGTGCGTGCGGCAGCGGCAGCAAGCCCGTGATGGGGCCGCCCCCGATCGACGGGGCCCCCGCCGACACGCGCGCGGCGCGAAAGACGGGCAACGGCCCGGGCCTCGACGTCGTGTTCAACTCCGAGGACAGCGCCGTCGAGCTCACGGGCACGTACTTCCACCAGGGGCCCGAGTCGGGTGACTGCTACGTCTTCGTCCACCAGCTGTCGTCGACACGCGCCGAGTGGCGGCCCGTGATCGACCGCCTGCCGCAGGGCGCGCACGTCTTCGCGTTCGACCTGCGCGGCCACGGCGATAGCACCCGCGGCACCGACCGCACGACGCTGTCGTGGAAGACCTTCGAGACCGCTGACTGGGAGAAGGTCGAAGGCGATGTCGGCAAGGCCATGGCGCTGGTCAACGCGCGGCGAGGCGCCGAGCCAGAGTCGCCGTGTTTCCTCGCCGGCTCGTCGATCGGCAGCTCCGCGGTGCTGCGCTTCTCCGGCGCGCACCCCGAGCGCGTGACCGGCTTGCTCCTGCTCTCGCCGGGCATCGCGTATCGCGGCGTGAAGACGCCCGACGCCGCCCGCGCGAGCACCGCGCCGGTGATGATCGTCCACAGCCAGGAGCCGGGCGCCGCCGACGCGGCCGGCGCCTTGAAGGGCATCTGGGACGACGCGTCGCCGCCGGTGCACGTCGAGGTCATCGCGGACCCGGGTCAGGAGCACGGCATGAAGATCGTGAACGGAGATCCCGAGATCCTCGCGCGGGTGGCGGCGTTCCTCAGCGATCCGCGCGAGCCGCACCAGTGACGCGCACCCGCATCCCGGCCAAGGGCCGCGCCGCCGACACGGTGCTCGACGAGCTCGCGGCGATGAAGCAGCCGGACACCGACTGGCGCGGTGGCCGCGTCTTCTCGCTCGTCTATCACGCGGGCGAGGAGCACGAGCGCTTGCTCCAGCGCGCCCACGCGCTGTTCGCGAGCGCGAACCTGCTCAACCCGATGGCGTTCCAGAGCCTCCGCCGCATGGAGGCCGAGATCACGCAGATGGTCGTGGGCCTCTTCAACGGGCCTGCCTCGGCGGTCGGCGCGGTGACGTCAGGCGGGACCGAGTCGATCCTGTGCGCGGTCGCGACGTACCGCGAGCACGCGCGCGCCAGGCGGCCGTGGATCCGGCGCCCGCAGATCGTCGCGCCGACCACGATCCATCCGGCGTTCGACAAGGCGGCGCACTGGTTCGGCGTCGAGCTGAAGAAGGTCGACGTCGACGACGATCAACGCGCGCGGCCCGAGGCGATGGCGCGCGCGATCGGGCGCCGCACGATCGCGATCTGCGCGTCGGCGCCGCAGTATCCGCACGGCACGATCGATCCGATCGAGGAGATCGGCGAGGTCGCGACGCGCGCGGGCCTGCCGCTGCACGTCGACGCGTGCGTCGGCGGCTTCATGCTGCCGTGGCTCGAGCGGCTCGGCCGCCCGATCCAGCCGTGGGACTTCCGCGTACCGGCGGTGACGTCGATCTCGGCGGACCTCCACAAGTACGGCTACGCCGGCAAGGGCGCCTCGACGCTCACGTGGCGCGACATGACATGGATGCGCCACCAGTTCTTCGTCGCCACCGATTTCCCCGGCGGCATCTACGTCTCGCCGACGATGATCGGCACGCGCCCCGGTGGACCGCTCGCCGCGGCGTGGGCCGCGCTGCAGACGCAGGGTGAGGACGGCTACCTCGCGCTCACGCGCGCGGCGATGGAGGCCGCCGACACGATCCGCGCCGGCATCTCTGCCATCCCGGGGCTCACGCTCATCGGGCGCCCCGACACCACGATCGTCGCGTGGGGGACGCAGGCCGGCGGCCCCGACCTCTACGCGATCGCCGATCGCCTCGAGGCGCGCGGCTGGTCGGTGGATCGCACGCAGCATCCGGCCGGCGTGCACCTCACCGTCACGGCCAATCACCTGGCGATCGCCGGCGACTACGTCCGCGACGTGCGCGATGCCGCGGAGGAGGTGCGCGCCGATCCATCGCTGGCGCGCGCGCCGATGGCGGCGATGTACGGGATGATGGCCAAGATCCCGGTGCGCGGGCTCGTCAAGCGCGGCGTGCGGCAGCTGTTCGAGAAGATGTACGCGCCCGGCGTGGTCGTCCCCGACGCCGCCGCACCCGCCGACGACGCGGTCGGCCGCCTCCTCGACAAGCACGGCGCCAAGGTCGATGCCGTCCTCGATCAGGTCGACAAGCTGAAGTCGCGCCTCAAGCGGAGCCGCCGATGACGCGCCGCTTCGCGTACGCGCGCATCATGCAGGAGACCAACGCGCTGTCGCCGGTGAAGACGGGGCTCGCCGACTTCGAGATGAGCCACTACCTCGTCGGTGACGCGCTCGCCGCCGCGGTCGGCCCACGCGGCCACGAGCTCGAGGGCTTCTTCAAGAAGGCCGAGCTGGCCGGCTTCGTCGACGGCGTGCGCAAACACGCGCCCACCTCCGAGACCGTCCCGCTGTTCTCGGCGTGGGCGTCGTCGTCGGGTCCGCTCACGCGCGCGTGCTTCGACACGCTTCGCGACCGCCTCGTCGACGGGCTGCGCACGCAGCGCGCCCGTGGCCTCGACGGGGTGTACCTGTGCCTGCACGGCGCGATGGGCGTCGAGGGCGTGCGCGATCCCGAGACGCAGCTCCTGCGCGCGGCGCGCGAGGCCGCCGGCGACGTCCCCGTCGTCACGACGCACGACCTGCACGGCAACCTCACGCGAGAGCGCGTCGCCGCCGCCGACGCCATCGTCGCGTACGGCACCAACCCGCACCGCGATCACGCGCGCGTCGGCAAGAAGGCCGCCGAGCTCCTCGCCGGCATCGCCGCCGGCACGCTGCGCCCGGTGACGGCGTGGCGCTCGCTGCCGCTGCTCCTCGGCGGCGGCCGCACGATCGACTTCCTGCCGCCGATGCGCGCCGTCTTCCGCCGGATGCGCGTCGCGGAGCGCAAAGGCGAGTGCGTCGCCGCGTCGACGTTCATGGTTCACCCGTGGAACGACGATCCGGCCCTGGGGTGGTCGACGATCGTGCACACCAACGGCGACCAGGGCGCCGCCGACCGCCTCGCCGACGAGCTCGCCGAGATGTGCTGGGCCCGCCGCCACGAACAGCCGCCCACGTTCGCGGCCCCGTCGGACGCCATCGTGCAGGCGCGCAAGGCGCGGCTCCGCCGCAAGCTCGGCGTGGTCACGATGTCGGATGCCTCCGACGTCGTCACCGCCGGTGCGCCCGGCGACTCCACGCACCTCCTGCGCGCGCTGCTCGAGGACGGTCGCGACCTCGTCACCTACGCGGCGGTCCGGGATCCGGACGCCATCGAGACGCTCTGGCCGCACGTCCCGGGCGACGAGGTCCGCCTCGACGTCGGCGGCAAGCTCGACCCGGCGTCATCGACGCCGCTGCCCGTGCGCGGGACGGTGGTGACCAAGCACCAGCTGGTCGGCTTCCTGCGTGTGGTCGTCCTCGCGGTCGACCATCTGCGCCTCGTCATCACCGAGGGACCGGCGATGGTGATGAAGCCGTCCTTCTACACCGACGTCGGCCTCGACATCTGGAAGGCCGACGTGGTGGTGGTGAAGAACTTCTTCCCGTTCCTGCTGTTCTTCCTCCCCTACAACCGGAAGACGATCTTCGTACGAACGCGCGGCGTCACCGACTTCGACGCCGCCTATCGACTGTCGTTCGACGGGCCGATGCACCCGCGCGACCCCGTCGACGACTGGCGGCCGCGCGATCGCGCGCGGCGCGAGTGAATCATTCCTTCTGGCAGGTCGCGCTGCAGCCGTCGCCGTCGACGTTGTTGCCGTCGTCGCACTGCTCGCCCAGCCGGACCGAGACCGCGCCGCGGCCGTTCTCCGTCGAACCCGCGCTGCAGAGGTTCACGTTCTCGCCGCCGTCGGTGGGGCCGTCCATGTCGAACAGCGTGTAGTCGTGCACGCCGGACTGGTCGACGATGGAGATCTCGGCCCACGCGAGGAGCGTCGCACCGGGCGCCACGAACTCGAGGTCGAAGCTACCGTCGATCAGCTTGAGGACTTCCTGGTCGGTGAGGCGCACGCTGCGGACGCCGGGCAAACACGAGCACAGCGCGCTCGCCTCCGCGCTCAGCACGTTGACGCCGCCCACCTTGAGCGAGACCTCGTTCGGGCCGTAACACGAAGCAGCGAGCCAGCGAACTTCCACCTGCTCGGCGACGGGCACGTACACCGTGCCGTTGCCGCACTCGGGCGTCCAGAGCTGGTCGACGATCGGCTCCTGGCTACCGGCCACCGTGCCCGAACCCGCAACGGTCGAGGCCGTCTCCAGGTCGGTGTCGATGTCGGCGTCCGTGGCGCAGGCACCAAAAACAGCGAGCGAGAGGGCGAATGCGATGCGGGTGTTCATGTTCGTTATCTCCTTCACACACCGTATCGGCCGTGATCGCGGGGCGTGAAGGGCGTGTTAGCGTCCCCGCGCATGGGGCATAACTGGCACTTCTTCCGGGCCGGGGGCGTCGACCAGGTCAGCCTGCGTAACGGCGCGGATCTCCTGGCACTTCCGGAGCTGGACCAGAAGCTCTGGGTGGCGCTGGCCATCCCGTCGACGGGCATCGACGTCGACCCGCGGACGCTGGAATTGCTCGATCACGACAAGGACGGGCGCGTCCGCGTCCCCGACATCGTCGATGCCGTGCACTGGATCGGGAAGACCTGGAAGTCGGCCGACGACGTCCTGAAAGGTGGGGACTCGCTGGCGCTCGCGTCGATCAAGGACGTCGCGGTGCTCGGCGCCGCCAAGCGCATCCTGGCCGACCTCGGCAAGAAGGAGGCGATGTCGATCTCGCTCGGCGAGGTGAAGGGCGTGGTCGAGGCCTTCACGAACACCAGGCTGAACGGCGACGGCATCATCATTCCGGAGACCGCGGACGAGGCCGACGTGAAGCAGGCGATCGAGGAGATCATCGCCGGCGCGGGCTCGGTCACCGACCGCAGCGGCAAGCCTGGTATCGATCAGGCCAAGACCGACGCCTTCTTCGCGGACATCGACAAGCTGGCCGCCTGGATCGCCGACGGCGCCGCGCACCTGTCGCTGGGCGAAGCCACGGCGGCCGCGGCCGACGCGCTCACGGCGGTGAAGGCGAAGATCGACGACTACTTCGCGCGCGCCGCGCTGGCGGCGTTCGACGCGCGCGCCGCGGCGGCGCTCAACGGTCAGGACGCGGAGCTCATCGCGCTCGGCGGCAAGCTCCTGTCGGCGTCGAGTGAAGAGGTCGCGCGCCTGCCGCTGGCACGCATCGAGGCCAGCAAGGCGCTGCCGCTCGACGGCGGCGTGAACCCGGCGTGGGCCGACAAGATCGAGGCGTTCCGCGAGCACACCGTGAAGGCGGTGCTCGGCAAGAAGTCGACCACGCTGTCGGCCGACGACTTCGCGAAGATCACCGCCAAGCTGGCCGGCTACATCACGTGGCATGCGGCGCGTCCGCACACGGCCGCCGACAAGCTCGACGAGGCGCGCATCAAGGCGCTGGCCTCGGGCACGCAGCGCGCGGAGATCGCCAGGCTCATCGCCGCCGACAAGGCGCTCGAGGGCGAGTACGGCGCGATCGCGTCGGTCGAGAAGCTGCTCCGCATCCAGCGCGACTTCGGGCGTGTGGTGCGCAACTTCGTCAACTTCTCGGACTTCTACTCGAAGCGCGACGGCGCGTTCCAGGCCGGCACCCTCTACCTCGACGGACGCGCGTTCAAGCTGACGGTGCCGGTCGCCGACGCCGCCAAGCACGGCGCGCTGGCTGCGATGTCGTCGTCGTACCTCGCGTACTGCGACATCACGCGCGCCGGCGCGAGGAAGGCGATCGCGGTCGCGGTGACGAACGGCGACGCCGACAACATCTTCGTGGGTCGCAACGGCGTCTTCTACGATCGCGAGGGCAACGACTGGGACGCGACCGTCACCAAGATCGTCTCGAACCCGATCAGCATCCGCGAGGCGTTCTGGGCGCCGTACAAGAAGCTGATCCGGCTGGTCGAGGAGCAGGTCAACAAGCGCGCGGCCGAGGCCGACGCGAAGTCGCACGCCAAGATCGAGAGCACGGCCACGAAGGTCGCGACCATCGATCAGCAGCCGGCGGCC